>NZ_JAGXFK010000021.1 GCF_024637375.1 Sediminimonas sp. | reverse complement strand
TCAGCTTGACGGCTGGAAGTTCCAAGGGAGGAGTTCGTCGATCCGGTTTTTCGGATGGCCGGCGGCGATGGCCTCGAGGGTGGCCTTGAGATAGGCGAAGGGCTCGACGCCGTTGATCTTTGCGGTTTCGATCAGCGACGCAATGCGGCCCCAGGTCTTGCCGCCCTCGTCGTGACCGGCGAACAACGCATTTTTCCTGTTCAGTGCGATCGGGCGGATCAGGTTCTCGACGCCGTTCGAGTCGATCTCGACGCGGCCGTCATGGAGGAAGGTCTGCAGGCGATCCCAGTGGCGATGGATATAGGCCAGCTTCTCGCCCAGCCTTGATTTCGCCGACACGCGCAGGCGCTGCTCTTGCAGCCAGTCGCCGAACGCCGTGGCCAGGGGCGCCGTGTGTGCTTGGCGGGCCGAGAGACGCTGGCCGGGGGCGCAGCCGCGGATGTCGGCCTCGACCTTGTAGATCTCGGCAATGCGGCGCAGGCCCTCTGCCGCGATCTCCGAGCCGTCGCGGTCGAAGACCTCCTTCAGCTTGCGCCGGGCATGCGCCCAGCAATGCGCCACGCGGATGGGATCACCGCCCTTGCGGGAGGGGCGCGTCAGGCGATTGTAGCCCGTATACCCGTCGAGTTGCAGGATTCCGTCGAAGCCGCGCAGGAACGTCTCAGCGTTTTGCCCGCTCCGGTCCGGGGCGTAAAAGAACACCACCCCTGGCGGGTCGGCGCCACCCCACCTGCGGTCGTCGCGGGCCAGCGCCCAGAGATAACCGGTCTTGGTCCGGCCCCGCCCCGGATCGAGAACCGGCGCAGTGGTCTCGTCCATGAACAGCTTGCTGGACGCCTTCAGGTGCTCGGCCAATCGGTCGACGACGGGCCGCAGGTGGAACCCCGCAACACCGACCCAGTCGGCCAGGGTGCTGCGGTCGATGGTGACGCCCGACCGGGCGAGCATCTGGCTCTGGCGATATAACGGCAGATGGTCGGCATACTTGCTGACCAGCACGTGCGCGATGGCCCCCTCGGTCGGCAGCCCGCCCTCGATCAGGGCGGCGGGGGCCGATGCCTGCGTCACGCCATCCGTGCAGGCACGGCAGGCATATCTGGGGCGCACGGTGACCAGCACGCGCAGCTGCGCCGGCACGATGTCCAGCCGCTCCGTGCGATCTTCGCCGATCTTGTGCATCTGTCCGCAGCCGCACGGGCACTCCAGGCTTTCCGGCTCGATCACGCGCTCGATGCGTGGCAGGTCCTTGGGCAGGTTGCCGCGGTTGCGCCTGGCCACCCGTTTGCGTTTTGACGTGTCCTCGCTGGGCGCTTGATCCTGTTTCTGTTCCTCGGCCTCGGAGACGGCAATGTTGAGGTCCTCGAAGGCCAGCTGCCGGTCGTCCTCGTCGAGCTTCTCGGACTTCTTGCCATGCACAACGTGGTTCAATTCGGCGACCAGGTGCTCGAGGCGCTTGTTGATCTCCTTGAGGGAGGCCGTCTCGCGCAACAGCGCGGCGACAGTGTCGCGCTGGTCCTCGGGGATGGAGTAGCGCAAAAATGGCGCGTCGCTATCGCAAGCTTCCGACCGCAGACCTCGCCGACCGGCTTCGTGCGCACGGTTGGGAGTTCCAGCCATGATCGGCAAGATTTGGGAATCCGAAATCTGGGGAGCAAAAAAGCCGCTGAATTTCAGCGGCTTACCCAAAATATGCGTTCCCTTAGCAGGGGAGCGCCTTCGACCACTCGGCCACGTCTCCGCGGTCGCGTTTATCGGCCATGATCGCCGAAAACAAGTCGAAAAGTTCACGACGTCGCCTCCTGCACTGCCCTTGCCCTGCCTTGGTGGCAAGATCTGCCGCACCGGGCACACGAACGCGGTTCGGCAACAGAGGGGCGAAAAGAAACGGATGACGAATCCGCCGCGCGCGGATAGACCTTCGTTTCGAACGTCGTCGCCCGCGGCGCACCGACACGATCACACCCTGAGGACACCGCACATGATCCCGACCGCCTACCCCGCCAAGGAAGAAATCGCCCGCCTGACCGCGCGGATGCTGCTGGAGATCGAGGCGGTGCATTTCAACGTGGCCGAGCCGTTCACGCTGGCCTCGGGCCTGCCCAGCCCGACCTATATCGACTGTCGCAAGCTGATATCGTTTCCGCGCATCCGGGCCACGGCGATGGATTTCCTGGCCGTCACGGTGATGCGCGAGGCCGGATTCGAGGCGTTCGACACCATCGCCGGCGGCGAGACGGCGGGCATCCCCTTTGCCGCGCTGGTGGCCGAACGGATGGCCCTGCCCATGACCTACGTGCGCAAGAAGCCCAAGGGATACGGCCGCAATGCCCGCATCGAGGGCGCGATGCACGAGGGCCAGAGGGTGCTGCTGGTCGAGGACCTGACCACCGATGGCGGCAGCAAGCTCAGCTTCGTCGACGCGATCCGCGCGACCGGCGCGACTTGCGCCCATACCGCGGTGGTCTTCAGCTACGGCATCTTCCCGGAGACGGAAAAGACGCTGGGCGATCACGGTGTGCGCCTGCATGCGCTTTGCACCTGGCGCGACGTGCTGGCCGAGGCGCGCGCGCAGGGCGCCTTCGACGACGCCACGCTGGAGGGGGTCGCGGCCTTCCTCGACGATCCGCGCGGCTGGCAGGCGGCGCGGCGCTAGCCCCTACCCGCCACAAGATGTTGGCCCGCCCGTCGATACTCGTGCTACACTGTGTATGGGCCGGGATATCCACAGCTTGTCCCCGCAAACATACAAGTTGCCCCCGCCGGGCGTCTTTGGTTATCACCAGCGCCACCGCCGCGCGTGCCCGTCGCGGCGTCATCGGGGCAATCACGGGGCCGGAACCGGACAGCACATGAACGAGATCGCAGCATTCAACCCGACCGGCGCGCAGATCGAAGACGCCGAAACGATGCCGCATTCGATCGAGGCGGAGCAGCAGCTTCTGGGCGCCATCCTGACCAACAACGACCTATACGACCGGGTCGCCAGCATCATCGGGCCGCAGCATTTCTACGACCCCGTGCACGCCCGCATATTCGAGACCGCATCGGCACGCATCGCCAAGAACAACCTTGCCTCGCCGGTGACGCTCAAGGCCTTTTTCGAGGATGACGAGGGCCTCAAGGAGCTGGGCGGCCCGGCCTACCTGGTGCGGCTGGCGGGCGCCGCGATCAGCGCCTACGCGGTACGCGACTACGCGCAGATGATCTACGACCTGGCGGTGCGGCGCGAACTGATCGGGCTGGGCCGCGACATCGCTGCCAAGGCCGCCAAGGTCGAGGTCGACAATGAACCGCGCGAGCAGATCGTCGAGGCCGAGCAGGCGCTCTACAAGCTGGCCGAACAGGGCCAGTCCGAAAGCGGTTTCCAGTCTTTCCTCAAGGCGGTGACAGACGCGGTCAACGTGGCCAATGCCGCCTATCAGCGCGACGGCGGGCTGGCGGGGGTGTCGACCGGGCTGGTCGACATGGACCGCAAGCTGGGCGGGCTGCACCGATCCGACCTGCTGATCCTTGCCGGGCGGCCGTCGATGGGCAAGACATCGCTGGCCACCAACATCGCCTTCAACATCGCCAAGGCCTACAAGCGCGGCACCCTGCCCGATGGCACCGAGGGCACGGTCCAGGGCGGCGTCGTGGGCTTCTTCAGCCTGGAGATGAGCGCCGAACAACTGGCTGCCCGGATCCTGTCGGAGGCGGCCGAAGTCCCCAGCGAGCAGATCCGCCGCGGTGACATGACCGAAACCGAATTCCGCCGCTTCGTCGACGCCGCCAAGGCGCTCGAGGCGTGCCCTCTGTTCATCGACGATACCCCGGCGCTGCCGATCAGTCAGCTTGCCGCGCGCGCCCGGCGGCTGAAACGCACCCATGGGCTGGACGTTCTGATCGTGGACTACCTGCAACTGGTGCGCGGCACCGGGAGAGGCGAAAACCGCGTCAACGAGATTTCCGAGATATCCATGGGACTGAAGGCCATCGCCAAGGAACTGGATATCCCCGTGATCGCGCTGTCGCAGCTCTCGCGCCAGGTCGAGGCGCGCGAGGACAAGCGCCCGCAACTGTCGGACCTGCGCGAATCCGGCTCGATCGAGCAGGATGCCGACGTGGTGATGTTCGTGTTCCGCGAGGAATACTACAAGGAACGCGAGAAACCCGGCGACCACGACCTCGAAGCGACGGCCAAGTGGACCGAGGAGATGGAGCGGCTGCACGGGCGCGCCGAGGTGATCATCGGCAAGCAGCGCCACGGCCCCATCGGCCATGTCGAGCTCAGCTTCGAAGGGCGCTTCACCCGCTTCGGCAACCTGGTAAAACCGTGGCAGCAGGACGGCGGCGGACAAGGATTCTGAAGCCACGGCGCGCCTGCGGCGCCGGATTCTTGAGTGTCCTTGGCAAGATGAAGCGGGACGCGTGTGCCGCCGCCCGTGTTTGCCCTTGACCTTGGGCACAACCCTGTCAAGAAACCGCCATGGCCAGTGGTGTTCTGACAATAGACCTCGAAGCGCTTGTCGAGAACTGGCGCGCGCTCGACGCGCGCACCGCTCCGCATGTCGAAACGGCGGCGGTGGTCAAGGCCGATGGCTACGGCCTGGGCGCGGCGCAAGTGGCGCGCGCACTGGCGCGGGCAGGCGCGCGGCGGTTCTTCGTCGCCATCGCCGAGGAAGGCGCCGCCATCCGGCAGGCGCTTGGGCCGGGGCCCGAGATCAACGTCTTTTCCGGCCACATGGCCGGCGATACCGAGATGATCACCGACCTTGAACTGGTCCCGATGATCAACTCGATCGACCAGATGCTGCGCCATGTAGAGGCCCTGCCCGGCGCGCCGTTCGGCGTCCAGCTCGACACCGGTATGAACCGGCTGGGGATGGAGCCCGCCGAATGGGCGGCCCTGCGCGACATCGCCCAACAGCAGGGTCCGACGCTGATCATGTCGCACCTGGCCTGCGCCGACACCCCCGACCACCCGATGAACGCGCAGCAATTGCGCACCTTCACCGAGATGACCGCAGGAATGGCGGTGCCGCGCTCGCTGGCGTCCACGGGAGGGGTGTTGATGGGCCCGGAGTACCACTTCGACCTCACCCGCCCCGGTATCGGGCTTTACGGCGGGCTGCCCTTCGCACAGGCGCAACCCGTCGCCTACCTGTCGCTGCCGGTGATCCAGACCCGCTGGGTCGCGGCGGGCGAAACGGTGGGCTACGGCAACACCTGGAGCGCGCCGCGCGACAGCCGCATCGCCACCGTGGCGGCGGGGTATGGCGACGGCGTCATGCGCCTGCTGGGGCCGCGTCTGTCGCTTTACGCGGGCCACACCGCCTGCCCGGTGCGCGGGCGCATTTCCATGGACCTGATCGGCGTCGACATCACCGACCTGCCCGAGGATCCGCCGGCACTGGACGTGCTGGGGCAGCAACAGGGCGTCGACGACCTGGCGGCAATGATCGACACCATCGGCTACGAGGTTCTCACCTCGCTGGGGGGGCGTTACACGCGGCGCCTGCACGGGGCATGAGCGCGACCGCCGCGTTTGCCGCGCTTGGCCGGCCGGTTCTGGGCGCGCTGGCGCTGCTCGGGCGCATCGCGCTGTTCGCGGCCGAAACCGTCAGCCACCTGGTGCGGCCGCCCTTTTACTGGCGTGAATTCGGCCATGCCCTGGTGCAGATCGGGTGGCTGTCGCTGCCCGTGGTGGGGCTGACGGCGCTGTTCACCGGCGGCGCGCTGGCGCTGCAGATCTACGCCGGCGGCTCGCGGTTCAACGCCGAAGCGGTGGTGCCCTCGATCGTCGCCATCGGCATGGTGCGCGAGTTGGGCCCGGTGCTGGGCGGGCTGATGGTGGCGGCACGGGTGGCCTCAAGCATCGCCGCCGAGATCGGCACCATGAAGGTGACCGAGCAGATCGACGCGCTGGTCACCCTGTCGACCCACCCGATGAAATATCTCACCGCGCCGCGGGTGCTGGCGGCGACGCTGGCGGTGCCGGTGCTGGTGGGGGTGGGCGACGCCATCGGCATCATGGGCGGCTACATGGTCGGCGTCACGCGGCTGGAGTTCAACCCCGGCACCTACCTGCACAACACGGTGGATTTTCTCGAAAGCTGGGATGTCGTGTCGGGCCTCATCAAGGGCGCCGCGTTCGGCTTCATCGTCGCCGTGATGGGCTGCTTTCACGGCATGCATTCGGGCCGCGGCGCGCAGGGCGTGGGGCGGGCCACCAAATCGGCGGTGGTGTCGGCCTCGATCCTGATCCTGGCGGCCAACTACCTTCTGACGGAGCTGTTTTTCTCGGCATGATCGCGCTCAGGGACGTTCACAAGGCTTTCGGCAACAACCGCGTGCTGCGCGGGCTGACGCTGGACGTGCCCAGGGGTGAAAGCATGGTGATCATCGGCGGCTCGGGCACCGGCAAGTCGGTGGCGCTGAAATGCATCCTTGGCCTGGTGGAGCCCGACAGCGGCACCATCGAGGTCGATGGCCGCGACGTGGCCGCCGGCGACCGCGACGCGTTCCTGGCGCGCTTCGGCATGCTGTTCCAAGGCGGTGCGCTGTTCGACAGCCTGCCGGTGTGGCAGAACGTGGCATTCCGGCTGCTGCGCGGCAGCCTCAAGCGCCCCAAGGACGAGGCGCGCGAGATCGCCATCGAAAAGCTGCGCCGCGTCGGGCTGAAACCGGAACAGGCCGATATGTTCCCCGCCGAGCTGTCGGGGGGCATGCAAAAGCGCGTCGGCCTGGCCCGCGCCATTGCCGCCGACCCCGAGATCATATTCTTCGACGAACCGACCACGGGCCTCGACCCGATCATGTCGGGTGTCATCAACGAACTGATCCGCGAGATCGTGGTCGAAATGGGCGCCACCGCGATGGCGATCACCCACGACATGACCAGCGTGCGCGCCATCGCCGACAAGGTAGCGATGCTGCATGACGGGGTGATCCAGTGGACGGGGCCTGTGTCGCGGCTCGACGACTCGGGCGACCCTTACCTCGATCAGTTCATCCACGGCCGCGCCGAGGGCCCGATCGAGGCGGTGCGTTGAGATGTTCGAGCCCGGCCCTGTTTTCTTGTTGTTCATCGCGCTCAAGGCCTACACCTACCTGCCGCTGGTGATGGCGCTGGCGGTGCTGCGGGTCGCGGCGGGGCGCGGGGCGTGGGTGCGCGGCCTCGCGGCAATGGCGGCGGCGGTGGCGCTGACGGGGGTCGCGGCACGCTTTGGCCCGCCGCTGACGAGGCACTACACCGGGCCGGTGGCGCAGATCGCAGATCGCATCGTGGGGCTTGGCGGCGGCATGGCGCTGCCGCTTGTGGCGTCGGCCCTGCTGGGCCTGTCGGCGGTGCCGCGCGGCGCGCGCTGGCGGCTCGTTGATGCGCTCAACGGCGTGCTGGTTCTGGTGCTGCTGGGCCTGTGGGCGGTGGCCCATTGAGCGCGGTGCCACCTGCGTGCTTGCGCCCTCGCGCGCGGTCGGGCAGAACGGCGCCATGGCAAGACCCAAGAGCTTCACCTGCACGGCCTGCGGCGCCGCGACGACGAAATGGGCCGGGCAGTGCGATGCCTGCGGGGCCTGGAACACCATCGTCGAGGAAAAGCCGCTATCGGCTGGGCCGCCCTCAAAAGCGCTCGGGGCGCGGCGCGGGCGCGCCGTGGCGCTGACCGACCTGGCCACGCAGGAGGTGCCGCCGCCGCGCACCCGTTCGGGGCTGGACGAGCTTGACCGCGTGCTGGGCGGCGGGCTGGTGCCGTCATCGGCGGTGCTGGTGGGGGGTGATCCGGGCATCGGCAAGTCGACGCTGCTGTTACAGGGCGCGGCGCACTTTGCGCGAGCCGGGCTGAAAACGCTTTACGTCTCGGGCGAAGAGGCCAGCGCCCAGGTGCGAATGCGCGCGCAGCGGCTTTCCCTGACAGACGCGCCGGTCAAGCTGGCGGCCGAGACCAACCTGCGCAACATCCTCACCACGCTGGAAGAGGAAAAACCGCAGCTTGTCGTCATCGACTCGATCCAGACGATGTGGGCCGACAATGTCGAAAGCGCGCCGGGCAGCGTGGCACAGGTACGTGCCGCCGCGCACGAACTGACCAGTTTCGCCAAGTGCCACGACATGTCGGTGGTGCTGGTGGGCCATGTCACCAAGGAAGGCCAGATCGCGGGCCCGCGCGTGGTCGAGCACATGGTCGATTGCGTGCTCTATTTCGAGGGCGAGCGCGGCCACCAGTTCCGCATCCTGCGCAGCGTCAAGAACCGCTTCGGCCCCGCCGACGAGATCGGCGTGTTCGAGATGACCGGCGCCGGGCTGTTGGAGGTCACCAACCCCTCGGCGCTGTTCCTGTCTGAGCGCGGCGAGCCGGCGCCCGGCTCGGTCGTCTTTTCGGGAATCGAGGGCACGCGCCCGCTGCTGGTGGAGTTCCAGGCCCTGGTCGCGCCCTCGTCGCTGTCGCAGCCGCGGCGCACGGTCGTGGGTTGGGACGGCGGGAGGCTGGCGATGATCCTGGCCGTGCTTGAGGCGCGCTGCGGCATCCCGTTTGCCGGGCTGGATGTCTATCTCAACGTCGCCGGCGGCATGAAGGTCAGCGAACCGGCCGCCGACCTGGCCGTGGCCGCGGCGCTGCTGAGCGCGCGCGAGGACGTGGCGCTGCCTGCCGAAACGGTGGTGTTCGGCGAAATCAGCCTGTCGGGCGCGCTGCGCCCGGTGGGGCAGAGCGAAAACAGGTTGAAAGAGGCGCAAAAACTTGGTTTCACCAAGGCAATCATGCCCGTGGGCGGCAAGCCGGGCGGGACCGGCGGGTTGGAGCTCACCCGGATGGGCGATCTGACGGCATTCGTTGGCGAGGTTTTCGGCGCCGGTTGAGCGCCCGGCAAGCGGGGATATGAGGGCAGATGGACGGATTTACCATCATCGACGGTGTCGTGGCACTGCTGATCCTGTTATCGGCGGTTCTGGCTTATGCGCGGGGCATCGTGCGCGAGACGCTGGCCATCGTCGGCTGGGTTGTGGCCGCGATCGTGGGCTTTACCTTTGCCCCGAAGGTGCAACCGCTGGTCGAGGAAATCCCGGTGGTGGGCACGATCCTCGGCGACAGTTGCGAATTGTCGGTCATCGCCGCCTTTGCCGCGGTCTTCGCCGTGGCGCTGGTCATCGCGGCACTTTTCACGCCGCTGTTCTCGTCGGTGGTGCACCGCTCGGCCATCGGCGGGCTCGACCAGGGGGCGGGGTTCCTGTTCGGCGTGCTGCGCGGTATCTTGCTGATCGCGGTGGCGTTTTTCGTCTACGACACGATCATGACCGGACAAGAGGTGGCAATGATCGACGACAGTCGCTCGGCACAGGTATTCGGGCGCATGACCACCCAGATCGAGAACCGCGAACCCCAGCAGGTTCTGGGCTGGATTACCCAGCAATACGAGACCCTTGTCAGCGTATGCGAGTGACCGGGCTGAAATCCGCTGTGTGCCGTCGCCGGCCCGGTGCGCCATCGGTGGTGCGGGCACGGGGCGCTTTCATGATCCTTTCGTGACACCGGGGGGTCAACGGCCTATGTAGGGGCCAGAAAACGCGCAACGGATTCGGAGCTTTCGGCCTTGTCCAAGCAAATGCCCCCCGCCCATCCCTTCGACGACGACGAGCTGCGCGAGGAGTGCGGCGTCTACGGGGTTCTCGGCGTCGCCGACGCCGCCAATTTCGTCGCCCTCGGCCTGCACGCGCTGCAACACCGCGGGCAAGAAGCCGGCGGCATCGTCGCCTACGAGCCCGAGACCGGGTTCAATGCCGCGCACCGCTTCGGCTATGTGCGCGACAACTTCACCCGGCAGAGCCTGATGGAAACCCTGCCGGGGATGCTGTCAATCGGCCATGTGCGCTATTCCACCGCCGGGTCCAAGGGCGCCGCGATCCGCGACGTGCAACCCTTCTTCGGCGAATTCTCGATGGGCGGCGCCGCCATCGCGCATAACGGCAACATCACCAATGCCGAGGCGCTCAGACGCGAGTTGATCGAGCGCGGCTCGATCTTCCAGTCGAGTTCGGACAGCGAATGCATCATCCACCTGATGGCGCGGTCGCTGCAAAAGGATATCCCCGAACGGATGGAGGACGCACTGCGCCGGGTCGAGGGTGCGTTTTCCATCGTCGCCATGACCCGGAGCCAGCTCATCGGCGTGCGCGACCCGCTGGGCGTGCGGCCGCTGGTGCTGGGCCGGGTGGCGGGCGCTTACGTCCTGAGTTCCGAAACCTGCGCACTGGACATCATCGGGGCGGATTACCTGCGCGAGATCGAACCCGGCGAGATGGTCGTGATCGACGACAACGGCATCGACAGCCGATTCCCGTTCCGGCCGCAATCGCCGCGCTTCTGCATTTTCGAACATGTCTATTTCTCGCGCCCCGACAGCATCCTGGGCGGGCGTTCGGTCTACGAGACACGCCGCCAGATCGGTGTCGAACTGGCCCGCGAGGCCCCGGTCGAGGCCGATCTTGTTTGCCCGGTGCCCGACAGCGGCACCCCCGCCGCGATCGGATTCAGCCAGGAATCGGGCATTCCCTATGCCATGGGGATCATCCGCAACCAGTATGTCGGCCGCACCTTCATCGAGCCGACCGAGCAGATCCGCAACATGGGCGTGCGGCTCAAGCTCAACGTCAACCGCGCGCTGATCAAGGGCAAGCGCGTGGTGCTGGTCGATGACAGCGTCGTGCGCGGCACCACCTCGCGCAAGATCAAGGAAATGATCCTCGATGCCGGCGCGGCGGAGGTGCATTTTCGCATCGCGTCCCCGCCCACGGCCTGGCCCTGTTTCTATGGTGTGGACACCCCGCAGCGCGAGAAGCTGCTTGCCGCCGGCATGTCCGAGGAAGAGATGCGCAGCCACCTTCAGGTGGACAGCCTGAGGTTTGTCACGCTCGACGGGCTCTACCGCGCCGTGGGTGAGGCGCAGGGCCGCGACGCGGGTTGCCCGCAATACTGCGACGCCTGTTTCTCGGGCGATTATCCGGTGGCCCCGTCGGACATGATCGAGAAAGGCTTTCAACTGAAAGTGAAAGCCGCGGAATAGTCGGCCATGCCCCATAGCGGGCGCGGCACAGGCAAGAGAGCGCGACCATGAGCGAAAAGATTGCCCTGATTACCGGTGCGTCACGCGGCCTTGGTGCCGCGCTGGCCGAGGCGCTGGCCGGCACCCACCACGTGGTGGCGGTGGCCCGCACCACCGGCGCGCTCGAAGACCTCGACGACCGCATCCAGGACGCCGGCGGAAACGCCACGCTGGCACCGATGGACGTGACCAACCCCGATGCCATGGCACAGCTTTGCCGCTCGATCTTCGATCGCTGGGGAACCGTCGATATCTGGGCGCACACGGCCATCCATGCGGCACCTTTGGCCCCGGCCTGTTTTCTGGATGCCGGTGACTGGGAAAAATCGGTGGCCAGCAACGTCACCGCCACCGGCCAGTTGATCCCGTTCATCGCGCCGCTTTTGGGCGAGGACGGCACGGCGCTGTTCTTCGACGACCCGCGCGCGGGCGAAAAGTACTTTGGCGCCTATGGCGCGACTAAGGCCGCGCAGATCGCGCTGGCCCGAAGCTGGGCAGCCGAAAGCGTGCGCACCGGCCCACGGGTCGCGGTTCTGACACCCGCACCGATGGCCACGGCGACGCGGGCGCGCTTTTTCCCCGGCGAGGACCGCGACGCGCTGAGCACCCCGGCCGACGAGGCCGCGCGCCTTCTGGCCGAAATCGCCTGACCACGGCCGCGCGCCAGCCCTTCATCTTGTTGCAAGTCCTCCGGGGGTGAATTGCGCGCCACGGGCAAGAGGAGGTAACGCCCCCTGACCGCGCGCGCCCCGAGGCGGGGTCTGCCGCTTGCCCCGCGCGCGGCACTCATCTAGACAACGAGAGAAACGGCGACGGGGCTCGGCATGCGTATTCTCATTACCAACGACGACGGCATCAACGCCCCGGGGCTGGAGGTGCTGCACGCCATCGCCACCGACCTGGCCGGCGCGGACGGCGAAGTCTGGACCGTCGCGCCCGCCTTCGAGCAATCGGGGGTCGGCCATGCGATCAGCTACACCCATCCGATGATGCTGGCCAAGCTGGGGGCGCGGCGCTACGCGGCCGAGGGCAGCCCCGCAGACTGCGTCATGGCCGGGCTGCACGAGGTGCTGCGCGAAGACCGCCCCGACCTGGTGCTGTCCGGCGTCAACCGGGGCAACAACTCGGCCGAGAACGCGCTTTATTCCGGCACCCTGGGCGGCGCCATGGAAGCCGCACTCCAGGGGTTGCCGGCGATGGCGCTGTCGCAGTATCTGGGCCCGCAGAATTTCCAGGCCGACAATCCGTTCGAGGCCGCCGCCGAACACGCGGCGGGCGTCATCCGAAAGCTTTTGGCCGCGACGCCACATTCCGAGGATGGCGCCGATTACCGGCTGTTCTACAACATCAACTTCCCGCCCCTGCCCGCCGCCGAGGTCAAGGGCACGCGGATCGTGGCGCAGGGCTTTCGCCGCCACACCCATTTCGGGGTCGAACCGCACCTGTCGCCCTCGGGGCGCAAGTTCCTCTGGGTCAAGGGCGGCGATCAGCACCGTCCGACCGCGCCGGATACCGATGCCGCCGTCAACCTCGACGGCTACATCTCGGTCACGCCGATGCGCGCCGACCTGACCGCGCACGACATCCTCGACCAGATCAAGGCCTTCGAATGAACGACCCGGACGACGCCACACGCAAGATGCAGTTCCTTTTCGCGCTGCGCTCGAAGGGCGTCACCGATGCGCGGGTTCTCTCGGCGATGGAAAAGATCGACCGCGGCCCGTTCATCCGTGGCCATTTCGCCGACCGCGCCTACGAGGACATGCCGCTGCCGATCGCCTGCGGGCAGACCATATCGCAGCCCTCGATCGTGGGGCTGATGACCCAGGCGCTGCGCATCAACCCGCGCGACAAGGTGCTGGAGGTGGGCACCGGCAGCGGCTACCAGGCCGCGATCCTGTCGCAGTTGGCGCGCCGGGTCTATACCGTCGACCGGCACCGCCGCCTGGTGCGCGAGGCACGCGCCATTTTCGAGGCGCTGGACCTGACCAACATCACCGCGCTCACCGTCGATGGCAGCTTCGGGCTGCCCGAACAGGCCCCGTTCGACCGTATCCTTGTCACAGCCGCGGCCGAAGACCCCCCAGGCCCGCTATTGGCGCAACTCAAGATCGGGGGTATCATGGTATTGCCAGTCGGACAGTCCGACACCGTGCAAAGCCTGATCCGCGTCACAAGGCATGACGCGGGTTACGATTACGACGAGTTGCGCCAGGTGCGTTTCGTTCCACTTGTCGAAGGGTTGGGGCGCGATGCTTGACCGGCCGACCGATACACAGTCAGCCAAGGCCCCGGCCACAAGGGGAGAGACAGAGGAAATCGAGATGACCCACCCCGACAACAGCCCCACGACGCCCAACCGCCGGCACCTGCAGCGGCGCGTGATCGCGACCGGATGCGCGCTTGCCCTGCTTGCGGCGTGCAGCGAGCCGCTCGACTACGACATGCGCGGCAATTTCGGCAATGCCATGACCACCAGCGACGCGGCGCGGAAAGCGACAGCAGACCGCCCGCAGCCCGACGACCGCGGTATCATCTCGTACCCGGGCTACCAGGTCGCGGTGGCGCGCAGGGGCGACACGCTGCGCGATGTCGCCACCCGTATCGGCATGGACGCGCAGCGCCTGGCCCGCTTCAACGGCATCAAGCCCGACGACCCGCTGCGCGCCGGGGAAATCATCGCGCTGCCCGACCGCGTGGCCGAACCCTCGCCCGCAACCGGCGCGCCCGCGACCGGGCCGATCCAGCCGCCGGGCGTCGATATCACCACGCTGGCCGGAAACGCCATCGACGAGGCCGAAACCACCGACGGCTCGGCAGCGCCGGCACAGCCCCGGTCCGACTCCCAGATCGGCATCGAACCCATTCGCCACAAGGTGGAACGGGGCGAGACCGCTTATTCCATCGCGCGCCTTTATGATGTCACCCCGCGCGCGCTGGCCGACTGGAACGGGCTCGACAGCCGCTTTACCGTGCGCGAAGGCCAATACCTGCTGATCCCGGTGCCCGAAGCCTCGGCGCAGCGCGACGATGGCGACACCGGCGAGCAGGAGCGCACCACCGCCGAGGCCACCAGCCCCGGCGTCGGCAGCCCGACGCCGACACCGCCCTCCTCCAGCAAGCCCCTGCCCGACGACACAGCCGACGACATCGCGGCGGCCTCGCCGTCCGCCCCCGATCTCGGCCAGACCCAGACGGCCGACACCGACAATGCGCGCCTGGCGATGCCCACGCGCGGAAAGATCATCCGCGCCTATGACAAGGGCCGCAACGAAGGCATCGACATCCAGGCGTCGGCGGGCAGCGCCATCGTCGCTGCGGCCGAGGGCAGCGTCGCGGCGATCACCTCGGATTCCGACGAAGTGCCGATCCTGGTGGTCAAGCATGACAACAACCTGCTGACCATCTACGGCAACATCGCCGATATCCGCGTCAAGAAGGGTGACAGCATCAGCCGCGGGCAGCAAATCGCCTCGATCAGGGACGGCGACGCCAACTATCTGCATTTCGAGGTCCGCGAAGGGTTCGAAAGCGTCGACCCGGCGCAATACCTGCCCTGAGCGCGCGGGCGCGGGCGGCTCAGCTCGCGCCGGTATCGCGATAGCCCGAAACCGGCCGCCGGAGCCTTGACGGCGACGGCGCGCGCCCGGCAAAGCGCGCCGCCAGCGTGCGCGGGCCGGCGGTGATGCGGAAATAGTCGTAGTCGCGCGGCCGGTCGAAGGCGCAAAGATACTGGAAATGCAGGCGAAAGAACCGCCGGCGCAGGCGCCTCCACTCGGGCGGCGACAGCGTTTCGCTGAACGCCGCCGAGATCACCAGCGGCCAACGCTGCTGCGCGGTTGCCACCCCCGTCACCGCCACCGGGTCGCACAGCGCGAAGGCGCAGCCGTCACCGGGCGCCGTCACGTCGACCCAGGCCAGCGCCTCGCTTTCGCTCAGGTAGCGCAGATCGGCGCGCAGGCGTTGGGCATCGGGCAGGAACGACACCATCGGCACCACCTGCCCCAGCGTCAGCAGCCCCAACGCCGGCCCCTCCGCCCCGGGGCCGTGCCCGGCACGCAGCAAATCCGACAGCACCGACACCGCCAGGTGCGCACCCGAGGAATGGCCAACCACCAGCACCTCGTCGATATCCTCGGCCAGCGCCGCGGCGATGCGGTCGGTGAAGGTGGCCAGGCGGGCCTCCAACGCGGGTGGGTTGGCGCCCTTGAACTGCGCGGAATAGGCGTAGTCATGCATCAGGTAATAGGCGAACAGGCGGTTGTCGATGCGCCGGAACCCCGCCAGCACCGGGGGCACCACCAAAAGCCCCGCCCAGGCCGCGAAAGGATGCAGCAGACCCAGGCCCCAGCCGGCCACCCTTGCCAGCGCCAGCGCAACCAGCAATTGCCCGACCAGGAACACCACCGGGTAGAGCGCCGCGATCACCGGCCCCTTGCGCAGGCGCGCAAGCCGGAACAGCGCACCGCTGGCAATGTAGATCCACGCGGTTCGCAACATTTGCACATAGGTGGCGAGGATGCCGCGATCCATGCTGTCGCGCACCAGGTCCGACCAGACCATCACCTCGACATCTGTCTCGACCTGTCGATCCTCGATGGTGGCGCTGACATGCCAGCCGAACGGGCCGTCACCACGCCGCGGGCCGAGATCCAGCGCGTAGCGGCTGACCTGTGCCTGCCGCGCACCGTGTTCACGGTAGAGTTCGCGGTAGCGGCGCGGCGGGATCGGGTCGTAGCCGGGGATGTAGAATACGCGGCGCCGTTTCACATCGTTTGTTCCGTCGCGCGTCATGCCGCCCCCTCGATCTGCCCGGTCGGCCTCATAGTTGCCGCAGATCGCGCGGCAGGCGCAACGCAAAAGACCGCGACCCTTGCGGATCGCGGCCTTTGCTGCCGGTGCTCAGGCGCGGCGGACGCTCACCGTCCCAGCGACCACCAGCCGCGGCGCCTGGGCTTTTCGCGGTCTTCCTCCGGCGCGGCGGCCGGTGCCTCCTCGGATTCGGTCGAAGGCGCAGGCGCCGGTTCGGCCTCTGCGCCGGCATCGTCCGGCGTGTCGGCCTCTGCGTGCGGCGTTGCCGCGACGGGTTCGGGAACCTCCTCGCGCGGCACCGGCGGGGGTGGCGCCTGATCCGCATCCGCCTGTGCGACGGCGCCATTGGGGCTGTCGGCAGCGCGATCAGGCTGCGGCGCCGGCGAGGGTTCCGTCACGTCTGGTGACGCGGTAGACGGCTCAGGCGGCGCGGCCTTGGCCGGGGTCCTGGCGGTCTTTGCCGGGCTCTTGCGCGTGCGCTTGACCTTGGGCTTTTCGTCCGCGGGCGCCCCCGCTTCGGCCTGCGCGGCCTCGCCGGTCGCCGCTTCGGGGCTGTCGGCGGGGGCCGCTTCGCCGCCCTTCGCGGATTTCGCGCGCCGCTTGGCCGGTTTCTTTCCGGGCTTCTTGTCACCCTCATCGGTTTCGGCGGCAGCGTCGGGCGCCTCGGGCCGGGGTTGCGGCTGCGCATCCTGCCCGTTGTCGTCTTCGGGCCCGGCGCCTTGCGTGTTCTCAGCGCCCTCGCCCGACTTGGATTTCCCACCGCTGCGGCGACGCCGGCGGCGGCGCTTCTTGGGCTTGCCACCCTCTTCCGCGGCCGCTGGCGTGGCGGCGGGGGCCTCCTCGGCCTTGGCGGCATCGGGGGTCTCGGCAGCCTCGGCGACAACCTCGGCCGGCGTGTCGGCGTCGATCTGGTCCATCAGCGAGGTATCGACAGACACCACCGGCGCCGTCGCATCGCCGACGACACGGGTCGCCGTCTTGAACTTCTCCAGGCTGAAATCGGGGCTGACGAGGAACGGGTCGCCTTCGACCCGCACCGACAGCCCGTAGCGCGCCTCGATCTGCGCG
This sequence comes from Sediminimonas sp., assembly GCF_024637375.1. Lineage (GTDB taxonomy): Bacteria > Pseudomonadota > Alphaproteobacteria > Rhodobacterales > Rhodobacteraceae > Sediminimonas. The sequence goes on along the minus strand of NZ_JAGXFK010000021.1, from coordinate 64,571 downwards.
ATGTGCTCGCGCTTGAAGTTCATCAGGTAGTTGGCGATGCCGACGGGCGCCTTGACCAGCACCTCGCGCGAGCGGCGGCGCACGCCTTCTTCCTCGATCTGGCGCAGGATCGACAGCGACAGGTTGTCGTCCGAGCGAATCAGCCCGGTGCCGTGGCAATGCGGACAGGGCTGCGTCGTGGCCTCGATCATGCCCGGGCGCAGGCGCTGGCGCGACATCTCCATCAAGCCGAAACCGCTTATGCGGCCCACCTGAATGCGGGCGCGGTCGGTTTTCAGCTTGTCCTTGATCTTCTTCTCGACGGCGGCGTTGTTGCGGCGCTCGTCCATGTCGATGAAGTCGATCACGATCAGGCCGGCCAGGTCGCGCAGACGCACCTGTCGGGCGACCTCTTCCGCCGCTTCGAGGTTGGTCTTGAGCGCGGTGTCCTCTATCGAGCCTTCCTTGGTCGCCTTGCCGGAGTTCACGTCGATCGCCACCAGCGCCTCGGTCACGCCGATCACGATGTAGCCCCCCGACCTGAGTTGCACCGTGGGGTTGAACATCGAGTTGAGATAGCTTTCCACCTGGTGGCGGGCGAAAAGCGGCATGCTCTCACTGTATTGTTTCACGTTCTTGGCATGGGACGGCATGATCATCTTCATGAAGTCCTTGGCGATCCGGTAGCCCTTTTCACCTTCGACCAGCACCTCGTCGATCTCGCGATTGTAGAGGTCGCGGATCGAGCGTTTGATCAGGTCGCCCTCCTCGTAGATCTTCGCCGGCGCGATGGATTTCAGCGTCAGTTCGCGAATCTGCTCCCACAGGCGCTGCAGGTACTCGTAGTCGCGCTTGATCTCGGTCTTGGTGCGCTTGGCCCCGGCGGTGCGCACGATCAGCCCGGCACCGCGGGGCACGTCGATCTCGCTCGCGATTTCCTTGAGCTTCTTGCGGTCAACGGCGTTGGTAATCTTGCGGCTTATGCCGCCGCCACGCGCGGTGTTGGGCATCAGCACGCAATAGCGCCCGGCAAGCGAAAGGTAGGTGGTCAGCGCCGCGCCCTTGTTGCCGCGTTCTTCCTTGACGACCTGGACCAGCAAAATCTGGCGGACCTTGATGACCTCCTGGATCTTGTACCGGCGCGGCCGCGGCTTGCGCGGCGGGCGGATGTCGTCCTGGTCGTCATCGTCGGCGATGGCCTCGATGCTGTCGTCCTTCTGGGCGGCATCGCTGCGCCGGCCGGCACCGTTGCCGTTGCCATCCGACGTGTCGTCGTCGGCCGGCGCGGCGGTGTCGGCTGCCTGGTCGCCGCCGTCGTCGTCACCGCCGGCCGACTGGCCCTCATCGGGTTCGGCTACGGGCGTTTCGGCAACGGTTTCCATCGGCGAGCTGCCCTCGGGCACCTCGGCGTGCTTGTCCGCATCGGCCTCCAGGTCGATCGTCTCCATGCCGGTGATCTCGGCCCCGGATTCGACGGCCCCGGCATCATCGCGGGGAGCACGCGACGTGGTCGCGTCGCCGCTACCGGACCTGGCCGCGCGTGGTTTGCGCCCGCCCCGGCCGCGGCCACCGCGGCCGCCGCCGTCGGCGGCTTCGTCGTCCCGCGCGCCTTGCGCCTCGGCCTGCACGCGCTCTTCCTCCATCAACGCCTCGCGGTCGGCGACGGGGATCTGGTAGTAATCGGGGTGTATCTCTGAGAACGCGAGGAATCCGTGGCGGTTACCGCCGTAATCGACGAACGCCGCCTGCAGCGACGGTTCGACCCGCGTTACCTTCGCCAGGTAGATATTGCCCGCAAGCTGACGCTTGTTCTCGGACTCGAAGTCGAACTCCTCAACCTTGTTTCCATCCACCACGACGACGCGGGTTTCTTCCGCGTGCGTGGCGTCGATCAGCATTTTCTTGGCCATGATTTCCGTCTGCATCGCGGCACGGCCTTCGCCCGCAGGGGGCGACGGCTATACGGCTGATGTCTGGCTGGGCGAAACCGGGCGCGTCGAGAGAGGGCCCGCGAACGGACTCCACCCTAAGATCTGATGCTCTCGCGCGCCTCATCGCATTTCTTCTCCGACGCCCGCTTGCGGAGCGCCCATTATCTTCCCTGCGGCGCCGCATTCCGGGCAGCAGGGGCTTTCGTGGCCCGTGTCCGGGTCCAATCGGTCTGTTCAGGCGTGGCGGAAGTAATTCCTGCGATTGTCTGAAACAGCGAAACTCTCGCGGCGAGGTCGTCGCAAACCCCATGCCGTTAGCGGGACAATAAAGGCAGCGGAGGGCCAATTACAATGGTGAAAATGTGCGCCCGGCCCGGTGGCCGGGGCATTCAGGTATAATCCGACCGGTGCAAACCGTACTTTGCCATCTTTTCGTTCAACGTCCGGCGTGGCAGGCACAGCTCGTCCATCACCGCCGCGATGGAGCCCTTGTGGCGGCGCATGGTGTTGTCGATGAGCATGCGCTCGAACGCCTCGACATATTCCTTGAGCGGCTTGCCCTCGGTGGTCATCACCGGCGCCATCTCGTCGTTGTCGCTCATCAGCAGCGAGGTGATCGTCCCCTGCCCGCGGCGCGATTGCAGCACCGCGCGTTCGGCCACGTTGATGAGCTGGCGCACGTTGCCGGGCCACGGCGCCTGCAACAGTTGCGCTGCCTCCTGCGCGCTGACGGTGAGCGCGTCGCAGCCATATTCCTCCGAGAACTGCTCGGCGAAGCGGTTGAAAAGGGTCAGGATGTCCTCGCCGCGCGCGCGCAACGGCGGCAGGGTCATGCGCAACGACGCCATCCGGTAGAACAGGTCGGCGCGCAGGGCGTCCTCGCTGGTGCGCCCCTCGTCCTGAAGATTGGAAATGGCGATGATGCGCGTCTCGGGCGGCGCGCCCTGCTCGTTGATGACGCCCAGAAGGCGCTCCTGCTGCGCGTCCGAAAGGGTTTCGACCCCTTCCAGCACCAAGGTGCCGCCGCGCGCCTCTTCGACCGCGGGCAGGCGGCTTTCGTCTGGCAGCACCGGCCCGAACAGGCGCCGCGTCAGCGCCTCCTCTTCCAGCGCGCCACAGGCCACCAACACGAACTTGCGCCCCGAGCGCGAGCCGACCGCGTGCAGCGCGTGCGCCACCAGCGTCTTGCCGGTGCCGGTTTCGCCGTCGATCAGGACATGGCCATCGGCCTGGCCGAGGTCCAGGATGTCCTCGCGCAGGCGTTCCATGCTGCTGCTGGAGCCGATGAGCTTGTTCATGATATGCTCGCCATGCGACAACTCGCGCCTGAGCGCGCGGTTGTCCAGCGTCAGCCGCCGCGCCGCGACCGCCTGCTTGGCCAGCTCGGTCATGCGTTCGGGGTTGAACGGCTTTTCAAGAAAATCATGGGCGCCCAGGCGCATTGCCTCGACCGCCATGGGCACGTCGCCGTGCCCAGTGATCATGATCACCGGCAGCGCGCTGTCGGTCGCCATCAGCTTCTTGAGCAACTGCATCCCGTCCATGCCGGGCATACGGATGTCGGTGATCACGATGCCGGGGTAATCGGGGCCGAGCGCCCTGAGCGCCTCTTCGGCGCCCGCGTATATCTCGGTGTCGAACCCCGACAGCGCCAGCCACTGGCTGATCGATTGCCGCATGTCCTGTTCGTCATCCACGATGGCGATCTTCATCACTTTCGACATGGGCTACTCCGCCGCTTCTGTTTCTGCATCATCAGTCAAGATAGGCAATTGCATCTCGAATACAGCCCCCCCGCCCTCGGCATTTCGGGCGATCAGCCGTCCGCCCATGTCGGCGACGATCCCCGACGAGATCGCCAGCCCCAGGCCGACCCCGTCGCCGGGCTTCTTGGTGGTATAGAAGGGTTCGAACAGGGACTCCAGATCCGCGATCCCGGGGCCGTTGTCGCGCACGCTCAGCGACGCGGTTTCGCCCGCTGCCAGGATGATGTCGATCTGCGGTTCCGCCTCGCCGTGGGTGGCGTCCAGGGCGTTGCGCAACAGGTTGACCAACACCTGCTCGATACGAACGCGGTCGCCCATCACGCGCACCGGGTGGGCCGGTAACGCGCGGCTGATGCGAACGCTGCGCTGTTTGAGCTGCGGTTCCATCATCGAAAGCGATGCCGCGACCGCGTCGCGCAGGTCGACGGGTTCGAACACGTCCCCGCCCTTGCGCGCATAGGACTTCAGCTGCCGGGTAATGGCCCCCATCCGCCCGATCAGGTCGTCGATACGCTGGAAGGCCGACAGCGCCTCGTCGGCGCGGTTGCGCTGCACCAGCAGCCGGGCGCCGGCCAGGTAGGTTTTCATCGCCGCCAGCGGCTGGTTCAACTCGTGGCTGACAGCCGCCGACATTTCGCCCAGAACCGCCAGCTTGGAGCTTTGGGCAAGCGTCTGCTCGGCCTCGGCAAGGGTTTCCTGGACCCGCTCGCGCTCGGCGATTTCACGCTGTAGCCGCGCGTTCAACCGGCGGAGCTCCGCCGATTCGCGCTGGAACAGCGCCATGCGCACTGCCGTGCGGCGCGACAGGAAATAGAATGCCAGCGCGAACAGCACCGCGAATCCCATGATTTCCAGCGCCAGGACGCCGTTCACCTTCTCGCGCACGCTGTCATAGGTGGTGAAGCTGGCGATCCGCCAGCCTCGGAATGGCAGCCGCGATTCGACCCGCATCACCGCCTCACCGCCCAGGTAGGCATCGGCACGCTCGGCGGTCCAGTCGGCAGTGGCCTGGATGGCGCGCTCGATGGCGCTTTCGGCCGGGGCCCGCGCCAGCGCGCGCTCCTCGGTCAGGCCACGCCAGCGCGGCTCGGTCGCCAAGATGATCATCCCGGAGCTGTCCGTGACCAGCACCGCGTCGGAAATGCCCTTCCAGTCCTGTTCGAACTTGCGCAGGTCCACCTCGACAAGGATCACGCCGTGAACCTCGCCCCGCTGCTCGATCCGGCGCGAATAGGTGAACCGGTAGCCACCGCTTTCGCGCTCGCCGACGCTGAAAAGCGTATCGCGCGAGCGCAGCGCATCGACGAAATAGGAGGCGCTGCGGTGCTGCGAGCCCAGGCGGTTGCGGTCGGTGGCGGCCACGGCGCGCCCGTCGCGGTCGAGCAGCATCAGCGATGCGGCGCCGATTTCCTCGACGAACGACAGCAGCCGCTGCGTCGACTGCGAGAAATCCGAGGTGGCAAGCGCCGCGATCAGCGTCGGGTCGCGCGCCAGAAGCTGCGGCACGATAGCGTTGCGGCGCAGCTCGCTCATCAGGTTGCCGCCGTAAAGCGCCAGCCGCAATTCGGCGCGGTTGCGGGTGTCGCTGGTGAAGCGTTCGGTCAGGAAACGGTTGCTCACCACCACCGTCACCACTGCCAGTACCAGCAGCAGGCCCAGCGCCAGCCGCGCCCGCCAGCTTACGGTGCGCGGACCGTCCGCAGTTTGTTCGGTTAAGCTCGTGCGCGCCATCGGCTATGTGTACGCCCTGCGCGCCGGCGGCTCAAGTCAGGCCGTCGCCATCTGCGCGACCACCGAATCGAACAGGATCGCCCCATCGGTGCCGCCGTGGCCCGCGTCGGCGGCGCGTTCGGGATGCGGCATCATGCCCAGAACGCGGCGGTTTTCGCTGAGGATTCCGGCGATATCGGCGACCGATCCGTTGAGGTTGTCGCAATAGGTAAAGGCGATGCGATCCGCGTCGCGCAGCCGCGCCACCAGATCCGGGCCGGCGGTGTAGTTGCCCTCGTGGTGCGCAACGGGGATGTCGATCACCTGCCCCGGCGCATAGCCCGAGGTGAACGGGCTGTCGGTCGTCTCGACCCGCAGTTCGGTGCGCCGGCAGATGAACTTGAGCCCTGCATTGCGCATCAGCGCGCCGGGCAGCAGGCCGGTTTCGGTCAGCACCTGAAAGCCGTTGCAGATGCCCAGGACGTGGCCGCCGCGTTCGGCATGCGCCACCACCGAGCGGCAGATGGGCGAGTTGGCGGCGATCGCCCCGCAGCGCAGGTAATCACCGAACGAGAACCCGCCGGGGATCGCGACAAGGTCGATACCGGCGGGCAGTTCGGTATCCTTGTGCCACACCATGGACACCCGCGCGCCCGCCCGCTCAAGGGCAACGGCAAGATCACGGTCGCAGTTGGAGCCGGGAAAGACGATGACAGCCGCGCGCATGACAAGGACCCTCTGTTGATGCTGTGGCGATGCTCTAGCGCGCTGCGACGTGCTTGTCCATCACGGGGAGGTGCGGCACGCGGCGCGGAGTGCGGGAGATGGGGCCAGGTACCAATAATGTCCGTTACCCATGCGCGGAATCAAGGCGCGGAACGCGCCGCCGCGCATCGCCGGGCCGCCCCCCGGCACGGCGATTTGGTTGGCGCCTGCGCAACACTTTGATCTTTTTCGGATTATGCAAACATAAAGTGCTGCCGCACGAACGTTGGATCGCCGCACCACGGCCCGGTGATGCACGGCTTGGCGACCGCTGCGAACGGCAGCTCCGTCCCGCAAAGCGGACCGGCAGCCGCCCCTCAGGTCAGTTCCACCGTGTAGCTTTCGATCACGGTGTTGGCCAGCAACCGCTCGCACATGTCGCGCACCTGCGCCTCGGCGCGGGTTGGGTCCGTCTCGGCCAGGTCCAGCTCGATCACCTTGCCCTGGCGCACGCCTTCGACCCCGTCGAAGCCGAGGCTGCCCAGCGCGTGGCGCACCGCCTCGCCCTGTGGGTCCAGGACGCCGGTCTTGAGCATCACATGCACGCGTGCCTTCATCGGTGGAGTCCCCTTCAGTTGATCAGCGTCGGCTTGGCCATCGGCGTGGCGCCGCCCCGGGGCAGCACGCCCAGCCGCCGCGCGACCTCGGTATAGGCGTCGGTCAGACTACCCAGATCGCGCCGGAACACGTCCTTGTCGAGCTTCTGGCCGGTCTCGATATCCCAAAGGCGGCACGAATCGGGGCTGATTTCATCGGCGAGGATCAGGCGCTGGAAATCGCCGTCATAGACGCGCCCGACCTCGATCTTGAAATCCGCCAGCCGGATACCGACACCGAACAGCACCCCGCTGAGAAAATCGTTGACCCGCAGCGCCAGGCTGAGAATGTCGTCCATGTCCTGCTGGCTGGCCCACCCGAAGGCGGCGATGTGTTCCTCGCTGACCAGCGGATCGCCAAGCGCATCGTCCTTGAGGCAGTATTCCACGATCGGGCGTGGCAGTTGCCCGCCCTCGTCCAGGCCCAGCCGCTTGGCCAGCGACCCGGCGGCGTAATTGCGCACGATGATTTCCAGCGGCACGATCTCGCAGGCGCGCACCATCTGTTCGCGCATGTTCATGCGCTTGATGAAATGCGTCGGCACCCCGACATTGCCCAGCCCGGTCATGAAGAATTCGGACAACAGGTTGTTGAGCACCCCCTTGCCCTCGATCACGTCGTGCTTCTGGGCGTTGAAGGCGGTGGCATCGTCCTTGAAATACTGCACGATGGTGCCTGGTTCGGGGCCCTCGTACAGGATTTTCGCCTTGCCCTCGTAGATCTTCTTGCGCCGCGCCATGGCCACTCCGTCGCTGTTTGCGGGGATGAGTCCCCGCGCCCTTGCCGCATCTCATAGTTCAAGGGCCCGCCCGCCGCAAGATGCAGCCCCTTGCGCCCAAGCCTCGCGGCAGGCATATCAGGGGGAACGTCAATCTGATCCGAGGACCGGACCATGAGCACCTTCGACGACCGCGAAAACGCGTTCGAAAACAAATTCGCCCATGACGCCGAAATGCAGTTCAAGGCCGAGGCCCGGCGCAACAAGCTGTTGGGCCTGTGGGCGGCCGAGCTTCTGGGCAAGACCGGCGCGGAAGCCCAGACCTACGCCGCCGAAGTCATCAAGGCCGATTTCCAGGAAGCCGGTCACGAGGATGTCGTGCGCAAGGTCGCCGGCGATCTGGGCGGGCGCGCCGACGAGGCCCAGATCCGCGCCAAGATGGAAGAGTTCCTGCGCGAGGCAAAGGGCCAGCTCGTCAAGGAGCACTGAACGCCGCTCATCTGCGCGCCGCTGTCTCCGGGGCACGCTTCCGTCTCGCGCCGCGGGCGAAACCCGATTTGATGCCCGCCGCACGTGGGGGTCCGAGCCGATCAGGATCGCGCCATGACCGATGCCCTTTCCCGCCTTCTCGATACCCGCGACTGGCTGATGGCCGACGGCGCCACGGGGACCAACCTGTTCAATATGGGGTTGCAATCGGGCGAGGCTCCCGAGTTGTGGAACGACACCCACCCCGAGCGCATCCGCACGCTTTACCGCGGCGCGGTGGACGCGGGCAGTGACATCTTCCTGACCAACTCCTTCGGCGGCAATGCCAGCCGGCTGAAACTGCACGGCGCGCAAAAGCGTGCCTTTGAGCTGTCGCGCATCGCCGCGGAGCTGGGCCGCGAGGTGGCCGACGCCGCCGGACGCCCGGTGGTGGTGGCCGGGTCGGTCGGCCCCACTGGCGAGATATTCGAACCCATGGGCGTGATGACCCACGCGCTGGCGGTCGAGATGTTCCACGAACAGGCCGAGGGGCTCAAGGCGGGCGGCGCCGACGTCGCATGGCTGGAGACCATCTCGGCGCCCGAGGAATACCGCGCCGCCGCCGAGGCGTTCCGGCTGGCCGGGATGGCGTGGTGCGGCACCATGAGCTTCGACACAGCCGGGCGCACCATGATGGGCCTGACCAGCGCCGACATGGTGGCGATCGTCGAGGGGCTCGACAACCCGCCGCTGGCTTACGGCGCCAATTGCGGAACCGGTGCATCGGACCTGCTGCGCACGGTGTTGGGATTCGCCGCACAAGGGGCCGAGCGTCCGATCATCGCCAAGGGCAACGCCGGCATCCCCAAATACCACGACGGCCATATCCACTATGACGGCACGCCCGACCTGATGGCCGATTACGCCGCGATGGCCCGCGACTGCGGCGCCACCATCATCGGGGGCTGCTGCGGCACCATGCCCGCGCACCTGGAGAAGATGCGCCTGGCGCTGGAGACGCGCCCGCGCGGTCCGCGCCCGACGCTGGAACAGATCACGCAGGCGCTGGGGCCGTTCTCGTCGGCCACCGAAGGCACCGGCGACGCGGGCGAAGAACCGGCGCCGCGCCGTGGCGGCGGGCGCCGCCGGCGGCGCGGCTGATCCGCGCAACCCCCACGCAGACAAGCAGAATTTACCCCCGGTGAGCGGCATTTGCCGCCCGAAGTCGGTTGCGGGTGCGCGCATGTCGCAATCCGGACAGTGCGGATGCGACAAAATGGCCAAAGCAGGGGCAGGCACAAGTCGCGCGCGGCGCCCGCGCCCAAAGCAGGGGATATCCCATGTCGGATGAAGAAGACGAGCTGATCCTTTCCGAACTGGACGACGACGAACTCGTTCAACAGATGTTCGACGACCTCTATGACGGCCTGAGGGACGAGATCGAGGAAGGCGTCAACATCCTGCTGGAACGCGGCTGGGCGCCCTACAGGATACTGACCGAGGCGCTGGTGGGCGGCATGACCGTCGTCGGCAAGGATTTCCGCGACGGTATCCTGTTCGTGCCCGAGGTGCTGCTGGCGGCCAACGCGATGAAGGGCGGCATGTACATCCTCAAGCCGCTGCTGGCCGAAACCGGCGCCCCGCGCATGGGCAAGATGGTGATCGGCACCGTCAAGGGCGACATCCACGACATCGGCAAGAACCTGGTGTCGATGATGATGGAAGGCGCCGGTTTCGAGGTCGTCGATCTGGGCATCAACAACCCGGTCGAGAACTACCTCGAGGCGCTGGAGACCGAGCAACCCGATATCCTGGGCATGTCGGCGCTGTTGACCACCACCATGCCCTACATGAAAGTCGTGATCGACACGATGATCGAAAAGGGGCTGCGCGAGGAATACGTGGTACTGGTCGGCGGCGCGCCGCTGAACGAGGAATTCGGCCGCGCCATCGGCGCCGACGCCTATTGCCGCGACGCCGCCGTGGCCGTCGAGACCGCCAAGGACTACATGTCACGCAAGCACAACCAGGGCGTCAGCGTCGGCGCCTGAACAGCGCCCCGCCACGCGCAGGAGGCCCCCGCGCATGACCCTGCCCAGCGACACCACTCTGACCCGCGAGGGCCTGCCGCCCGCGCGGGCGGGGCGGGTTCTGGTGGTGGCCTGCGGGGCGCTGGCACGCGAGATCGTGGCAATCCGCGACGCCAACGGGCTGCATCATCTGGACCTGGCCTGCCTGCCCGCGATCCTGCACAACCACCCCGAGCGCATCGCCCCCGCGGTGCGCGACATGGTGGCGCGCCACCGCGCGAGCTATGAGCGGATTTTCGTCGCTTACGGCGATTGCGGCACCGGTGGCCAACTGGCACGCACCTGCGACGAGTTGGGCGTCGAGATGCTCGAAGGGCCGCACTGTTACAGTTTCTTCGAAGGCAACGCCGCCTTCGCGGCCCGCGACGAGGCGACGGCCTTTTACCTGACCGATTTCCTGGTGCGCCAGTTCGACGCCTTCGTGATCCGGCCGCTGGGGCTCGACCGGCACCCGCAGTTGCGCGAGGTGTATTTCGGAAATTACGAGAAACTGGTCTACCAGGCCCAGACCGACGACCCGGCGCTGACCGGGAAGGCCCGCCACTGCGCCGAGCGGCTGGGGCTGGCTTTCGAGCGCCGGTTCACGGGCTATGGCGACCTGGAGGACGCGCTTGCGCGGCAGGCCGCGAAGGAGGGATCGCGCCGCGATTGAGCCCGGGCGGGGGGCCAGCCCCCCGCACCCCCGGAGTATTTCCGGAAAGATGAAGATCAGGGACAGCTCAGCGCAGCGTCGAGGCTTGCGGATCCATCGTAGGTACCGATGCGGCGCGTGGCGATACGGCCCTCCCTGAGCGTGCTGGCGACGATGGCCGACCAGTCCGCGGTGGCGGTCACCATCTCGGGTGCTGCGCTACATTGCCGGATGCCGCCGGGGATGAAATCCCACCCGATGCGGTGGTTGCTCAGCCCGCCCTTGTCGGCGACATGCACCAGTCGCCCGCCCGCAAGGCGCCAGACACGCAAGCGCATGGCCAGGTGCGGGCGGTCGACATAGGCCACCTCGATCCGCCCGTCACCGTCGAGATCGGCGGCCCCCACGGGCGCCAGCCAGCGATGCGGGCGGCCGATATGCGGGGTGGCCGCGCGCAGGCCGTCTGCATCGTAAAGCGCCACCCGGGCCCCCTTGGCGAGGCTGCTTTCCACCACCATCGCCAGCACCCTTCCGTCACCGTCGCGGATCAGCCGCGGCGCGACATCCTCGAACACGCGCGTGCCGGGCAGGGTGATGCGCCGTTCGCTACCATCGTCCAGCGTCAGCACCAGCGCGCCGTATTCGACAGCGTCGCCCAGCACGCCATGGGCATAGCGGGTTGTCGGGGCATCATAGCGCGCCTGCGCGACCCCGCCTGCGCCCGCCGGCAGCGCCAGAAGCGCCACGCAGCACGACAGGAGAATCGCTGCCATGCGCGCCATGCTCAGATCTGCTTTTCGGGCATCTGCACGATCAGCCCGTCCAGATCGTCGGTCACCTTGATCTGGCAGGTCAGGCGCGAACGCTCGGGGTCGGGTTCATAGGCGAAATCGAGCATGTCTTCCTCCATGTCGTCCCTTTCGGGCAGTTTCGCGACCCAGTCGGGGGCGACGTAGACATGGCAGGTGGAACAGGCGCAGGCGCCGCCGCAATCGGCCTCGATGCCGGGGATGTTGTTGTCGCGTGCGCCCTCCATCACGGTCAGGCCGGTGGCCACGTCGACGACGTGCTCGGTACCGTTGTGCTCGATATAGGTGATCTTCGCCATCTCGCGCCTTCCTCTGGTTTCTTCGGGCCATACCTAGTAAAGGCGCGCCGCGCATTCCAGCCCTTTCGCGCGCCGAGCCGCGCTTTGCAGGTAGGTGGCGCCACGGCCCGGACCGAAACGATCGGGAGGACGCTTTCCCGGGCGCTCAAAACCGGCTACAACCGCCACAACGCGCCAGAAAGGCCCGAGCAGATGAAACACCCCGGCCCACTGATGGCTGTTGCCTGTGCCGCCCTTCTGGGCGCCTGTGACGAGGCGCCCGGCAGGGTGAGCGAACCGGAACTGATCCGCCAGACACAGACCGCGCCCCCCGGCGCGCGCGCAGGCACCTGCTGGGGCAAGAAGGTAACGCCGGCCCGGGTCGAAACCGTTACCCACCAGATCATGGTGCAGCCGCCCGAGGTCATGGCCGACGGCACCGTGCGCACCCCGGCGATCTACCGGACAGCGACCGAAAGCGTGATCACGCGCGAACGCAGCGAAACCTGGTTCGAGACCCCCTGCGAGGACCAGATGACACCCGAATTCGTCGCCTCGCTACAGCGCGCGCTGAAGGTGCGCGGGATCTATCGCGGGACCGCGAGCGGCAGGATGGACGGGCGCACCCGCGCCGCGATCCGGCGTTTTCAGAAGCCGCGTGGGCTGGACTCGGGCATCCTGACGTTGAAGACGGCGCGCAGCCTCGGGCTGGCGCCGGTCCCGCGCGAGGATCAATCGGAGTAACCCCTTGCACGGATGGAAAAAAGGGCGCCCCGAACCGGGGCGCCCCGTTACGCGACCCTGTACGCGGGTCTACTCGGCCACCGACAGGGCCACGAAACGCGGCTCCCCGCCGCGCCGCACCAGCAGCAGCAACGATTTGCGCCCGGCCTCGCGCGCGGCCTCGATCCGGTTTTCGAAATCCGTGATCGTCATGAGCGTCTGTTGCCCGGCCTCGGTGATCAGGTCGCCGGCGCGCAGACCCTTCTCGTAGGCCTGCGAGGCCGGGTCGACATCCATCACCACCAGGCCGTTGGCCCGGTCGCCCAGTTCGAGTTGCCGGCGCAGGTCTTCGGTCAGGGTGCTCAGCGTGAGCCCCATCACGCTGTCCTGCACGGGTTCGCTCGGCTGTGCCGCGGGAATGGCGGCGGCCTCGGCCTCTTCGCGACGGCCCAGCGTGACTTTCAGCGTCGTCGTTCCGTCATCGCGGAAGACCACCACGCGGACGGTCTTGCCGACCTTGGTGTTGCCCACCACACGCACCAGTTCGCGCGTGTCGGTCACCTCGCGCCCGTCGAAGGACAAGATCACGTCACCCTGCTTCATGCCGGCCTCGCGCGCCGGACCCTCGGGCACGTCGGTGACCAGTGCCCCGCGCGCCGCTTCCAGGCCCATTGCCTCGGCCATGTCGTCGGTCACGTTCTGGATGCGCACGCCCAGCCATCCGCGCCGCGTTTCGCCGAACTCCTTGAGCTGATCGATGACGCGGCCGACCACGTTCGAGGCCATCGAGAACCCGATCCCGATCGAGCCGCCATTGGGCGACAGGATCGCGGTGTTCACGCCGACGACCTTGCCATCCATGTTGAACAGCGGCCCGCCCGAATTGCCGCGGTTGATCGCCGCGTCAGTCTGGATGTAGTCATCATAGGTGCCCGACAGCGCCCGGTTGCGGGCCGACACGATCCCGGCGCTGACCGAGAAGCCCTGCCCCAGCGGGTTGCCGACCGCCAGCACCCAGTCGCCGACGCGCGCCGTGTCGCTGTCGCCGAAGGTGACGAAGGGCAGCGGTTGGTCGGCCTTGACCTTGAGCAGCGCGATGTCGGTCTTGGGGTCGGTGCCCATGACCTCGGCGGCGAATGTCTCGCCATCCTGAAATTCGACATCGATCTCGTCGGCGCCGTCAATTACATGGTTGTTGGTAACGATAAAGCCGTCCTCGGAAATCACGAACCCGGACCCCAGCGCCGAACGCCGGCGCGGCCGCCCCTCGGGGTTGTTGCGATCCTGGAACTGGCGGAAGAAGTCCTCGAACGGGCTGCCCTCGGGCACAATGGGCCCCGGCCCGGTTTGCCCCGCCACCATCGTCGAGGTGGTGATGTTGACCACTGCGGGGCTGATCTTGTCGGCAAGGTCGGCAAAGCTGCCGGGGCGCGCCGCGGCCGGCAGGGCCAGCGCCATCGCGGCGACCAGCCCGAGAAACATGCCCCAGAAAAGCCTGAGCGTTGGTGCCATGTCGTCGTCGCGCGTCAATGCGGTTACGTGATGTCGCAAATCCTGATCTCCTCTCGTTGGCTCCGTCCCCGGCGCGCGAAACCCGCGCAGCCCGGCCTGTTGATCGACATCTAAGAACGCGCGCGCACCATTTCAAAGCAGCACGATGCGCAATCACGGGCCTGTTACCGGGATCGGCGGCACCTCGCCGACGCGCGGCGGCCACCGATCAGAGGACGCTCTTGGCGATCCAGACCAGCGCCACGCCCAGCGCCAATGCCGCCAGCCCGAGGTTGCGACGCGCCGACAACGGCAGCGCGCGCAGCGCGTCGAGCAGTTGTTCGACAAGCGAAGGGGCCAATGCATAGATCAGCCCCTCCACGATAAGTACCAGCCCGAGGGCCAGAAACGCCGTCTCGATCACTGCGACGCGGTCCCCGAGCGCAGGTATTCGAAGAACTCGCTGTCAGGCGTCATGACCATGTTCGAGTTCTCGCCCGAAAGCGCCTTCTCATAGGCCGCCATCGAGCGGTAGAAGGCAAAGAACTCGGTATCTTTGCCGTAGGCTTCGGCCAGCACCGCGTTGCGCCGCGCATCGGCCTCGCCGCGGATCACCTGTGCCTCGCGTTCGGCATCCGATACGGTTTCGGTCACGGTCCGGTCGGCCTGGGCGCGCACGCGCTGGGCCGCTTCCTTACCGCGGGCGATCTCGTCGGCGGCTTCACGCTCGCGCTCGGCGCGCATCCGCGCGAAGGTTGCGTCAAGGTTCTGCGTGGGCAGGTTGGTTTGCTTGAGCCGCACGTCGACGACGTTCAGCCCCAGACCCTGCGCGCTCGTCTGCGCCTGATCACGGATGCGGTTCATCAGCTCGCGCCGGTCCTCTGAAAGGATGGTATCGGACGTGACCTGGTCAGCGCCCAGCACCTCACGGATCTGCGCATTGAGAACCGACTGGAGTCGCGACTCGGCGGCACGCACGCCACCGACGCCAACCGCCTTGCGGAATTCCACCACGTCGGCAATGCGATACCGGGCAAAGGCGTCCACCACCAGGCGGCGGTCGTCCGACGGCGTGACCTCGATCGTTTCGGTATCCAGCGACAGGATGCGGTCGTCATAGCGCACGACCTCCTGGATGAGCGGGATCTTGAACGCCAGTCCGGGCTCTTTCTTGACAGCCTTGATCTGCCCGAATTGCAGCACCAGCGCCTTTTCACGCTCGTCCACCACGAAGATCGACGACAGCCCGGCGATCACGAGGATCACGACGAGCGGCAGCAGGAGTGTTGTCTTGCGCATAATCCTAGTTCCCCTGTCCGGTGTCGGTGGTCGAGCGATCGCGACGCAGTTCGTTCAGCGGCAGGTACGGAACCACGCCGCTGCCCTGGCCTTCGCCAACCACGCTTTGGTCGAGAAGCGTCTTGTCGACCGAGCTCATGACATTTTCCATCGTTTCGAGGTAAAGCCGTTTGCGGGTCACTTCGGGGGCCTTGGTGAACTCCGTAAGCACCGAGGTGAAGCGGCTCGCGTCACCCAACGCCTGGTTGACGACCTGTGCGCGGTAGCCTTCGGCTTCCTGCAGGATCTGCGCGGCGTTACCACGCGATTCGGCCAGAACGCGGTTGGCATAAGCGTCGGCCTGACGTTGCAGGCGGTCGCGTTCCTGTTCGGCAGCCTGCACCTCGCGGAAGGCGTCGATCACTTCGTTCGGCGGGTCTGCGGTGTCGAGGTTGACACGCACGATTGAAATGCCGCTCTCATACTCGTCCAGCGTGTTCTGGATGTCCTGCATCGCGGTATCGGCGATAAGGCCACGATCACGGTTGAGGATTGGACCGAGGTTGCTGGCCGCGATGATCTCGCGCATCACGGACTCCGACACCGCCTGAACCGTCAACTGCGGGTCGCGGATGTTGAACAGCAATTTCGAGGGGTCGTTGATGTTCCAGACCACCTGAAACGTGATATCCACGATATTGGCATCGGTGGTCAGCATCAGGCCATCGCCGGTACCGCTACGCTGGCCGATGTTTTCTGTCCGCTCCGAGGTAACGTTGACGACATCGGCGGTGACCAGCGGCCACGGCGCAAAGTTCAGACCCGGACTGCCGATAGAGGAAAATTCGCCGAGGAACAACTCGACGGACTGCTCTTCGGGCTTGACGGTGTAGAAGCTGGCGAAGGCCCACAGGCCGACTGCCACCAACACACCCAGGCCAATCGTGCCGCGATTGAAACCGGGCCCGCCGCCACCATCGGCGCCGCCGCCCTGGCCGCCGCCGCCGCGCCCGCCCATGAGCACGCGCAGCCGCTCCTGGCCCTTTTTCATCAGCTCGTCTATCTCGGGGATTTGCGGCCCGTCGCCCTGCGGGGGCCGCCCGCCGCCCTGTGGTGGCCGCCGGTCGTCACCGCCGCCGCGATTTCCACCGCCGCCGCCGCCGCCCCATGGGCCGCCTGAGTTACCAGCCATCAGCGAACCTTCCCTTGTTGGTTTTCACGTATCATCTCCTGTCATTACCTGTGCAGCCAGCGGCGGATTTCAACCCGTCCTGACCGGCACCTTCATCGTCACGATCTCTTCCGACATGGTCGGATGCACCGCGACGGTGCGGTCGAAGTCTTCCTTGGTCGCGCCCATTTTCACGGCGATTCCAGCCATCTGGATCATCTCGCCCGCGCCCGGTGCGACGATGTGGCACCCTAGCACCTTGCGGTTTTCGCGGCTGACGATCAGTTTCATCAGCGCCCGGTCGCCGCGGCCCGCAAAGGCCTGCTGCATCGGCTTGAACGAGGTGCAGTAGACCTCGATCGGTTCTTGCGCGCTGGCGGCTTCCTCGGAAAGGCCGACTGTGCCTATCTCCGGCTGGGTGAAGATCGCCGTCGGGATCAGCGCGTGATCCACCGGCGTGGGGTTGCCGCCGAATATCGTCTCGACAAAAGCCATGCCGTCGCGAATTGCCACCGGGGTGAGATTGACCCGGTCGGTCACGTCGCCGATGGCGTGGATCGAAGGCACCGTCGACTGGCTGTAAGTGTCAACCATCACCTCGCCGTTGCGGCCCAGCTCGACGCCGATGTCCTCCAGGCCCAGGCCGGCGGTATTGGGGGCGCGGCCGGTGGCGAACATCACCTTGTCGAAGACGCGTTCGTCGCCATTGGTCGATTTCACCAACACGCCGCCCGAGGCATCGTCGCGCGACATCTCCAACACGTTGGTGCCCAGGTGCAGCTCGACGCCACGCTGCTGCATCTCCTCGGCCACCAGGCCGCGGGCCTCGTCGTCGAAGCCGCGCAATATCTGCGCACCGCGGTAGTATTGCGTCACCTTCACGCCCAGGCCATTGAGAATGCAGGCGAATTCACAGGCGATGTAGCCGCCGCCGACGATCAGCATGCTTTCGGGCAGATGGTCGAGGTGGAACACCTCGTTGGACGTGATCGCCAGGTCTTCACCCTTGATACCGGGTTTGACGGGCCAGCCGCCGGCGGCCAGCAGGATGTGCCGCGCGCTCTTGCGGGTGCCGTCGGCCAGTTCCACCGTGTGGGCGTCGGCCAGCTTGGCGCGCATGTCGAAGGTCTCGACCCCGTTGCCCGACAACAGCTTGCGATAGACACCTTCCAGCCTGTCCAGCTCTGCATGCAGCCTGGTGCGGAACCCGGCCCAGTCGAAGGCGCCGGGCGCGATGTCCCAGCCGAAGGCGCGGGCATCCTCGACGGTATCGACGAATTCGCTGGCATAGACCATCAGCTTCTTGGGCACGCAGCCGCGAATGACGCAGGTGCCGCCGTAACGGTCCTCTTCGGCCAGCGCCACGCGCGCGCCCCCTTGCGCGGCCACGCGCGCCGCGCGAACCCCGCCAGAGCCGCCACCGATCACGAAGAGATCATAGTCGAATGCCATTCCTTGCCTTTCAGTCGTTGAGGTCGGTGAACAGGTTCTCGTTCTCGACGAAATCCAGTCGGTCGCGTTCGACAGTGCCTTCGTTGATGTCGCGGGTTTCCACCCGCCCGTCGCCATAGCCCACCACGACCGCGTCGCAGATGTCGATGAACAGCCCGTTTTCCACCACGCCGGGCACCTGGTTGAGCACCATCGCCAGTTGCCGGGCATTGCCGATGCGGTTGAGGTGCAGATCGAGGATATGGTTGCCCTCGTCGGTCACGTAAGGGTGGTCGCTGTTCATGCGCAACGTCACTTCGCGGCCCAGCACGTCCATCGACACCAGCAACTCCTCGACCAGCGCCTTGGTGGTCTGCCAGCCGAACGGGATCACCTCGACCGGCAGCGGGAATGCGCCAAGGCTTTCGACCTCCTTGCCGGCATCGGCGATCACCACCATCTGGTCGCTGGCGGTGGCGACGATCTTTTCCTGCAACAGCGCGCCGCCGCCGCCCTTGATGAGGTTGAGTTCGCTGTCGATCTCGTCGGCGCCGTCGATGGTCAGGTCCAGCCACCTCGCCTCGTCGAGGCTTATCACGTCGATTCCCACGTCGCGTGCCAGAACCGCGGTACGGCTGGAGGTGGGCACGCCCTTGATGCGCAACCCGTCCTCGCGCACCAACTCGCCCAGGCAGCGCACCATCCACGCGGCGGTCGATCCGGTGCCCAGCCCCACGCGCATTCCGTCCTCGACGAAATCCACCGCGCGCTTGGCGGCCACGAACTTGGCCTTGTCGATGGGCGACAATTCTCCGCTCATGTCTGAAACTCCCGAGTGGCTTCACCGGCACTTATAGGCAATAGCCGCTCCCGGCGCGAGGGGGCATCGCCAGAGTTTTGCGCGTTTCGCCGCCGCAGTGCCGCTTTTCGGCGTGGACCGCGGCGGCTGGTTTGATAGGTCTGGGGCATGGAGACGCCTTATCGCCTGCATTACGCGCCCGACAACGCCTCGCTGGTGATCCGGCTGGCGCTGCTGGAACTGGACCAGCCGTTCGAAACGGTGCTGGTCGACCGCCGCGCCGGCGCACAGCGGTCGGCCGCCTACCTGGCACTGAACCCGGTGGGCCGCATCCCGGTGCTGGTAACCCCGCACGGGCCGATGTTCGAAACGGCGGCGATTCTTCTGTGGCTTGCCGACCGGCACGGGCGGGTGCTGCCCGGCGCCGACAGCGGCGCGCGGCCGCTGGCGCTGAGCTGGCTGATGTTCCTGTCCAACACGCTGCATGCCGAGATGCGGATGCTGTTTTACCCCGATCAATACACCGGCCCCGACGCCCATGCGTGCGACGCTCTGCGCACCGGCCTGCGCGACAGCCTGCGCCGGCATCTGGCGTTGCTCGACCGGGTGGCCGGCGCGGGTCACGGCTGGCTCGGCGCAGCGACGCCCTCGGCGCTCGATCTCTACCTGTGTGCGTGCCTGCGCTGGCTGGCGCTGTACCCGGTGGGCGACACTTCGTGGTTCGCCCTGCCCGAGCACCCGCACCTGGCGCGCCTTGCCGCAAGCGTGGAGGCGCGCGACAGCGTCGCCCGCGCCGCCCGGTCCGAGGGGCTGGGGCCACACCCATTCACCACGCCGCGCCTGCCCACCCCGCCCGAAGGGAGTGCAACCTGATGTTCCTGTCCGTATTCGAGATGTTCAAGGTCGGCATCGGCCCGTCGTCGTCGCACACGATGGGCCCGATGGTGGCCGCCGCGCGGTTTCTCGAGCTGATGCGCGCAGCACCCTTCGACTGCGCCGGCGTCAAGGGGTCGCTGCACGGCAGCCTCGCCTTTACCGGCGTGGGCCATGCCACCGACCGGGCCACGATCCTGGGCCTTGCCGGGTTCAAACCCGAAACCTACGACACCGACGCCGCCGAGGCGGCGCTGGCGGCGATTCGCGACACCAGGACCGTCGCGCCCGAGGGCCTGGGCACGCTGAACTTCGACCCCGAACGCGACATCGTCTTCGACTACGGCCCGCCCCTGCCCGGCCACGCCAACGGCATGATCCTGATGGCCACCGACGCGCAGGGCGACGTGATCTTGCAGGAAACCTATTACTCGGTCGGCGGCGGCTTCGTGCTGACCGAGGCGGAACTGGCCGCCGGGCGCGACACCGACGACGGGCCACCGGTGCCCTACCCGTTCAAGACCGCCGCCGAGATGCTGGAAATGGCGCAGGCCTCGGGCAAGACCATCGCGCAGATGAAGGCCGCCAACGAGGTCTCGCGCGGCTGCGACCAGAGCCTCAAACAGGGGCTGACGCGCGTCTGGGACGTCATGAACGCCTGCATCGAGCGCGGCCTGGGCACCGAGGGCACCCTGCCCGGCGGCTTGCGCGTCAGGCGCCGCGCCAAGGCCATCCACGACGCGCTCATGGCCGAGCGCGGCATGAACCTGAACGCGCCGCACACCATCAACGACTGGATGAGCACCTACGCGATGGCCGTGAACGAGGAAAACGCCGCCGGCGGGCAGGTGGTGACCGCGCCCACCAACGGCGCCGCGGGCGTGGTGCCGGCGGTGATCCGCTACTGGCTCGACCATGTGCCGGGCGCCACCACCGCGCGCATCGCCGAATTCCTTCTGACCGCCGCCGCGATCGGCGGGCTGGTGAAATACAACGCCTCGATCTCGGGCGCCGAGGCCGGTTGCCAGGCCGAGGTGGGCAGCGCCGCGGCGATGGCCGCCGCCGGTCTGGCCGCGGTGATGGGCGGCACGCCGGAGCAGATCGAGAACGCCGCCGAGATCGCGCTGGAGCATCACCTCGGGATGAGCTGCGACCCGGTCAGGGGGCTGGTGCAGGTGCCGTGCATCGAACGCAACGGGCTGGGCGCGATCAAGGCAGTCAGCGCCGCGTCTCTGTCGCTCAGGGGCGACGGCACCCATCTGGTGCCGCTCGATGCCTGCATCGAGACCATGCGCCAGACCGGCGCCGACATGAGCGAGAAATACAAGGAAACCTCGCTGGGCGGGCTGGCGGTCAACGTACCGAATTGCTGAGGCGCGCGGCGGCGCGTTCCGCGCCCTGGTTCCACGCTGGGAATGCAAAACGAGCGGCTCGTTTCGTCCCGCAGACCGGCCCCCGCAACACCCGCACCGCGCGTGCGCGCCGACGCGCCTCAACCCCATGGCGCCCGGCGCCGGGGCGTGGCAGGGTGCCGGCATGACCAACACTTCTGCCCCCGCCCTGCCCGACCGCACCGTTGCCGGCATCGTGTGCATGATCGCCTTCAGCGCGCTTGCCCCGGTGATGGACAGCTTTGCCAAGGCCACGCCCGAGGTGATCGCCGTGGGGCTGATCCTGGCGGTGCGCTTCGGATTCCAGGTGATCACGCTGGTCCCGCTGGCGCATGTTCTGGGCATGGCGCACCGGCCCGGCCTGCGCGAATGCGCCCTGCACCTGCTGCGCGGTGTGCTGCTGCTGGTGGCGACGGGGTTCTTCTTTACCGCGCTGCGCTACATGCCAATCGCCAACGCGATCTCGATCTTCTTCGTCGAGCCGTTCATCCTGACCCTGCTGGGCGGGCTGTTGCTGGGCGAGGACGTGGGCCGCCGGCGCATCATTGCCTGCCTGGTGGGGTTCGGCGGCGCGCTGCTGGTGATCCAGCCCAGCTTTGCCGAGCTGGGCTTCGTCGCGCTGTTGCCGCTGGGCACCGCGTTCTGTTTCGCCGGCTACATGATCATGACGCGCTCGATGACGCGGAGCATCCATCCGATCACGTTGCAGGGCTATACAGCCGTGGCCGCCACCCTCGTGATCGTGCCGCTGCTGGTAGTGTTCGACGGCACCGGTGTCGCCGCGCTCGATCCGGTGGTGCCACGGGGGCTGGCGGTGTGGACATTACTGGGCGTGGGCGTGACGGCAACGGTGTCGCACCTGTTCATCAGCTTCGCGCTGCGCATGGCGCCGGCGGCCACCATCGCGCCGCTGCAATATCTCGAAATCGTCGCCGCCACCGGGTTGGGCTACTGGATCTTCGGCGATTTTCCCAACCTGCTGACATGGGCCGGGATCGCGGTGATCGTGGGATCGGGGCTCTAAGTGTTTGCCCGCGAACGCGCCAACAGCATCCGCCGCCGCCCGCTGCCGCCGGCATGAACCCGCACCCTTCAGCTGCCCCAAGGATCGGCCGGCAGCGCGCGCAACGCCGCGATCACCGCATCCAGCGCCTTGAACGGCACGATCACCAGCAGCTTGGGCGCGCTCGCGCGCAGCCACACCGGCCCGGTCACCCGGTTGGAGGTGCCGATGCGCCCGTCGGGGGCCAGCGACAGCCCGTCGAGCGGCCATTGCAGCCCCTCCGACTCGGCCTCGACCGGCCCCATCGGAAACACCGAGAACCGCGTGCCTGGCACCAGATCGAGCCGCAGGACCGGCGGCGCCAGAAAGACCAGGTCCTTGCCGTCCAGCAGGAGGCAGCGCCGGTAGGGGTGGCGCACCAGGGCGCTGAAATTGGCCAGCGCGTGATCCATCCGCGGCCCGCCGAAACCCAGCCCGAGTATCACAGGCGCGCATACCGAGCGCAGGCATTTCTCGAAATCGGTGGTCTCCTGCTCGGCGATAGGGTGGATGATTCCCGGCGGCAGCGCCGCGCGGTCGCTTGCGCGCAGCGAATCCATGTCGCCGATCACTGCGCGCGGCATCAGCCCGCGCGCCAGCGCCGCCCCGGCGCCGCGATCGGCGGCGACGACCTCGCCGCCATGCGCTGTCACCGCGTCCCACAGGGCCGGCGCGATACCGCCACCGCCCACCAGCACGATTGGATCGCCCGAGCGAACAATGACCCCCGTGCCGCGCGAATTGTCGCCCATATCTTGCACAGAACACATTCCCGCCATGAAATGATACCCTAATAACCGAAGAATCGGTCACGTTTCGACGTGTATCACATGGTAAATGCGGAACTTGCATTACGGCAGAAAGCGAGTGAGCTATGGTGAACACGAGTAAAATTCTTACCGTCTCCTACGGGACATTTTCCTGCACGCTCGAAGGATTCGACGATTCCTTCGGCACGATGAAGGCTATTGCCGAGTATTTCCGCGACCTTGCCTCGAACGACCGCTATTTCGGTGCCGAACCGCCCACGCCCGATGCCGAGATGCTTGCCCGCATTGCCGAACGCGAAATCGCCCGCCAGGTCGAGGCGCGCCAGGAGCACGGCCAGATCGTGCTGCGCGCCGCCGATCAGCCCATGGCAGCCGAAGACCCGGCGCCCGAAGCGACCGCGCAGGCGGACGCGGCGGTCGGCGATGGCGACACGCCTGCGCCTCAAGAGGCCCCGCAACCCGCCGAACAGCCCGCCGCCGAGGCCACCGGGGCCGAGGCCGATGACGCCGCGCAAGCCGGGCAACCCGGCAGCGAGGACCAGCCGGAAGCCGGGGCGGAAACGGACGCCAGGCCCGACGCAACCCCCGTGCCGCAGGCCGAACAAGCCCCTGCCCCGGAACCGGAGAGCGCGACCGAACCAGCGACCGAAGCCCAGACAGCGCCGGAAATCGAAACAGAAGCAGAGGCAGAACCGGTATCCGGCACGGAACCGGAAATTGCGGCCGAAGCCGAGCCCGAATCCGAAGCGGCCGAGACGGAGGCCGAGGCGACCGAGGCGGCGCCGGAACCCGAAACAGCCGAAGCCGAACCCGAACCCGAACCCGAAGCGACCGAACCGCTGGCCCCGCACACGCGCGCCGAGAACGAAAGCGTCGCCGCAAAACTGCGACGCATTCGTGCCGTCGTCTCGAAAGGGGCCACGCCCGCCACCGCCGCCTTCGGGTACAGCGAGGACGAGCATGCCGACGACAGCGCCGGCATGGGCCCCGCCGCCGAAGCCCCGGCCGCCCAACCCGGCGGCGACACAGACGCATCGGGCGCCCAACCCGATACCGCGCAGGACACGGCGGACGACGGGGCGCAGGACGACACGCCCGAGGCGGCGCCCGAAGACACCGCCGGCACCACGCGCGCCGGCGTCCTCAAGGTCAAGCGCGCCGACTTCGAAGAGGCGCTCGCTCCTGAACAGGACGATGATGCGACGGAAGCCGCCGAGGAGGCGGCAAGCGAAGACACGGCAGGTGATGATGCCGTGATCGATTGGGACGAAAACTGGGACGAGGGCGAAGACGAGGAAAGCACCCTCAGCCCCGAGGAAGAGGCCGAACTGCGCCGCGAACTGGCCCAGGTCGAGGCAGAGCTGGGCGGTGAACCGGACGAGGGCACCAGCGACGACGCTGCGGCAGCCGCCGAGGACGACGACGACGATGACGATGAGGTCAGCTCGATCTTTGTCGAAACCGGCGCGGCCGAGCACGAAAGCCGCCAGGACCGGATCGCGCGGCGCGAACGCCTGTACAGAACCGCTGACGAACAGGACATGAACCGCCTAATCGCCAAGACGCAAAGCGAAATGGCCGAGCCCCAGGCCGCCAACCGGCGAAACGCCATCGCCCACTTGCGCGCCGCCGTCGCCGCCACCACTGCCGAGATCGAAGCCGGTCAGGGCCGTGCGCACGAAGACACCATGCCCGCAGCGGTGCCCGACGACCCTGCCAGCGCCGTGCGGCCCAAGCGCCCCGCCCGCGCCGAGGGCGCGCCGACCCGTCGCCCGGCCGCCGCGGAGGGCCCGGCGCCCCTGAAACTGGTGCCCGAGCAGCGCATCGACACACCCGAACCGACGCAACCGGTCAGACCCCGCCGCGTATCGCGCGCAGACCTCAACGATGCGACCGGCGACACCGCCCCCCAGGTGCCGCCCGCGCAGCAGGACGGATTCGCCGAATTCGCCGCCAGCGTCGGGGTGCACAATCTCGGCGACATTCTCGAAGCAGCGGCCGCCTACATGACCTTCGTCGAAGAGCGGTCCGAATTCTCCCGCCCACAGCTCATGACGCGGGCGCGGGCGCTACAGGGCGACGCGTTCAGCCGCGAAGACGGCTTGCGCAGCTTCGGCCAACTGTTGCGCAACGGCAAACTGCGCAAGATCGGCGGCGGGCAATTCACCGCCACGCGCGAGATCGGGTTCCAGCAGGAAGCGCGGCGCGCCGGCTGAGCGGGGGCGCTCAGCGCGCGTCGTCGTCGCCCTTGTCCGGGGCGGCGTCGGGGTCGGGCTGACCGATGCCGCGGAACACCGCCCTGAACGGCACGATCCAGGCGGTGCCGATCAGCACGTAAAGCCCCGCCTCGGCCCAGAACGGCGGCCGGTCCAGCATGCCCAGCAGCGTGATCGCCAGCACGATGTAGGCGGGCATCCCGACCAGCAGGATCAGCAGCGACAGCCGCCGGCGGGTTTTCCAGGACAGGGCCATCAATCGGCGAACGGGTCGGTGACAAGAATGGTGTCCTCGCGTTCGGGCGAGGTCGACAACAGCGCGACGGGACAGTCGATCAACTCCTCGACCCGGCGCACGTACTTGATCGCATTGGCAGGCAGGTCGGCCCAGCTCCGCGCACCCTCGGTCGACTCGGTCCAGCCGGGCATTTCCTCGTAGACCGGCGTGCAGCGCGCCTGCGCATCGGCGGCGGTGGGCAGGTGATCCAGCCGCGTGCCGTCGAGGTCGTAGCCGATGCAGATTTTCAACGTCTCGAACCCGTCGAGCACGTCGAGCTTGGTCAGCGCGATGCCGTTCACCCCCGAGATGGCGCAGCTTTGGCGCACCAGGCAGGCGTCGAACCACCCGCAGCGGCGCTGCCGCCCGGTGGTGGTGCCGAACTCGTGGCCCCGCTCGCCCAGTCTTTGGCCATCGCCGTCCTGCAGTTCGGTCGGGAACGGCCCCTCGCCGACGCGGGTGGTGTAGGCCTTGACGATGCCAAGCACGAAGTCGATGCCGCCCGGCCCGATGCCGGTGCCCGTCGCCGCCTGCCCGGCGATGACGTTCGACGAGGTCACGAACGGGTAGGTGCCGAAATCTATGTCCAGCAGCGCGCCCTGCGCGCCCTCGAACAGGATGCGTTTGCCGGCCTTGCGCTTTTCGCTGAGCACCTTCCACACCGGCGCCGCGAAAGGTAGGATCGCCGGCGCGACCGCCTTGAGCCTGGCGATCAGCACGTCGCGGTCGATGGCTTCGACACCCAGGCCCTTGCGCAGCGGGTCGTGATGCTGGAGCGCGCGGTCCACACGCGCCTCAAGCGTGGCCTCATCCGCGAGGTCGGCCACCCGGACGGCCCGGCGGCCCACCTTGTCTTCGTAGCATGGGCCAATGCCGCGCCCGGTGGTGCCGATCTTGGTGCCCTTGCTGGCCGCCTCTTCGCGGGCGCGATCCAGTTCGCCGTGATAAGGCAGGATCAGCGGCGTGTTCTCGGCGATCATGAGGGTGTCGGGGGTGATCTCGACGCCCTGACCGCGCAGCGTCTCGATCTCCTCCAGCAGGTGCCAGGGGTCGAGCACCACGCCATTACCCACCACGCTGAGCTTGCCGCCGCGCACCACCCCGGAGGGCAGCGCGTGAAGCTTGTAGACCGCGCCGTCGATCACCAGCGTATGACCGGCGTTGTGCCCGCCCTGGAAACGCGCGATGACGTCGGCCCGCTCGGACAGCCAGTCAACGATCTTGCCTTTCCCCTCGTCGCCCCATTGCGCGCCGACGACAACCACATTCGCCATGTCCGGACCCTTCGTGTGAAACGGTGTTGCGGTGAAACCCGCGCCGGTATAGCGGCACCGGATCACACATGAAACCGCAAATTCGTGTGCCATCGCGGGTCACCGCGACTGGACAGCGATGGCCCGGATGCGCAAGATCGCGGCATTGAAGCGAAGGAGATTTTGTCATGGGGTTCTTCCTGCGTTGGCTGGTGGCGTTCGCATTGCTGGCCGGCACCTACAACCCGACGCCGTGGAACTATGCAACCTGGGCGCGCACCAACTGGGAGCCGCAGACACCGCTGGCCGTTTTCCTGGGGCTGTTGCTGCTGGTGGGCTACATCATCTACCTGCGCGCGACTCTGCGCTCGATCGGGGCCTTCGGCATGGGGCTGGTGCTGGCGATCGTCGGCTCGCTTATGTGGGTGCTCTACGATTACGGCGTGCTCGACCTTGCCAACCGCGATCTCAACCTGTGGCTGGCGCTGCTGGCGCTGTCACTGGTGCTGGGTATCGGGCTGAGCTGGTCCATCCTGCGCCGCCAGCTCAGCGGCCAGGCCGACATCGACGACGTCGACGAATAACGCCCCGCCCGGCGCGGGCTGCGGGGGCGCGACGACGGGTTGCGCCGGGCGCGCAATTTGCCTAGATACGGCGCACATCACAGCGACAGCGGGCCGCCTTCATGGAAAACGTCATCCTCATCATCCACCTCCTTCTGGCATTGGCGCTGATCGGCGTGGTGCTGCTGCAGCGCTCGGAAGGCGGCGGTCTTGGTGCCATGGGCGGTGGCGGCGGCGGTGCCGGCGGGGTAATGTCGGGCCGCGCGGCAGCCACCGCGCTGGGGCGGCTGACCTGGGTGCTGGCGATCGCCTTCATCTGCACGTCGCTGGCGCTGACGATCATCGCGGCGCAGAAATCGACCGGCGGATCGGTGCTTGACCGGCTGGGCGAACAGCCCGCTGCCGAAGAGCCCGCCGACCCGGCCGCGCCCGCGGACGACACGCTGGTGCCGCCGACGCCGGGCGAAAGCGCGCCACTGGTGCCGCGCGCCGACTGATCCCACAAGCGATTGGGGCGGACACGCTGCGCCGCAACAGCATATTGCGGCAGGCTTGCCCTTTCGCCACGAATCCCTTATTACTTGGGTCCCGTGGTTCAGCGGTCCGGCAGGGCCGGTCAGGGCGCTTAACTGCTGACTATCAACGGCCTGATCACGGGGGTTGCCAACCAGATGGCGCGTTACATTTTCATCACCGGTGGTGTTGTTTCTTCGTTGGGCAAGGGGTTGGCCTCGGCTGCACTTGGCGCGCTGTTGCAGGCGCGCGGGTTCTCGGTGCGGCTGCGCAAGCTCGACCCGTATCTCAACGTCGATCCCGGCACCATGAGCCCGTTCGAGCACGGCGAGGTCTTCGTCACCGATGACGGCGCCGAAACCGACCTCGACCTGGGCCACTACGAACGCTTTACCGGGGTTGCGGCGCGCGCCACCGACTCGGTCAGCTCGGGGCGCATCTATTCCAACGTTCTGGAAAAGGAACGCCGCGGCGACTACCTTGGCAAGACGATCCAGGTGATCCCGCACGTCACCAATGAGATCAAGCACTTCCTCGACATCGGCGATAACGAGGTCGATTTCATGCTGTGCGAGATCGGCGGCACCGTCGGCGATATCGAGGGGCTGCCCTTCTTCGAGGCGATTCGCCAGTTCTCGCAGGATCGCCCGCGCGGGCAGTGCATCTTCATGCATCTCACGCTGCTGCCCTACCTGGCCGCCAGCGGCGAGCTGAAAACCAAACCCACCCAGCACAGCGTCAAGGAATTGCGCAGCATCGGCATCGCGCCCGACGTGCTGGTATGCCGATCGGAACAGCCGATCCCCGAGAAAGAACGCGAAAAGATCGGCCTGTTCTGCAACGTGCGCAAGGAAAACGTCATTCCCGCCTACGATCTGGTTTCGATCTACGAGGCGCCGCTGGCCTATCACCGCGTCGGGCTGGACCAGGCGGTGCTGGATGCCTTCGGCATTTCGCCCGCGCCGCGCCCGCACCTGGCGGTGTGGGAGGATGTCGTCGACCGCATCCACAACCCCGAGGGCGAGGTGCGCGTCGCCATCGTCGGCAAGTACACGCAGCTCGAAGACGCCTACAAGTCGATCCGCGAGGCGCTGACCCATGGCGGCATGGCCAACCGCGTCAAGGTGCGGGTGGACTGGGTCGATGCCGAGGTCTTCGACACCGAAGACCCGGCGGCGCGGCTGGAAGGCTTCCACGCCATCGTGGTGCCCGGCGGTTTCGGCGAGCGCGGCACCGAGGGCAAGATCAAGGCGGCCGAGTTCGCCCGCACCCGCAAGATCCCCTACTTGGGCATTTGTCTGGGCATGCAGATGGCGGTGATCGAGGCGGCACGCAACGTCGCCGGCCTGCCCACCGCCGGGTCGGAGGAATTCGACCACGAGGCCGGCCAGACCCGGTTCGAACCGGTGGTCTACCACCTCAAGGAATGGGTGCAGGGCAGCCGCCGGATCGAACGGCGCGTCGATGACGACAAGGGCGGCACCATGCGGCTGGGCGCCTACGAGGCAAAGCTGGCCGAGGGCTCGCGGGTGGCGGCGATCTACGGCACCACCAGGATCGAGGAACGCCACCGCCACCGCTACGAGGTGGACACCAAGTACCGCGACAAGCTGGAAGCCTGCGGGCTGAAATTCTCGGGCATGTCACCCGACGGGCGCCTGCCCGAGATCGTCGAATGGGACGATCACCCGTGGTTCATCGGGGTGCAGTTCCACCCCGAGCTGAAATCCAAGCCCTTCGCCCCGCACCCGCTGTTTGCCGATTTCGTGCGCGCGGCGGTGGAGACGAGCAGGCTGGTGTGACGATGCGCGGGCGTTGCGCCGCAGTACTTGCACTGCCGTTGTTTCTGCTGTCGACAGGCGCATCGCCGCAAGACGGGGCTCCGGTTGTGATCGTCACGGCCGATTACGACACGCTCGCCGCGCAACTGGACGGGCGGATGGATTTCGAAGACCTGCCCGCGACAGCCGAACCAGGCGTGATCCTCGACAAAGTATACCGGGTGCCCGGTGCCGCCCTTGCAGAGCACTTCGCCGGCCAGAGCGTCAGCATACGCCACCTGCCAGAGGCATGGGGCGGCGGGCGGCACGACGAACTGTCACATGCCGACCTGCGCGCGCCGCTCGCGCTGCGATCCGGGACGGCGGGGCAATCGCTGACCGTGGCCCAGCATCGCGGGTTCGGGTCGGGCGCGGTGTTCCCGGTCGGCCCGAACGGCGCACAAGCGCGCTCGGGTCGCGGCGAGGGGGCCCTGGCGCTGTTGTTCGACAGCGACCAGCAGGCTGTCGGCCTTCGCATCCACGCCGATTATGCCGACCCGCTGGGAGGGCGGCCGCCGCCCGGCGTCGCGACGGTGCAATTCCATGCCCGCGACGGCACCCGGCTTGGCATTGAGGCCCTGACCCTCGGGCACGGAGTCGCATCGTTCGGCTTCGTGGTGCAAGGCGCCGGTGCGGGCATCGCCGCGATCACCATCCACAACACCGATCCCGGCGGCATTGCCATCGACGACATCGTTTTCGCCCTTGCGCCGCTGACCGGTTGACGCTGAACTGGCACCGACCTGAATACACCGGCAAGGAGGAATGCAATGGCCAAGGGATACTGGGTTGCGCATGTGGATGTTGACGACCCCGACGCATACGAGGCCTACAAGGCCGCCAACGCGGCGCCGTTCGCGGAGTACGGCGCGCGCTTCCTGGTGCGCGGCGGCACGCGCGAATGCCGCGAGGGCGCGGCCCGCGCCCGTACCGTGGTGATCGAGTTTCCCAGCTACGAGGCGGCGCTGGCGTGCTACGATTCGCCCGGCTACCAGGCGGCCAAGGCGCTGCGCGACCCGGTCTCGACCGGCGATCTGGTGATCGTCGAAGGCTATGACCCTGCCTGAGCGCCGCGGTTTCGCATTGGCGCGCGGCGTGAACCGGGCTATATGAACGTCATGTTGTCAAACCTGCTCAAGACCCTCTTCGTGCCCGAGCCAAAACCGCTGAGCGATCACGACGCGCGGCTGGCACTGACGGCGCTGCTGGTGCGCGTGGCGCGCGCCGACGAGGCCTACGAGGCCGACGAGATCGCCCATATCGACCGCATCGTCGCCACCCGGTAC
The DNA here is from genome assembly GCF_024637375.1 of Sediminimonas sp. Taxonomy (GTDB): domain Bacteria; phylum Pseudomonadota; class Alphaproteobacteria; order Rhodobacterales; family Rhodobacteraceae; genus Sediminimonas. The sequence goes on along the minus strand of NZ_JAGXFK010000021.1, from coordinate 33,932 downwards.
GGCCTGACGCACGCCGAGGCCAAGGCCCTGCGCCGCGAAGCCGAGGATGTCGAGGCCCACGCCCCCGACACGGTGCGCTTTACCCGCGCGATCAAGGACTCGGTGGCCTATGAAGACCGCCTGGCCGTGATCGAGGCGCTGTGGCAGGTGGCGTTGGCTGACGGGGAGCGCGACCATCACGAGGATTCGCTGCTGCGCATGGTCGCCAACCTGCTGGGCATCAACGATCGCGACAGCGCCCTGGCGCGTCAGCGTGTAGACACCGGCCAGTGACCCGCCCGCGACGATGATCGCAAGCCTGCCCATGTATGACCGGCCCGAGACCCGCGCGGCCAATGACCGGCTGTGGCAGGCGGTGCGCGACGAGTTGGGGCGCGGCCCCGCGCGGCTTTCCCGCGGCGGCGATGCGTGGGCCGACTGGCTGGCGCCCGAGCTGTTGTTGTCGCAGACCTGCAGCCTGCCCTACCGCACCCGGCTGCGCGGGCGCGTGACATTGCTGGGCGCACCCGACCTGGGGCTGCCGGGGTGCCCGCCGGGCCACTACCGCAGCCTGTTGGTGGTGCGCCGCGACGCGCAAGGCACACGGCTGGCCGATTTCGCCGCGCAAACGCTGGCCTATAACGAGGGGTGTTCGCAATCGGGCTGGGCGGCGCCGGTTCTATATGCGCACCGGTTGGGGCTGCGCTTTGGCCGCACGCTGCGCAGCGGCGGGCACGCGGCCTCGGCCCGTGCCGTGGCCACGGGGCGCGCCGACATCGCGGCCATCGACGCGGCCAGCTGGCGGCTGATCCGCCGGCACGACGATTTCGCCGACCGGCTGCGCGTGCTGTGCGCCACCCCGCCCACGCCGGGGCTGCCCTATATCACCGCCGCCACGCGCGACCCGGCCCCGATCCGCGCCGCGCTGCGCCGCGCCATCGCCGCGCTTGACGCCGACGCGCGCGCGGTACTGGGGCTGCGGGCGCTGATCGACGTCCCCGAGGGGGCCTACCTGCGCCTTCCCGTACCGCCCGCACCCGCCGGTGACCAGCCGCCGGGATGATGGCGGATTGGCCTTCCCAGGGGTCAATTCGGCCGGATTCCGGCGGTGGATTTCGAATTGGACATTGCATTGGTGGACATTTTCCGCCCTATTGTCATGTGTTACAGACCTGTGACCTACAGCGGAGCGCACGCATGGCCGAGGCCCCCCCGGTGATCGAAATCCGCAACCTGCACAAAGCCTTCGGCGCGCTGGAGGTACTCAGGGGGGTGGATATCTCGGCCCGGCGCGGTGACGTGGTGTCGCTGATCGGGTCTTCGGGGTCGGGAAAATCGACGCTTCTGCGCTGCGCCAACCTGCTGGAAGACAGCCAGCAAGGCGAGATCGTGTTCAAGGGCGAGCCCGTCAAGTGGCGCGGCAGCGGCGCGCACCGCCACCCCGCCGACGCCAGGCAGGTACTGCGCATCCGCACCAACCTTTCCATGGTGTTCCAGCAGTTCAATCTCTGGGCGCACATGACCATCCTGCAAAACGTGATGGAGGCGCCCGTGACGGTGCTGGGCCGGGATCGCGCCGAGGTCGAGACCGCCGCACGCGGCTATCTCGACAAGGTCGGGATCGGCGACAAGGCCGATGTCTATCCCGCCCAGCTTTCCGGCGGTCAGCAACAGCGCGCGGCGATCGCGCGGGCGCTGTGCATGGAACCCGAGGCGCTGCTTTTCGACGAGCCGACCTCGGCGCTCGACCCAGAGCTAGAACAGGAGGTGGTGCGCGTGATCAAGGATCTCGCCGCCGAGGGGCGGACCATGGTGCTTGTCACCCACGACATGAAGCTGGCGCGTGATCTGTCCGATCACGTCGTCTTCCTTCACCTGGGTCTGATCGAAGAAGAAGGCGCGCCGGAGGTTCTCTTCGGCCAGCCAAAATCCGAGCGGCTGCGGCAGTTCCTCAGTTCGACCGTGGCCGCCTGAACGGAAACCAACCACCAACCAAGAGGGAGAAACTCATGAAGAAACTGATTGCGACCGCCGCCGTGGTGGCCTTTAGCGCCGGTATGGCCTGGGCCCAGGACACCGTGCGCCTGGGCACCGAGGGCGCCTACCCACCGTGGAACTTCATCAACGACGCCGGCGAGATCGACGGCTTCGAGCGCGAACTGGGCGACGAGCTGTGCAAGCGCGCCGAGCTCGACTGCACCTGGGTGACCAACGACTGGGATTCGATCATCCCGAACCTGGTGTCGGGCAACTACGATGTGATCATCGCCGGCATGTCGATCACCGAAGAGCGCGACCAGGTGATCGACTTCACCCAGAACTACACCCCGCCCGACCCGTCATCCTACATCGCCATGTCCATGGACATCGACCTCGAAAACGGCGTGATCGCGGCACAGGCCAACACGATCCAGGCCGGCTTCGTCGCCGAACAGGGCTGGACGCTGGTGGAATACGCCACGCCCGAGGAAACCATCGCCGCGGTGCGCAACGGCGAGGCCGACGCGGTGCTGGCCGACAAGTCGTATCTCACACCGATCGCCGACGAAGAGGCCGACCTGATGCTGCTCGACCGCGAGGAAGCGATCGGCGGCGGCGTGGGCCTTGGCGTGCGCGAATCCGACACCGAACTGAAGGCCACGCTCGACGCGGCCATCCAGTCGATGAAGGACGACGGCAGCCTCAACGATCTGATCAAGAAATGGGATGTCGCCTCGACGTTCTGAGGTCAACCGATCACCGGGCGGGCCTTCGGGGTCCGCCCGCTCCGGGGAGACAGGGCCATTTTCGATTTCTGCACCGATCCGGACACTCTCTACGGCGTCCGCTGGCTTGCCTGTTACCTCACCACCGGCAAGCACATGGCGCTTTACACCTCGGTCCTGGTGGTGCTGGCACTTCTGGGCATAACGGCGCCCGCGGCGCTTCTCTTCGGCTTCGGGGGGGCGACGCTCGCGCGCTCGCGCATCCTGCCGCTGCGGATTTTCGGCAAGGCCTATATCGCGCTGGTGCGCGGCGTGCCGGACATCGCCTTTTTCCTTTTCTTCGTGATCGCGCTCGACCAGGCATTCGAGTGGATTCGACACAAGATCAAGTGCCCCGACTGGGACCAGCCCATTCGTCAGGGCAACGATTTCATTGTCTGCGACGCGGCCAAGCTGCCCTTGGGCAACGCGCCGCAATGGATACATGAAACCTACGGGTTCTTCCTGGCGGTACTGACCTTCGCCATCGTCTTCGGCGCGTTCTCGGCCAACGTCCTTTACGGGGCAATGCGCGCGGTGCCGCGGGCGCAACTGGAAACGGCCGAGGCCTATGGCATGTCGCGCCATCAGACCTTCTGGCGCATCCTCGTGCCGCAGATGTGGCTTTATGCCCTGCCGGGGCTTTCCAACCTCTGGATGGTGCTGATCAAGGCGACGCCGCTGCTGTTTCTGCTGGGGGTCGAGGATATCGTCTACTGGGCGCGCGAACTGGGCGGCACCGCCAACCCGCGCTTCACCGCCTACCCGCATGGCGACTGGCGGGTGTGGTATTTCCTGGCTCTGCTGGTTTTCTACCTGATCTTCACGCGGGTTTCCGAGGTTTTCCTTGAAAAGCTGATGGTGAAATTCAGCCACGGCCAGGCCACTTCGGGCGGCAGGGCACAGGGTAAAGCGGCATGAGTTGCTGGCAGACGGTCCAGGATTACGGCCTGCGCAGCGTCGGCATCGGCGAACGGCTGCTGCCGCGCGAGGATTTCACCCTGTGCGAGCAAGTCACGCTGATCGGCTCGGGGATGATCTGGAACATCTATTTCGGCACCCTGGCACTGCTGGCGGGGTTCTTTCTGGCCACCGCCGTGGCCGTCGGCAAGAGCGCGCGCAACCGGCTCGTGCGCAAGTCGTCGGAATGGTTCATTTTCGTCTTCCGCGGCTCGCCGCTGTTCATCCAGTTCTTCTTTGCCTATTTCCTGTTCCTGTCGCTGAAGTCGGTGCACCCGGCGTTCGACCCGTTCACCTCGGCCTGGCTGGGGGCCCTGGTGGTGCTGTTTCTCAACACCGCCGCCTATTCCGGCGAAATATTTTATGGCGCCCTGCGCGCCATCCCCAGCGGCGATATCGAGGCGGCGGACGCCTACGGGTTTTCCGGCTGGGCGCGGTTCCGGCGCATCGTCTGGCCGACCATGCTGCGCCTGGCTTGGCCCGCCTACATCAACGAGGCGATCTTCCTCTTCCATGCCACGACGCTGGTATACTTTTCCGGTTTCCCGGCCTGGCGACAGAAGGGCGACGCGCTCTATTACGCCAGCTATTTCGCCGACAAGACCTTCAATCCGTTCGTCCCCTACCCGATCCTGGCGGGCTATTTCATCCTGCTCACGCTGTGTATCATCGGCCTGTTCGGGCTGGTCAACAGACGCCTGAACCGGCATCTTCCGCAAGAAGCACGGCGAAAAATTCGCTTGCGTCCCAATCTTATCCGGTAGTATCCAATATTTGATCAAATTTTAACGCCATGGGCTGACACCGCTCGCCAAACCCTGCCGGGGGATGGGGCATCGCTGCCAATGATTTGATCACAATAACGCACACGGGCTCCCTGCTCCGCCATCGGTCGGGCGTGCCGGGCCCCAACCCGCCGGGTGACAGGAATGAAGAACTGGCTCAGGAAACACCCAGAGGTGCGCACCATCCGCGTCGCCGCCTCGGATCTCAACGGTCAGCCGCGCGGCAAGCGCGTGCCGACGCGCTTTGCCGACAAGGTGGTCGAGGATGGCACCCGGTTTCCGCTGTCGGTGCTCAACCTCGACATCTGGGGCGAGGATATCGACGACAGCCCGCTGGTGTTCGATTCGGGCGATGCCGATGGTGTGCTCAAACCGACCGAACGCGGCTTCATGCCGATGCCGTGGCTGGAGGCGCCCACGGCGCTGCTGCCGATCTGGATGTTCCGCGAGGATGGCCGCCCCTATGACGGCGACCCGCGCCAGGCGCTGCGCGCGGTGCTTGACCGCTACAAGGCGCGCGGCCTGACGCCGGTGGTCGCGGTGGAGCTGGAATTCTTCCTGATCGACGATTCGGGCCGCAACCTGCAGGTGCCGATCAGCCCGCGCTCGGGCAAGCGGCGCAAGGCGGCCGAGACGATGTCGGTGCGCGCGCTGGATCAGTTCGACATCTTCTTCACCGATCTTTACGACGCCTGCGAAGAGATGGACATCCCCGCCGACACCGCCATTTCCGAAGCCGGACTGGGCCAGTTCGAGATCAACCTGATGCATTGCGACGACGCCCTGCGCGCCGCCGACGATGCCTGGCTGTTCAAGATGCTGGTCAAGGGGATGGCGCGGCGGCACGGGTTCGCCGCCTCGTTCATGGCCAAGCCCTATGACGACTACCCCGGGTCGGGGCTGCACACGCATTTCTCGCTGCTCGACAAGGAAGGCAACAACGTCTTCGACGATGGCGGGCCCAAAGGCACCGACACCTTGCGCCACGCCATCGCCGGGTGCCTGAACGCCATGCACGACAGCACGCTGGTCTTTGCCCCCCACGCCAACAGCTACGATCGCATGGTGCCCGACGCCCACGCGCCCACCGGCATCTGCTGGGCCTACGAGAACCGCACCGCCGCCATCCGTGTGCCCTCGGGCAGCCCCAAGGCGCGGCGCATCGAACACCGCGTGGCGGGCGGCGACGTCAACCCGTACCTGATGCTGGCCGCGATCCTGGGCGCCGCGCTTTGCGGTATCGAGGACGGGCTTGAGCCGCCCGCGCCGATCACCGGCAACGCCTACGCGCTGGACCTGCCGCACATCCCCGACACCTGGGCCGGTGCCATCGACGCGTTCGAGGGCTCGGACATCGTGAAGCGCATCTTCGCGCCCGAACTGATCCGCAACCTGGTGCTGACCAAGCGCCAGGAAATGCATTACATGGGCGAACTGACCCCGGATGAACAGGCGGAAATCTATCTCGACTCGGTCTGAAACACGCTCCGAGCCACCCTTGCCTGCCGGGCTTCTCCGCCATAGCCTTGCGCCATTCCAACCAACCGGTGATCCATGAAAATCGGCATCCTGCAAACCGGCCACGCCCCCGCCGAAGTCGTCGACACCCTGGGCGACTACTCAGACATGTTCATGCGGCTGCTGTCGGGGCACGGCTTCGATTTCGAAACGTGGTCCGTTGTCGACAACCAGTTCCCCCCCGGCCCCGAGGCCGCCGATGGCTGGCTTGTCACCGGCTCGAAACACGGCGCCTACGAGGATCACCCCTGGATCCCGCCGCTCGAGGCGTTGCTGCGTGACATCGCCGCCTCGGGCCGGCCTCTGATCGGCATCTGTTTCGGCCACCAGATCATCGCCCAGGCCCTGGGCGGGCGGGTCGAAAAGTTCTCGGGCGGCTGGGCGATCGGCCCGCAGGAGTATGATTTCGACGGCACCCCGATAACCCTCAACGCCTGGCACCAGGACCAGGTGGTCGAGAAACCCGCCGCCGCGCGCGTGATCGCCACCCACCCGTTCTGCCGCAATGCCGGGCTGGCCTATGGCGACACCGTGCTGACGGTGCAACCGCACCCCGAGTTCAACGCCGAGATGGTCGATTCACTGATCCGCCATCGCGGCCCCGGCCTGATCGACGATGCGCTGCTCGACGATGCCCGCGACCGCCTCGAAACGCCGCTGGACGCGCAAACCTTCGCCGACCGGATGGCGGACTTCTTCAAGAGGACCACCTCATGACCGAATGGACCGACAACCTGCCCGACCATGCCCGCGCCTACCTCGATGGGCGCCGCCTGGACGAGGTCGAATGCATCATCTCGGACCTGCCCGGCATCGCCCGCGGCAAGGCGGTGCCAGCCAGCAAGTTCGCCCGGCAGGATTACTTCCACCTGCCCGACAGCATCTTCTACCAGACCATCACCGGCGACTGGGGCGAGGCCGCCGGCGACGACGGGTTCATCGAACGCGACATGATCCTGAAACCGGACATGTCCACCGCCTCGGCGGCACCGTGGACGGGCGACTGGACGCTGCAGGTCATACACGACGCCTATGACCGCCACGGCGCGGCGATCGAATGCGCCCCGCGCAACGTGCTGCGCCGGGTGGTCGAGCTTTACCACGCGCAAGGCTGGAACCCCGTCGTCGCGCCCGAGATGGAATTCTACCTGGTGGCGCGCAACGTGGACCCCGCCAAGAGCATCGAACCGATGATCGGCCGCTCGGGCCGCCCCGCCGCCGCGCGCCAGGCCTATTCGATGACCGCGGTCGATGAATTCGGCCCTGTCATCGACGACATCTACGACTTCGCCGAGGCGCAGGGATTCGAGATCGACGGCATCACCCAGGAAGGCGGCGCCGGGCAACTGGAAATCAACCTGCGCCACGGCGACCCGGTTAAGCTGGCCGACGAGGTGTTCTTCTTCAAGCGGCTGATCCGCGAGGCGGCGATGCGCCATGACTGTTTCGCCACCTTCATGGCCAAGCCGATTGCCGAGGAACCCGGCTCGGCCATGCACATCCACCACTCTGTGCTCGACATCGAAACCGGACACAACATATTCGCCGGCCCGCAGGGCGGCGAAACCGATGCCTTCTTCCACTATATCGGCGGGCTGCAACGGCACCTGCCCTCGGCCATCGCGGTGCTGGCGCCCTACGTCAACTCCTACCGCCGCTATGTGCGCGACCAGGCCGCACCGATCAACCTGGCCTGGGGGCGCGACAACCGCACCACCGGCATCCGCGTGCCGTTGTCGGGCCCCGAGGCGCGCCGGGTGGAAAACCGCCTGGCGGGCATGGATTGCAACCCCTACCTCGGCATCGCCGCCAGCCTCGCCTGTGGCTACATGGGCCTGATGGACGAGGTCCGCCCCGACCGCCAGTTCAAGGGCGACGCCTATGACGGCGAGGGCGAGATCCCCCGCGTGCTGGGCCAGGCGCTCGACCTCTTCGATGCCGCCACCGACCTGCACGATATCCTCGGTTCCGAGTTCGCCCGCGTCTACAGCATCGTCAAGCGCACCGAGTACGAGGAATTCCTCCAGGTCATCAGCCCTTGGGAGCGTGAACACCTGCTCATCAACGTCTGATCCTCTCCTCGCCGCCGGCGTTTCTTCTGGCCACAAATATCCCGGGGGAGTCGCGCGGCACGCGCGGCGGGGGCAGCGCCCCCACCATCGCCCGAACCTCGAAAGACCAGCCGCATGAACCTGCTCCACGCCAACGACCGCCCCGGCACCTACCCCGATAGCTGGTATGCCGCCACCACCACGCCGCTGCCGCCGTTCGAGCCGCTACACGGCGACACGCGCGCCGATGTCTGCGTGGTAGGCGCCGGTTACACGGGGCTGTCGGCGGCGCTTCACTTGGCCGAGGCGGGCTTTGATGTCGTTCTGCTCGATGCGCACCGCGTGGGCTTCGGCGCCTCGGGGCGCAATGGCGGGCAACTGGGCAGCGGCCAGCGCGTCGAACAGGACGCGCTGGAACGTCTCGTAGGCCCCGAAGACGCGATGCGGCTGTGGCAACAGGCCGAAGAGGCCAAGGATCTGGTCAAGGGCCTGATCGACCGCCACGCCATCGACTGCCACCTGAAACCGGGCGTGGCGCATGCCTGTTTCACCCGCCGCGAAATGGCCGCCGAGCACGCCCACGCCGACCACCTCAACAGCCGCTACGGCTATGACCAGGTGGAAAAGCTCGACGCCGAAGAGTTCGCCGCGCTGTGCCCCTCGCCGGCCTATCACGGCGGCACGCTCGACCACGGCGCGGCGCATCTGCATCCGCTGGCCTACGCTCTGGGGCTGGCACGCGCGGCCCGTGACGCCGGCGTGCGCATCTTCGAGCGCAGCGAGGTGCGCGCGCTCGACCATGGTGCGCAGCCGGTGGTGCACACCGAAACGGGACGGGTACAAGCCGACCACCTGATCCTGGCCTGCAACGGCTACCTCGGCGGGCTGGATGCGCAAGTGGCGCGCCGGGTAATGCCGATCAACAATTTCATCGCCGCGACCGAACCGTTGGGTGCCGAGACCGCCCGCGTGCTGACCCGCGACGTCGCCGTCGCCGACACCAAGTTCGTGATCAACTATTTCCGCCTCAGCCACGATGGCCGGTTGCTGTTCGGCGGCGGCGAAAGCTATGGCTACCGTTTCCCGCGCGATATCGCCGCGCTGGTGCGCAAGCCGATGTGCCAGATCTTCCCGCATCTGCGCGACGTGGGAATCGACCACGCCTGGGGCGGCACCCTGGCCATCACCATGAAGCGGCTGCCCTATCTGGTGCGGCTGGCGCCCAACATCCTGTCGGCCTCGGGTTATTCGGGGCACGGGGTGGGAACCGCCACCCATGCCGGTATGCTGATGGCGCAGGCCATCGCCGGACAGGCCGAGGGCTTCGACACCATGGCACGCCTGCCGCACACGCCGTTTCCCGGCGGGGCGGCCATGCGCACACCGCTGCTGACGCTGGCGATGAGCTGGTTTGCCCTGCGCGACCGGCTGGGCCTTTAGCACACGCCGCGCGCGCCGCACCTCCGCTTGCCACGGGACTTATCGCCGCGCCCCTCGCGGGCGCCGGGGGCTTTGCTTTTCGGTTCGGTTCGTTTAGGAAATCGGAAAGGAAATTTCAGGAAAGCCGAAATCCCGATGTCCCTGCCGCCCAATGTCTACGATGCCGAGCCGATCCCCGCCGCCGCCCGAGAAGAGATCGAGCGGCTCTTGCAGACCGGCGATCTGTTCCGCTACACCGCGCCGCAGGATGCGCCGGTGTCGCTGCTGGAACGCGAATTCGCCGACGCGCTTGGCAGCGGCTACGCGCTTGCGGTCAGCAGTTGCTCGGCGGCGTTGTTCCTGTCGCTCAAGGCGCTTGATCTGCCGCGCGGCGCGCGGGTGCTGGTTCCCGCGTTCACCTTCGCCGCCGTGCCCTCGGCCGTCGTGCACGCCGATTGCACGCCGGTGCTGTGCGAGGTGGGCGACAACTACCGCATCGACATCGACGACTTCGCCAAACGGCTCGACCACAGCATCGACGCCGTCATCATCAGCCACATGCGCGGCCACACCTCGGACATGGACGCGATCATGGCCCTGGCCGAGACCCGCGGCGTGCCGGTGATCGAGGACGCGGCGCATTCGCTGGGCACCACCTGGCACGGCCAGCGCATCGGCACCATCGGGCGCGTGGGCTGCTTCAGCTTCCAGAGCTACAAGCTGCTCAATTCCGGCGAAGGCGGCATGATGATCACCGACGATGCCGACATCATGGCCCGCGCGGTGATCATGTCGGGCGCCTATGAGCACAACTGGTCAAAGCACATGGCCGCCACCGAAGAAGACGCGCAGGCGCTGCACGAGGCTTTTGCTCGGTGGCAGAACCGCCTGCCGCTATACAACCTGCGGATGGGCAATCTCAGCGCCGCGTTGCTGCGCCCGCAGATACCCGAACTGCCCCGCCGCATCGCCGACGGGCGGCGCAACCATGACTACGTCGCCGAACGGCTGAACCTGTCGCCCTGGATCGAGGTGCCGGCCAAGCTGGACCCGGAGGAACGCGCCCCCGATTCCATCCAGTTCAACCTTGTGGGCATGGCACAGGACCAAGTCGAGGCGTTCTCGCGCGCCGCGGCCGAACGCGGCGTCAAGGTGCAGGTTTTCGGGCTGAGCGCCGACAACGCGCGCGCGTTCTGGAACTGGCAGTTCCTGGGCGAGTTGCCCGAGTTGCCGCGCACCCGCCAGATGCTGATGCGGGCCTGCGACACCCGCCTGCCGGCGCGGCTGCAACTGCCCGAACTTGACGTGATCGCCGAAGCGCTGGTGCGCGCCGCGCAGGACGTGATGGGCAACATCCGCGGCTACGGCACCTGATCGCGGGCAAGGCGCGCCCGATAGAGGGCCCTGGCGTGAGCTTGCAACGCGCCGCCCGCCGCGCCAGCGACGGGGCGCGCCCGATCCGGCCTTTTCCTGACCTGCGTCAGAGCACCCGCAGGTGCGCCGCCATGAACGGGTGCGCCGCAATCGCCGGGGTCACAACCGCCTCTTGCAACAGCGGCTTGATCAGCGCCGCCAGGTGGGCCGGCATGTCGCCCAGCTCCCCGCGCCGCGCGGTCAACGAGATCGTCCGCTCCAGCGACGCGAAGGGCAGCTCCGCCACGTCGAGGCTGCCGGCGAAGCGCCGCGCGCGCATCAGCGCCAGCGGCGTCAGGATGGTCCAGCCCGCGCCCTGGGCCACCAGCGCCAGGATGGCGTGGTAGCTGTCCAGTTCGAACCGGTGCGACAGGCGCAGATCCTGCCGCGCCAGATGCGCAGCGATCTGCCGGCCCATGTAATGGCGACTGCTGTATTGCACCAGCGGCATCGCCCGCAGCCGGTCCAGAACGCCCGCATGGTCAAGGGCCAGTTCGCCCAGGGTACCGCGCGGCGCCGCCACCACGAATCCCTCGCTCAGCAGCGGGTGCTGCTCGGCCCAGTCGGGGATCGCGCCCATCTCGGCGGCCACCGCAACGTCAAGCGCGCGGGCATCGAGTTGGTCGTGCAAATGGTGGCTTGCCCCGGTCTCCAGCAAAAACTGGCAGTGACTCATCTCGTGCGCCAGCCCGGTCAGCAACTGCGGCGTCACGTCGGCCTCGAAATCCTCGATCATGCCCAGCCGGAACCGGGTCAGCGCCGTCATGTCGGTCATCGCCAGTTCGCTGCGCGCCAGCGCCGCCTCGTTGAGGATGGTGCCGGCGCGACGGCGAAACAGCTCTCCGGCCGGGGTCAGCACCACCGGCCGGGCGTTGCGCACCAGAAGCGCCGCGCCGATCGCGCCTTCGAGGTTGGTCAATTGCTGACTGACCGCCGAGGGGCTGGCCCCCAGACGCCGCGCCGCGGCCGAGATGCTGCCCTCCTCCGCCGTGGCGACGAACACCTCAATCCCCCAGAGGGTTATCCGGCCGGGGCTATCGACCATCGCGGCCTACTTGTTCATCTTTGACAGCTTGTCTTGCAATTCGGCCAGTTGGCGCTTGATCTCGTCGAGATCCTCTTCGCCGCCGTCCGCCTCGGACCCGCCACCCGAAGGCCCGGTACTGCCGGCCACGCCGCTGGTCATCGCCTTGAGGAACGCCTCCTGCTGGGCCTGCATCGCCTCGAACCCGGGCATCTTGGCCATCGGGTTCGCCTTGACCATTTTCTCCATCATCTGGCTCTGGCCATCGCGCAGCATGTCGAACGACATTTGCAGGAACTGCGGCACGATCGACCCGGCCTGGCTGGTATAGCTGCGCACCAGGTCGTTGAGCACGTTGACCGGCAGCACGCTTTCGCCGCGGCTTTCGTGTTCGGCAATGATCTGGAGCAGGTATTGACGGGTCAGGTCGTCGCCGGATTTCAGATCGACGATCTGCACCTCGCGGCCCTCGCGGATGAACCGCGCGATATCCTCCAGCGTGACGTAATCGCTGGTTTCGGTGTTGTAGAGCCGGCGGCTCGCGTAGCGTTTGATCAGAAGCGGTTTGGCGTCGTCGGCCACGGGCGATCCTCCCAGATGCAGCAGTGCAGCAATCCTAGGGCAGGTGCCGACAAATTGAAAGGGCGGGCTTGGCAGCCCGCCCCGATGACATCGACAGGGAGGAAGTCGATGCGTCGCGCTTACTTGGCCTGTGCGGTGGCCTTCTTGGCGGCGGTGCTCGCCTCCTTGGTGGCCTTCTGCATGGCCGACTGGGCTTCTTCGCCCATGTCCTTGCCGGCAGCCATCATCAGCTCGACCGTGTCCATCTGAACCTTCTTCGCGACTTCGGCGAAGGCGGCCATGTTCTCGGCGGCGACTTCGGCCTGCGCCGAGGCGAAATCGGTCATCGACTTGGCATAGTCGGCCGGATCGGTCTTGGCCTTGCTCATGTCGGCCATCTTGGCCAGAGTGTCCTTGGTCCACTTGCTGGAGATTTCCGAGGACTTCCCAACCGCATCCAGCGCCACGCCGGACAGCTTTTCGTTCAGCGTCGCCTGGTTCTTGAACGCGTTTTCCATCGCCTTGGTGTCGACGGGGAATGCGCCCATCATGTCCTTCATCATGGCGGTCATGTCGGTCATGTCATTTGCCTTGGTCATGTCTCAAATCCTTTTCTGAGCCTGCGGGGAGGGAGCGCCCCGCCTTTGTTGTTCTGAACACAATATGCATGCTGCGACGCAGCATTTCAAGGAATTTATGCCGCGATGCAGCGATAATTTCCAAAACAATTTGGAATCAGTCGTTTAACGCGCGATCGACATAGCGCCCCGGCGCCGGTGCGAGCGGCGGGTGCTCCGAATCGCCCGGCGTGCGCGCGGGCACTATGCCGCCCGAGCGTTTCGCCAGCCACTTGCCCCAGCGCGGCCACCAACTGCCTTCGTGGTAGGTGGCGCCCTCCAGCCATTTCTCGGCCGGCAGGCTCAGCGCGGTGTTGGTATAGTGGCCGTACTTCTTCTTGCTGGGCGGGTTCACGATACCCGCGATATGCCCCGATTCCGACAGGATGAACGTGCGGCTGCGCGATTTCATCTGCTGCATGCCGCGGTAGCTGTCCTTCCACGCGGCGATGTGATCGGTCTGGCAGGCCACGACGCACACCGGCAGGTTGATGTCGCCAAGGTGAAGACGTTCATCCAACAGCTCGATCCCGCCATCGGCGAATTCGTTGCGCTGGCAAAGCTGGCGCAGGTACTGCATGGTCATGCGCCCCGGCAGGTTGGTGCCATCACCGTTCCAGTACAGCAGGTCGAAGGCCGGCGGCGCCTCGCCCAGCATGTAGCTGCGGATCGCCGGGCGGTAGATCAGGTCGTTCGAGCGCAAGAACGAAAAGGTGCGCGACATGATGAACGACCGCAGGATGCCGCGCTCGGCCAGCTCGGCCTCGATCGGGTCGATGAAATCGTCCTGAAGGAACGGCGTAAACTCGCCCTGGTCGGAAAAATCGGTCAGCGTGGTGAAGAAGCTCGCCGACTTGACCGAGTCGTCGCCGCGGTGCTTGAGCAGCGACAGCACCATCGCCAGCGTGGTGCCGCCGATGCAGTACCCAACCGCGTTGACCCGGCTTTCGCCGGTGATCGCCTTGACCTCGCGCAGCGCCGCCAGGTAGCCGCGCTCCATGTAATCCTCCAGCCCGATATCGGCATAGCTTTCGTCGGGGTTGACCCAGCTGACCACGAACAGCGTGAACCCCTGCTCGGTGATCCACTTGATCAGGCTGTTCCGGTCTTTCAGGTCGAGGATGTAGAACTTGTTGATCCAGGGCGGAAAGATGATCAGCGGCGTGGCGTGCACCTTTTCGGTCGCGGGCGCATACTGGATCAGTTCCATCATGTCGTTGCGATAAACCACCTGCCCCGGCGTGGTGGCAATGTTCTCGCCCAGCTTGAAGGCATCCGGACTCGACAGCCGCACCAGCAGTTCGCCGTCGTTGGCCTCTAGGTCAGACACCAGGTTTTCCAGCCCGCGCACCAGGCTTTCGCCGTCGGTCTCGACCGCGCGTTCCAGCGCGTCGGGGTTGGTGCCAAGGAAATTGGTCGGCGACATCATGTCGATGATCTGGCGCGAGAAATACTCCAGCCGCTTGCGCTCGACCGGGTCGAGCTCCTGCGCATCGGCCACCGCCTGCTCCACCGCCTGCGCGTTCAGCAGGTACTGTTGCTTGACGAAGTTGAAATAGGGATGCGTGCGCCACAGCGGATTGACAAAGCGCGGATCGTCGGGGGTTTCGTCCTCGGGCGCCTCCAGCCCGCCCTGCGCGATTGCCTGCTGCGCCTCGATGAAATGTTTCACCGACTTGCTCCAGTATTCGACCTGATGCTCGAACATGCGCGCCGGGTCGCGCATCATCTCGGACCAATACGCCGCGCCGGCCTTGAGGAACACGTCGCTGTCGGGGCCGCTGAGCGCCGGGCTGACCCCCTGTCGCGCCGTCAGGGCATGGACCAGGCGCTGCGACAGTTCCTCGACACGGGCCAGATTGGCGTTCAACCGCTCCAGGTTTTCCTTCGCGACGTCGTCGTTGGTTGTCATATTAAAGTTTTACCCCTATTCTTCGCTGCAAAGCAGCATAAATGCCGTGGGCCGGGGCAAGCGGCATGCCATCGGGGCCGCCCCGGACACCAAAGGAGACGCACGATGCGCTACATGGCGACATACGATCTGATGGAATCCTTCCGCAATGCGAACCAATGGCTGGGTGCCTCCGCCTTGTCATTCGCATCCTACCCGTTTTTCAGCACCGTGCCAAACCCCGCATTCAGCTGGATGGCAGCCTGGGGCGAGGTGACCGAACGCACCTTTCAACGCATGGTGGCCAAGCCCGACTGGGGTATCCGGACCTTCACCTGCGCCGATGGCAAGGATCACCTGGTCAATATCGAGACGGTGGTCGAGAAACCCTTCGGCGACCTGATCCATTTCGCCGTACCGGGGCGCGAACCGATGCCGCGCAAGGTGCTTCTGGTGGCGCCGATGTCGGGCCACTATGCCACCCTGCTGCGCTCGACGGTAAAAAGCCTGCTGGTCGATTGCGAGGTCTACATCACCGATTGGCACAATGCCCGCGACATCCCGGTGAGCTGCGGCAAGTTCGATGTCGAGGATTACACGCTCTATCTGGTCGACTTCATGCGCGAGATGGGCCCCGACACCCACGTCATCGCGGTGTGTCAGCCGGCGCCCCTGGCGCTGGCGGCAACCGCCTACCTGGCCGAGATCGACCCCAAGGCGCAGCCGCGCAGCCTGACCCTGATCGGCGGTCCCATCGACCCCGACGCCAACCCCACCGAAGTGACAGATTTCGGCGCCCGCGTGACCATGGGCCAGCTCGAGGAACTCATGATCCAGCGCGTCGGCTTCACCTACAAGGGTGTCGGGCGCACGGTCTATCCGGGGCTGCTGCAACTGGCCTCGTTCATCGGCATGAACGGCGAACGCCACCAGAAGGCGTTTACCGAACAGATCAGCGCCGTCGCCCGCGGCGAGGCATCGGACCACGACGCGCACAACCGGTTCTACGACGAATACCTCGCGGTGATGGACATGACCGCCGAGTTCTACCTGTCGACCGTCGAACGTGTCTTCAAGGGCCGCGAGATCGCGCGCAACGCCTTTACCGTCCAGGGCCACCAGGTGGACATGGGCAAGATCACCGATGTCGCCGTGAAAACCGTCGAAGGTACCAACGACGACATCTCGGCACCGGGCCAGTGCATCGCCGCGCTGGATTTGTGCACCGGCCTGCCGGACGCGAAAAAAGCCAGCCACGTCGAACCTGGCGCCGGCCATTACGGCATCTTTGCCGGCAAGAGCTGGCGCAACAACATCCGGCCGCTGGTTCTGGAGTTCATCGACGCCAACAGCCCCGCCCCCAAGCCGAGCACCGCGAAGAAAGCCGCCAACACCAACGCCGCCTGAGGCGCGCGGCACCGGAACGCGCCCTCCCCTCACCGGGGGCCGGGGGGGGGAGTTTCAGCGTCGGCGCCACCATGCGCGCAGCCGACGCCAGAGCGGCGCGATGTCAAGCGCCGCCACCGCGACGCCCAAGGGAAACATCCAGAACCCGATCACCGGCAGGAAGCCGAACACGCCCCCCACCATCAGCACCAGCCCCGCCAGCAGTCGCAGCCCCGGCGGAATGCGCCGGCGCGCCCAGACCTGCGCACGCTGGCACCCGCGCCTGATCTTCACCCATCGGCGCGTCCCGCGGCTCATGGACGGCCCTCCGCCGCGCCCCCCGGAGCCGGCATTTCCAGCCAGTCGCGCAACGCGCTTGTCGTTGCCTCGGGCGCCTCGATCGTGGGCAGGTGGCCGGCGTCGTCGAGGATGTCGAGACGCGCATGCCCGATCAGCTCGGCCATGAAACGGTGGCGCTTGACCGGGGTCAGCGCGTCATGCGCGCCGCACAGCACCAGCGTCGGCACCTTGCAGCGGCGCAGCTCCGCCTGGTAGTCGCGGCGGCGCTGCAAGGCACGCGCCTGGCGCACGAACACCTCGGCGCCCAGGTCGGCCGCCATCTGCCGCACCAGCGCCAGCACCTGCATTCGCCCCGGTCCCGGCGCCAGCACCTCGGGGCGCACCATCTGCATGACCGCCTCGTCCACCCGGCCGGCGCGCGCGGCGATGATCGGCGGCTCGTAATGCGCGGCGCTTTGCGGCGTCTCGGCCAGCGCGTTGGTGTCCATCAGCGCCAGCCGCGTGATCCGATCCGGCGCGCGGCGCAGCAGTTCCATCGCCACGATGCCCCCCATCGACAGCCCGGCCAGCGCGAACCGCCCCGGCAGCACGTCGAGCAACCCCGAGGCGATTTCCTCGACCCGCTCGCCCTGCGTGATCGGCGCTACCGTGACCGCGTGATCGCGGCTCAGATCGGCGAGTTGCGGGGCGTAGAGCCGTGCGTCGCACATCATGCCCGGCAGGAAAACCACCGCTTCAGCCATCGCTTGCCCCTTTTCGCGTCGCCATCGACACAAGTGTGGCGCCTATGGTGCCCGGCGGCAAGGCGCCCGGTGCGCGACGCGGCGCTCAGGCCATGTCGGGCGGCTTGGCCTCGGTGCCCAGCTCGGTGGTAATCTCGTCCAGAGTGCGGGTCTGCGTCTGCTTCTCGCCCAGGCGACGGACGGTCACACTGCGGTCTTCGACCTCGCGCGCGCCGCAGGCCAGGATCACCGGCACCTTGGCCACCGAATGTTCGCGCACCTTGTAGTTGATCTTCTCGTTGCGCAGGTCGGTTTCGGCGCGCACGCCGCGGGCTTGCAACGCTGCGGCCACCTCGCGGCAATAGTCGTCGGCGTCCGACACGATCGAGGCCACCACCACCTGCCGCGGCGCCAGCCAGAACGGCAGCTTGCCGGCGTGGCTTTCGATCAGGATGCCGATGAATCGCTCGAAACTGCCCAGCACCGCGCGGTGCAGCATCACGGGGCGGTGCTTGTCGCCATCGGCGCCGATATAGCTGGCATCCAGCCGTTCGGGCAGGACGAAATCGACCTGAAGCGTGCCGCATTGCCAGTCGCGCCCGATGGCATCGGTCAGCACGAACTCCAGCTTGGGACCATAAAACGCGCCCTCGCCGGGGTTCTCGTCATAGGCGTAGCCGGCCGCCTCGGTCGCTTGCTTGAGGGCGGCCTCGGACTTGTCCCACACCTCGTCCGACCCGGCGCGGGTCTCGGGCCGGTCGGAAAACTTGACGGTGAACTTTTCAAACCCGAGATCGCTGTAGATGCGCGACAGAAAGTCGATGAAACGCTCGGTCTCTTGCGCGATCTGGTCCTCGGTGCAGAAGATGTGCGCATCGTCCTGGGTGAACCCGCGCACCCGCATGATGCCGTGCAGCGCGCCCGACGGCTCGTAGCGGTTGCACGATCCGAACTCGGCCATGCGCAGCGGCAGGTCGCGGTAGCTCTTGATCCCCTGGTTGAATATCTGAACGTGGCACGGGCAGTTCATCGGCTTGAGCGCGTTGATGGATTTCTCGCGCGCGTGCTCCTCATCGACCTCGACGATGAACATGTGGTCCTGGTATTTTTCCCAGTGGCCCGAGGCCTCCCACAGCTTGCGGTCCACCACCTGCGGGGTGTTGACCTCGACATAGCCGCCCTTGTTCTGCTGGCGGCGCATGTAATCCTGCAACGTGGTGTAGATGCTCCAGCCGTTCGGATGCCAGAATATCTGACCCGGGGCTTCCTCCTGCATGTGAAACAGGTCCATCTCGCGGCCCAGCTTGCGGTGGTCGCGCTTGGCGGCCTCTTCCAGCATCGTCAGATGCGCCTTGAGGTCATTGCGGTTGAGGAAGGCAACGCCGTAGATGCGTTGCAGCATCGCGCGGCTGGAATCGCCGCGCCAATAGGCGCCGGCGACGCTCATCAGCTTGAAGGCGTCGGCGGGCACCTGGCCGGTGTGCTGCAAATGCGGGCCGCGGCACAGGTCTTGCCAGGGGCCGTGCCAGTACATGCGCAGGGCCTGGTCCTCGGGGATCGCCTCGACCAGTTCCACCTTGTAGGGCTCACCGGTCGATTGGTAATGCGCGATGGCACGCTCGCGCGACCAGACCTCGGTGGTGACCGGGTCACGCGCGGCGATGATCTCGCGCATGCGCTTCTCGATGGCGCCCAGGTCCTCGGGGGTGAAGGGTTCCCTGCGATCGAAATCATAGTACCAGCCGTTTTCGATCACCGGGCCGATGGTCACCTGCACATCGGGCCACATTTCCTGCACCGCGCGGGCCATGATGTGGGCCAGGTCGTGGCGGACAAGCTCCAGCGCAGGGGCGCGGTCGGCCATGGTGTTGATGGCGATGGCCGCGTCGTGGTCGATGGGCCATTGCAGATCCCAGTGGCGGCCGTCGAGCTGCGCGCTGATCGCCTTCTTGCCCAGCGATCTGGAGATATCGGAGGCAACCTCGGCGGCGGTGACGCCGGCGGGGAAGGATCGTTGATTGCCATCGGGGAAGGTGAGAGAAACTTGTGCCATTGCGCTGGCTCCTCGTCGGTTTGGCGCCCACGGAACGCCCGGTTGCGGGTATGGTTCGCGCCCTTTTGGCCCCGCCGCCGCGGGGTGTCAAGCCATCCGCCGCAGCGATGGTGGGGCCGGGCCACCCCTTGCCCCCCGCGCGCCGGGCGGGCAGGATCGCCGCCGCAATACCGCGCACGGAGGAGGCACCGAATGCAAGAGCCACAATACCTGCAAACGCCGGCGGGCCGGCGCATCGCCCATCACCGCCTTGCCGGCACGGGGCCCGGTGTGGTGTTTCTGGGCGGGTTCAAATCCGACATGGAAGGCACCAAGGCGCTTTACCTTCAGGACTGGGCACAACGAAATGGCCGCGCCTTCCTGCGCTTTGACTACTCCGGGCATGGTCAATCCTCTGGCGCGTTCGAGGACGGCTGCATCGGCGACTGGGCGGCGGATGCCATCGCCGCCATCGACGCGCTGACCGAGGGTCCGCAGATACTGGTGGGCTCGTCCATGGGCGGCTGGATCGCGGCTCTGGTGGCGCGCGCGATGCCCGCGCGCGTCGCCGGCATGGTGGGCATCGCCGCCGCGCCCGATTTCACCGAAGACGGCATGTGGGCCGAATTCGATGCCGACCAGCGCGCGGCAATCACCGCTCAGGGGCGGCTGGAACAACCATCGGAGTATGACGACGCGCCCTATGTCATCACGCGGCGGCTGATCGAGGACGGGCGCGAAAACCTGGTGCTGCGCGCGCCGCTGGGCCTGCCGTTCCCGGTGCGGCTGTTGCAGGGCACGGCGGACGCCGACGTGCCCCGCGACGTGGCGCTGCGCCTGCTGGATCACGCCGACAGCCCGGATATCCACCTGACGCTGGTCAAGGGCGCCGATCATCGCTTTTCCACGCCCGACTGCCTGGCGCTGGTCGAACGCGCAATCGTCGCGGTCACCGAGAAGGCCGCCGGATGAGACGCGCGGATGCTGGTGACGCACCCGCGGCCCACACGCCCGGCTTTGCGCCCCGTCTCACGATCATCTCACCACAACTGAACATTTCGTGATGCCACGGCGACGTGATTGGCGCGTGACGCCTGCCGCTCGCTACGACTTTCCCATCGCACGACGCGATCCGACCTCGAAACGAATGGGAGAGACCGAAATGTCAAAACACATGACCACCCTCGCCGTCGCCGGCGCCTTCGCAACCGCGCTGGCCGCGCACGGCACAGATGCCCGGGCTCAGGCCAAGGAAAAATGCTTTGGCGTCGCGCTGGCGGGCCAGAACGACTGCGCCGCCGGCCCCGGCACCACCTGCGCGGGCACCTCGACCGTCGACTTTCAGGGCAACGCTTGGAAGATGGTCGACGCCGGCACCTGCCTTGAGATCGACCTGCCCGACATGGCCGACGGCAGCCCGCGCGAAGGCGCGCTGGAACCGCTCAAGCGCGACATCCCGTCCTGAGCGATCCGCACAACGCACAGGGCGGGAACGCCTCGGCCTGTGCGCCCTTCGGACAGACACCAAAAGGGCCGCGACATGCCTCATCCCCCTCATGACAGCCTGCCGCACGCCCCCGGCGTGGGCTACAAGCCGCAGCACTATGGCGACATCATCGCCGACCCCGCGCCCGTCGAATGGCTGGAGATCCACGCCGAGAACTACATGGGTGACGGCGGCCGGCCGCTGGCACAGCTCGAACACCTGGCGCGGCGCTTCGCGATCTCGGTACACGGCGTGGGGCTGAGCATCGGCGGCGAGGCGCCGCTCGACCGGGATCACCTGGCACGGCTGCGCCACCTTTGCGACTGGTTGCAACCGGCCAGCTTTTCGGAACACCTGGCCTGGTCCACGCACGAGGGCGCGTTCCTCAACGACCTGCTGCCCCTGCCCTATACCAACGCGACACTGGCGCGCGTCGCCGCCCATATCGACGATGTGCAGCAGACGCTGGGCCGGCAGATGCTGCTGGAAAACCCGTCCAGCTACCTGGCCTTCGACGAGTCCACCTGGGCCGAACCCGATTTCATGCACGAACTGGCCCTGCGCACCGGCTGCGGCCTGCTGTTGGACGTCAACAACGTGTTCGTCTCGGCCACCAACCTGGGCTACGAGCCGCGCGCCTATATCGACGCGTATCCCCTTGACCTGGTGGGTGAAATTCACGTTGGCGGCCATGACCAGGATCACGACGACCACGACGCGCCACTGCTGATCGACAGCCACGGCCGCGTGGTCGTCGAACCCGTCTGGGCGCTGCTCGACGACACCCTTGCGCGCGGTGGGCGACGCCCGGTGCTGGTCGAATGGGATACCGACGTGCCCGACTGGCCGGTTCTGGCCGCCGAGGCCCGGCGCGCCGCAACGGCACTGCAAAACGTACATTCGACGCCCCGATCCGTACCGGGTACAGACAGGGAAACCGCATGACCCCGCCGGACCAGGCCACCCTGCACCGCGCCATCACGACGCCGAACCTGGCGCCGCCGGGGGGGCTGTCCGATGGGCATGGTCGGCCCGCCGGGCGGCGTTTCTGGGTCTACCGCAACAACGTCGCGGTGTCGCTGCGCGAAGCGCTGCGCACCGGGTTTCCGGCCGTGGCCAGCCTGATCGGCGAGCAGAATTTCTCGACCGTCGCAAGGACATACGCGCAGGAAAACCCGCCGGATTCGCCGCTTCTGATGCTCTATGGTGCTGGCTTTCCCGCCTTCCTCGACGGGTTCGAGCCGCTGGCGCACATCCGCTACCTCGGCGATGTCGCGCGCCTCGAACACGCCATGCGCCGGGCCTATCACGCCGCCGACAGCGCCGCGATCTGTTCTGGAACATTGCGCGCCATCGCGCTGAAAACACTCATGGACTCGAGCGCGAACCTGGCCCCGGCGACAACGATTGTACGCTCGGTCTGGCCGGTTCACGCGATCCGGGCTTACGCGCTGGACCCAAGCAATCCGAAACCGGCGGCAACACCGCAGAACGTGTTGATCACCCGGCCGGATTTCGACCCTGTCGCCACCCCGCTGCCCGCTGGCGGCGCCGAGTTCGTGGAGGCGCTGGCGCGCGGCGCAACCTTTGCCGAGGCCCATGACCAGGCTGCCGCCACGGCGTCTGGGTTCGACCCCGCGTTCACGCTGGGGCTATTACTCGATGGCGCTGCCATCGCCTCACTCAACATGAAGAATGGCAATTACTGATATGCTTTTACGACATATTTTACTATTTCATGATCTTGACAAAAACGCGCTTGCGCTGCCGCTTCTTGCCCGCATCGTCTTTGCCGGCGTATTGCTTGCCTATTTCTGGGCGTCGGCGGTGACCAAGCTCGGCGACGGTGTCATGGGGATATTCTCGCCCTCAAGCGGCGCTTGCGCGCAAATATTTCCCGGCGCGATGGAAGCGGTGATGTACGATGCCTCGCAATTGTCGATCTTCCACCACTTCGTGGTTCTGGCAGGAACCTGGGCAGAATTCATCCTTCCTTTTCTGATCGTTATCGGGCTTTTCTCACGTCTGGCCGCGTTTGGCATGATGGGTTTCATCATCGTGCAGAGCCTGACCGATCTTTTCGGCCATGGTGGCATCGAACACGACGGAACACTGGGCGCCTGGTTTGACCGCGCCCCCGACAGCCTGATCATGGATCAGCGCGCGCTGTGGGTGTTCGTGCTGCTGACGATCGTGCTCAAGGGCGGCGGCGCGCTGTCGCTCGACCGACTGCTGTTCAGAAATGCGACTTAGGCTCGTCGGGTTTGCCGGCCCCGATGGCCAACAGGCCCGCCAGCCCGCAGAACCCCAGCGGAAACATGGTGAATACGTTGAACCCGAACGCGTAATACATGCCGCCCGTCGATATCAGCAGCAGGATACCGCCCCAAAGCGCGCGCACCTTGGCCATTGCCGCCCCGGCGATGGCCAGAAGCGGCGACAGGAAGCTCGCGGCGCGGATCACCTCGACATTGGCCACCTGCTCGGCCAGCCCCTCGATCTCGCCGAAACGATCTACCGCTTCGGTATACCCGTAGCTGAAAAACCCCACCAGCATGCCGACGATCCCGCCGATCACGCCCAGAACCAGTGCCGCGTTGCGCATGTCGTATCCTCCTGTTTCCCGCGCATAGGCCAGACGCGCCTGTCAGCCAAGCAATTTCTTGCGCACCTCCACCCCCCAGCCGAGATGCAGATCGCCATGGTCATCTTCGATCAGCGGCCGCTTCATCAGCGCCGGATGCTCTGAAAGCAATGCCGCCGGCTGTCGCGCGCGCTCTGCCTCGGACAGTCCGCGCCATGTGGTCGAGCGGCGATTCACCAGCGCGTCGCCGAACCGGGTGAGCGCCCGTTCCAGCAATCCGTGCGGCAGGCCATCCTTCCTGATATCGACGAAATCGTTATTCGGCAACGCCTTGCGCGCCTTTGTGCATGTGTCGCAAGTCATCAAGCCGTAGACCTTCATGCGCTTTCCCCGCTTCGCCGGCGCTGAAATCTGCGGCACCGCGACCGCAGGCACCGCGTTTCGCTTGATTTTTACAAAACCCGTGCAATCATTTTAACCGTGACATTTGGGTTCAGCCAGCCCGCGCTTGACCTGGCCGCGGCTCCTGTTCCCGAGCGTGACCGCCCCGGCGATGACTTGCGGGGGCGAACCGGCACGATCAGGGAGACGCGGGAAATGCCCGAAGGCACCGTGAAATGGTTCAACACCACCAAGGGCTATGGTTTCATCGCCCCCAACGACGGCGGCAAGGACGTGTTCGTTCACATCTCGGCCGTGGAACGGTCCGGCCTGACCGGGTTGGCCGACAACCAGAAGATCAGCTATGAATTGCAGGAGGGCCGCGACGGCCGCCAGATGGCCGGCGAGTTGTCGCTACTCTGAGCGCATTCTGCGTGGCGCGATGCGGCGCTCAACCGATGGCGCGCGCCACCATCACCCCGGCCCATGCCGAAACGCCGGTCAAGGCGGTGCCCCAGGCGAGGTCCACCGCGACCATGTGCCAGTGCCAATCGCGCAGCGTGGCATAATTGGTGAACTCGTAGGTGCCGTAAGCCATGGCGCCGAGAAGCGCGCCGCCGACAAGCGCCTTGAGCGGTGCCCCCTGCGCCAACGCCGGCAGCGACACGAAATGCACCAGCCCGGCGATGTAGAACAGGTAGAACAATACCGCCGGCGCAAGGCGGAAACGGTCCAGCAACTGATCCGCGAGGTAGCGTTCGAACAGTGGGCTCATCACGGTCTTGAGCACCACGGCGTCAAGCGCGAGAAACACCACCGCGGTGGCAACATAGACGACAACGATCTGCATCTGGCACGACCTTCTGGCAGGGGCGGAGTGTAGGTATTACGCGCCCGCCCCGCGCCCGGATCAGTGCCGCGACGACAACTTGCCGAATTCGTGATCGAGATGGGCGCGCATCTTCTTGGCCGCGCCCTTGATCGCGGCGACGACATCGGCGCCGTCATGGTGCACCGTGTGCGGTTGAAGCCCCTCGGGCCGCGCTTCGAGCGTGCAGCGGATGTCGTCGGGGCCACCCTTGCCGGCATTGGTGTCCTTCAGGTGCAACTCCACCCGGGTCAGCCGCTTGACCAGCGGCCCGAGCGTATCGGTGACCGTCTGCTCGGCCACTTCCGCGACCCGCTCGTCGCCACCGATGTTGTGATCGGTATTCAGTTGGAACTGCATCCGCGTTCTCCGTTCTTGTTCGTACCCGGGTGTTGATCGTCACGCCGACTTAGGCATATCGCGCGCGAGGCACAAGCCCCACGAGGCCCTGGGCGCCCAAGGGTCAAAGCGCCGTCCAGCCGCCATCGACGCTGATCGTGGTGCCGGTGATCTGCGTCGCCGCATCCGAGCACAGGAACACCGCCGTGCCGCCGATCTGTTCCACGGTGGCAAATTCTCGCGACGGCTGGCGCTCCAGCATCACCTGCTCGATCACGTCCTCGCGGCTCATCTGATACTTTTCCATCGTGTCGGGTATCTGCGCCTCGACCAGCGGCGTCAGCACATAGCCCGGGCAGATCGCGTTCACGGTGATCGGCTCCTGCGCGGTTTCCAGCGCGGCGGTCTTGGTCAGCCCCACCACCCCGTGCTTGGCCGTGACGTAGGCCGACTTGTAGGGCGATGCGGTCAGGCCGTGCGCACTGGCGATGTTGACCACCCGTCCCCAGCCGGCGGCGCGCATCATCGGCAGCGCGGCGGCGGTGGTGTGGAAAGCCGAACTCATGTTGATGGCCACGATCGCATCCCACTTGTCGGTCGGGAAATCCTCGATGGGCGCGACGTGCTGGATGCCGGCATTGTTGACCAGGATGTCGCAGCGGCCGGCCTGTTCGATCAGGGCGCGGCACTCGGCCCCGCGCGACATGTCGGCGCGGATGTAACGCGCGCTGACACCGAACTCGGCCGCGATACCGTCGGCCAGGGCGTGATCCTCCGAATTGTCGGTAAAGGAATTGAGCACCACGTCCGCGCCTGCGCGCGCCAGCTCCCGCGCGACGCCCAGCCCGATGCCGGAATTCGACCCGGTGACGATGGCGGTTTTTCCCTTGAGTGACATTGCCTGACCTCCGTGTTGCTGTCGCCGCGACAGTAGCGACAGTTTGCCGGGAAGCAAACGCGGCACGGCCAAAGGCGTGATCGGGGCATGGAGCGAATGCTGCCACCCGGCCAAAAAAAACGCCCGCACAAAAAAAAACGCCCGCACAAGGCGGGCGTCCAGTTATTGAGGCAGGTTTCATACAGGCAAGAAACCTATCGAGCAGTGCCCTCTTTATAAGCAATTCACCGCCTCGTTCCAAGCTAAAAGTTTGAAAATCCATGAAAGCGCGGCTAGTGTGGGGACCATAAAAACAAGGCCAGAGCAGGATTGTTGCCAAAATGATAGCGGATTATTTCCGACCCTTGCGCCGGGCCGCGGCCGGATTCGCGCTTGTTTTTCTGGCCTTCGCGGCCCACGCCGAGCCGCGGCATGCCATTGCCATGTATGGCACGCCTGCTCTGCCACCAGATTTTGTGTCCCTGCCCTATGCCAACCCCAACGCCCCCGGGGGCGGGCGTGTGGTGATGGGCAATACGGGGGGATTCGATTCGCTCAACCCGTTCGTCCTCAAGGGGACGGCCCCGTGGCAATTGCGATTCCTGGGATACGAATCACTTATGGCGCGCAATTGGGATGAGCCGTTCTCGTTATACGGGCTTCTGGCCGAATCGGTCGAAACCGGGCCCGACCGCGGATGGGTCGAGTTCACCCTGCGCCCCGAGGCACGTTTCTCGGACGGAAGCCCCGTCACCGTCGCAGATGTGATCTGGTCCTACCATGTGCTGGGCAGCGAGGGGCACCCGCGTTACCTCGGCCTGGCGCAAAAGATCAAGCACATCGAGCAGACCGGCCCGCGCAGCCTGCGCATCACCTTCAACACCGCCGACCGCGAACTGGCGCTGCTCGCCGGACTGCGCCCGATCCTCAAGAAGGCGCAATGGGAAGGTCGCGATTTCACCGACGCCGGGCTGCACGACATCCCCCTGGGCACCGGGGCCTATGTCGTGGCCGACTACGAACAGGGCCGCCACGTCACCCTGCGCCGCAACCCCGACTACTGGGGGCGGGATTTGCCGGTGCGGCGCGGCATGCACAACCTCGACGAGTTCCGCATCGAGTTCTTTGCCGACGACTCGGTGATGTTCGAGGCGTTCAAGTCCGGGCTGCTGACTGCCTACCGCGAAGGCAACGCCGCGAAATGGGCCCGCGACTACGACTTTCCCGCCGTGCGCCGGGGCGATATCGTCAAGTCCGAGATCGCGCATGAACGCCCCTCGGGAATCACGGGCTACGCGATGAACACCCGCAACCCGCTTTTTTCCGACTGGCGCGTGCGCGAGGCGATGCTGCTGGCCTTCAACTTCGACTACATCAACGGCACCCTCACCGGCGGGCGGCAAGCGCGGATCACCTCCTATTTCTCGAACTCGGCGCTGGCGATGCGCCCCGGCCCCTCGCAAGGCAAGGTGCGTGCGCTGCTGGCGCCTTTCGCCGATAGCCTGCCCCCCGGCGCCATCGAGGGCTACAGCCTGCCCGAAGGCAACGACACGAAACGCAACCGCCAGAACCTGCGGCGGGCGGCCAAGCTATTGCGCGAGGCGGGCTGGCGCGTGCAGGAAGGCCGGCTGGTCGATGCACAGGGTCGACCATTTGCCTTCGACGTGCTGCTGCGCCAGGGCGACACCGCCGCCCATGCGGTGTGGGAAATCTACCGCCGCGCGTTGGCCCGCCTGGGGATCGAGGCCACGATCACCAAGGTCGACAACGCCCAGTTCAACCAGCGCGAAACCGAACTGGATTTCGACATGATCCCGATCCGGCGCAGCCTGTCGCTGTCGCCGGGCAACGAGCAACGCCTCTACTGGGGCTCGCAAGGCGCGCAGCGGCCGGGCACGCGCAACCTGATGGGGGTCCAATCGGCCGCGATCGACGCCATGATCGGCCGCCTGGTGAATGCCCGCACGCGCGACAACTTCATCGCCGCCGCGCGGGCGCTGGACCGGGCGCTGACCGCGGGGCGCTACGTGATCCCGATCTGGACCTCTACGGTGGATCGGATCGCGCATGTGAAAGAGCTGAAATACCCGAAAAATACCCCGATCTACGGGGACAGGATCGGGTGGATGCCCGATGTCTGGTGGTACGAGGAGAGCAGCAAATGAAACCGGAAAGATCGCTGAGGGGCGCCGTGGCGCTGGTCATGCTTGGCCTGCTGACAGGGTGCGCGACGGTCGATGGCATGGGGCAGGATATATCGGGCGGCGCCCGCTGGGTGCAGAGCTGGTTCTAGGCATCGCCGGCCCTCGATGCGCCGGGGCGGGCGGCTTGCGTCTGCGCCTCGCGGCGCTTAGCAAGGCCCGATGAAAGTGATTTTCGACCAGGGTCCCGATGCCCCCTGCCCGACGCCCTTCAACATGGCCGCGCATGTTCTGGCGCGGGCCGAGGCCACGCCCGACAAGGTGGCGCTGTCGATCCTGTCGCCCGATGGCAGCAGTGACTGGAGCTACGGCGCGCTAATGGATGCCGTTCTGGGCACTGGCGCGGGGTTGCTCCGTGCCGGGCTCACCCCCGGCGACGTGGTGCTGATGCGGCTTGGCAACACGGTGGATTTCCCGCTGGCCTATCTTGGCGCCATCGCCGTGGGGCTGGTGCCGGCCCCCACGGCGGCGCAACTGACCGCGCACGAGGTGGCCAAGATGGTGGGCAACCTGTCGCCCGCCGCCATCCTGCGCGACCCGCGCGTGCCCTGCCCCGATGACACCGGTCTGCCGGTGATCGACACCGACGCGCTGGCCGACATGCGTGCCCTGCCACCGGCCGCGTTCGATATCGGCGATCCCGAGCGGCTGGCCTATATCATTCACACCTCGGGCACCGCGGGCGTGCCGCGTGCCGTCGCCCACGCGCACCGCGCGATCTGGGCGCGCCGGATGATGCATGACGGCTGGTACGGGCTGCGCGACAGCGACCGACTCATGCATGCGGGCGCGTTCAACTGGACCTACACGCTGGGCACCGGGCTGATGGACCCGTGGACGCGGGGCGCCACCGCGCTGATCCCGGCCGAGGGCGTGCCGCCCGACGCCCTGCCCGATCTGATGCGCCGCCACGACGCCACGATATTCGCCGCCGCGCCCGGCGTTTACCGCAAGGTGCTGGCAGCGCACAGCCGCATGGACCTGCCGGCGCTGCGCCATGGCCTGGCCGCCGGCGAAAAGCTGTCGGACACCATCCGCGCCGACTGGCACGCGGCCACCGGCAGCACCATCTACGAGGCCTACGGGATGTCGGAATGCTCGACCTTCATCTCCGGCAGCCCGTCGGAACCCGCGCATCCCGGCACGCTGGGGCGCCCGCAAAACGGGCGCCGGGTGGCCATCGTCGACCCTGACGGCACGCCCCAAAGCCTGGACGCGGAAGGCACCATCGCCATATCGCGCCGCGACCCGGGGCTGATGCTGGGCTACCTGGGCGCGCCCGAGGATACCGCGGCACGAATGCGCGGCGAATGGTTCCTGACCGGCGATCAGGGCGCGATGGATGCCGACGGCCACATCGCCTACCTGGGCCGTGCCGACGACATGATGAACGCGGGCGGCTTTCGCGTCTCGCCGCTGGAGGTCGAGGCCGCGCTGCAACCCCATCCGGGGGTCGAGCAGGTCGGCGTCACCGATATCGAGGTCAAGCCCGACGTGCGCATCATCGCCGCCTTCTACACCGGGCCGGCCCCCCTCGATGACGCCACGCTGGATGCCTTTGCGTCCGGGCGACTGGCGCGCTACAAGCAGCCGCGCGCCTATGTCCACCTCGACGCGCTGCCCACCGGCGCCAACGGCAAGCTGCTGCGCCGCGCACTGCGCGATCTGTTCCCCCACGCCACCGGAGGAGACCGCTAATGGTCAAGCTCGACATCATGTCCGACCCGATCTGCCCCTGGTGCTACATCGGCAAGGCCCATCTCGACCGGGCGCTTGCCGACCGGCCCGATCACCCGTTCGAGATCGAATGGCACCCGTTCCAGCTCAACCCCGACATGCCCGCGGAAGGCATGGACCGGCGCGACTACCTGGAAACCAAGTTCGGCGGCAAGGAACAGGCGGCGCAGGTCTATGCCCGCATCGACGCCGCCGCGCGCGAGGCCGGGCTCGAGATCGACTTTGGTGCCATCGCGCGCACGCCCAACACGCTGGACGCGCACCGGCTGATCCACTGGGCCGGGATCGAAGGGCGGCAACCGGCAGTGGTGTCTGCGCTGTTCGCGGCCTATTTCCACCACGGGCGCGACATCGGCGCGCACGAGGTGCTGGCCGACATCGCAGATGGCATCGGCATGGATGCCTCGGTGGTGGCGCGGCTGCTGCAAAGCGACGCCGACCGCGACACCATCGCTGCGCGCGACAAGGCCGCGCACGAAATGGGCGTATCGTCGGTGCCCACCTTCATCGTCGCGGGACAGCACGCCGTGCCGGGCGCGCAACCGCCCGAGACGTGGCTCAAGGTCATCGACGAGATCCGCAGCAAAGAGGTCTGACAACCAAGCAAAGGACATCTTGCCATGGCCAGGGAAGGCATCGCGATCATCTTCGCATTGCTCGCGGCGATCGTCGCCGGCGGCACGGTTTTCTTTCACATCGTGGAAGGATGGGGCTGGCTGGATGCCTATTTCTTCACCGTGGTCACCATCTCGACCGTGGGCTACGGCAACCTGGTGCCGGCCACCGCAGCCGGCAAGATCGCCACGACGGCGCTGATCTTCCTCGGGCTTGGCGTCTTCGGGGCGGCGATACGGCAGCTAACCCAGTTGACCTACGCAAGTCGCCTGGCGCAGCGCCGCAAGGCACGCAAGGAAGTTGACCAGACAGAGGCAGAATCCGCGCCCCCCGGCTCCGATGGTGACGCACGGCCGCCGGGGCGCGGGGCATGACAACGCCCGCCCGCGCGCCCGCCGCCACCACGCGCGCCCCCCTGGCGCTGCCGGAATTCATCGCCCTGATGGCGATGCTTTTCGCCACGGTCGCCTTTTCGATCGACTCGATGCTGCCGGCATTGCCGACGATCGGCGTCGAGCTGAGCCCAGCCGCGCCCAACCGCGCGCAACTGATCGTCACCACCTTCGTGCTGGGCCTTGGCGCGGGGACGTTCTTCACCGGGCCGCTGTCGGATGCCTACGGGCGCAAGCCCGTTCTGCTGGCGGGATCGGCGCTGTATATCGCCGGGGCGGCGCTGGCCTATGCAGCACCCAGCCTGGAGTTGCTGCTGGCGGCGCGCGCGATCCAGGGCATCGGCGCCGCCGGGCCGCGCATCGTGGGCATGGCGATCATCCGCGATCTGCATTCGGGCCGGCCGATGGCGCGCATCATGTCGCTGGTGATGATGGTGTTCACCATCGTTCCGGCGCTGGCGCCGCTTGGTGGCGCAGCGGTGATCGCGGTGGCGGGCTGGCGGGCGATCTTTGCCTCGTTCGTGGTGTTTGCCCTGGTCTCGGGTCTGTGGCTGGCGCTGCGCCAGCCCGAGTCGCTGCCCCGCGCGCGGCGCCGTCCGATCCGGCTGCGCGCCATCCGCGGCGCGCTGGTCGAGATGCTGACCCACCCGACGGTGAAGCTGTCGGTGCTGGCGCAGGTGTTCTGCTATAGCACGCTCTTCACCACCATCAGCCTTGTGCAGCCCGTGTTCGACAGGGTCTTCGACCGCGCCGCCAGCTTTCCGCTGTGGTTCGGCGCCATGGCCGTCGTCGCGGCGTCGGCCAGTTTCCTCAACGCCACGCTGGTGATACGGCTGGGCATGCGCCGCCTGGCGACCGCCGCACTGGCGGTGCAGACGACGCTGTCGGTGGCGATGTCGCTGGCCTGGCTGGCCGGGCTGTCGGGCGACGCGCTGTTCTATGCCTTTCTGTTCTGGCTGATGACGGTGTTTTTCCAGATCGGGCTGACGCTGGGCAACCTCAATGCCATCGCGATGGAGCCGATGGGCCACATCGCCGGCATGGCGGCCAGCGTGATCGGCTCGATCTCGACCTTCGCCGGGGCCCTGCTGGCGATTCCGGTGGGGCTGCTTTTCAACGGCACGCCACTGCCGCTGACCCTGGGCGCCGGCGGGTACTCGGCGCTGGCGCTGATCGTGATGCTGTGGATGCGCCGCGCCGAGAACCGCGTGACACCCTGAGCCTGCGGCTCCGGGTGGGTCTTTTTGCGGTATACAACCGCATACCATCTTTGCACACCGGCCCGTTTGCGATAAGAGGCAGGCAAGCGAGCGATTCAAGGCATCAACAAAGGAGCCGACACATGGACAAGATCAAGGTGGACAACCCCGTCGTCGAACTCGACGGCGACGAAATGACCCGGATCATCTGGGATTTCATCAAGAAAAAGCTGATCCTGCCCTACCTGGACGTCGACCTGCTCTACTACGACCTCGGCATCGAGGAACGCGACCGCACCGACGACCAGATCACCGTGGACGCCGCCGAGAAGATCAAGGAAGTCGGCGTCGGCGTCAAATGCGCCACCATCACCCCCGACGAACAGCGCGTCGAGGAATTCGGCCTCAAGAAGATGTGGCGCAGCCCCAACGGCACCATCCGCAACATCCTGGGCGGTGTGGTGTTCCGCGCGCCGATCATCTGCCAGAACGTGCCGCGCCTGGTGCCCGGCTGGACCAAGCCCATCGTGATCGGCCGCCACGCCTTCGGCGACCAATACCGCGCCACCGACATGAAATTCCCCGGCCCCGGCAAGCTGAGCATGAAGTTCGTCGGCGAGGATGGTGAGGTGATCGAGAAAGAGGTCTACGACGCCCCCTCGGCGGGTGTCTACATGGGCATGTACAACCTCGACCAGTCGATCTACGACTTTGCCCGCGCGTCGCTGAACTACGGCCTCGACATGGGCTGGCCGGTCTACCTGTCGACCAAGAACACGATCATGAAGGTCTATGACGGCCGCTTCAAGGACATCTTCCAGGAGGTCTACGAAAACGAGTTCAAGGAAGAGTTCGACAAGCTGGGCATCACCTACGAACACCGCCTGATCGACGACATGGTTGCCAGCGCGATGAAGTGGTCGGGCGGCTATGTCTGGGCGTGCAAGAACTACGACGGCGACGTGCAATCCGATACCGTGGCGCAGGGCTTCGGCTCGCTGGGGCTGATGACCTCGCAACTGATGACCCCCGATGGCAAGATCATGGAGGCCGAAGCCGCCCACGGCACCGTCACCCGCCACTATCGCCAGCACCAGAAGGGCGAGGAGACCTCGACCAACTCGATCGCGTCGATCTTCGCCTGGACGGGCGGGCTCAAGCACCGCGCCAAGCTCGACGGTAACGACAAGCTCAGGATTTTCGCCGAAACGCTGGAGCGCGTGGTCGTCGAAACCGTCGAGTCCGGGCACATGACCAAGGATCTTGCGCTGCTCGTCGGGCCCGACCAGAAATGGCTCACCACCATGGGATTCCTGGAAAAGGTCGATCAGAACCTCAACAAGGCGCTGGATATCTGACGGCGCACTGTGCCACCAACGATACGCAACGGGGGCCGCAACGGCCCCCGTTCGCGTTTGCGCGCCTGTCACCGAACCGACATTCCGCCGTCACGCCGGATTCACACGCAGCACCTATCCGCGATCAGCGCCGCGGCCCGCGCCACGCGTGACGACCGCCTGCGCGTCGTCTGATCCGCACCGCCCTGCCCCATTCGCTGCTGGAATCGCGCGGCGAATGGGGTAAAACGCCGCCATGGCAGATCAGGCAGACTCGCAGAAGCATCACCGCCGCCACGGCCCGCTGGCCGATATCCAGGGGCTGTTGTTCGGCACCGCGATGACCGCCACGGCGGTGACAATCCTGACGCATCTGGGCCTGGTGACGGGCCAGACAGCGGGGCTGGCGGTGCTGCTGTCCTACGTCACCGGCTACGGGTTCGGGCCGGTGTTTTTCGTCATCAACCTGCCGTTCTACTGGCTGGCGCTGCGGCGGATGGGGCTGGCCTTCACG
>NZ_JAGXFK010000020.1 GCF_024637375.1 Sediminimonas sp. | reverse complement strand
GCGTCGATGTCCGGCGCATGGATGTTCATCTGGGGCCCTCTCGCGTTCTGTCGCCTGCCTAACGTAAGCTTGCGGCGGCGGGTTTCCAATATCGAAGGGTCTTACGCCGGAAACGACATCATGGATCACCGATTGCCGCGGCCTCCAGCGCCGCGGTGATATCGGCGATCAGATCATGCGGATCCTCCAGCCCGACGCTCAACCGCACCAGCCCCAGCGTGATGCCGAGCGCAGCCTTGCGGTCATCGGGCAGGCGCTGGTGGGTGGTCGTCGCCGGGTGCGTGGCAATCGACTTGGCATCGCCCAGGTTGTTGGAAATCACCGTCACCCGCAGCGCGTTGAGAAACGCGAACGCCGCCCGCTGCCCGCCGGCGATGTCAAGCGCCAGCACCGTGCCGCCGGCGCCCATCTGCGTCTCGACCAGCACGTTCTGCGGATGGCTGGGGTGGCCCGGGTAGATCATTCGCGCCAGCCCCGGGTGCCCGTCGAGCGCATGCGCCAGTTGCAGCGCCGTGCGCGCCTGCGCGCGCACCCGCAGGTCCATCGTCTCGAGCCCCTTGAGCATCACCCAGGCGTTGAACGGCGACAGCGCGCCGCCGGTGTGTTTCATGTATGGCTCGACGGTGCCGCGGATGAACTCGGCGCTGCCCAGGATCACCCCGCCAAGGGTGCGGCCCTGCCCGTCGATATGCTTGGTGGCCGAATAGACCACGACGTCGGCGCCCTGCGACAACGCCCGCGAATAGACCGGCGTGGCGAACACGTTGTCGACCACCACCGTGGCCCCGGCCGCGTGTGCGATGTCGGCCACCGCGGCGATGTCGATCACCTCCAGCACCGGGTTCGAGATCGTCTCGAAGAACACCGCGCGGGTGTCGGGGCGGATCGCCGCGCGCCACTGTGCCAGGTCGGTGCCGTCGACGAAGCTGACCTCGACACCGTAACGCGGCAGGATATCTTCGAGGATGTACAGGCACGACCCGAACAGCGCCCGCGCCGCGACGACGTGGTCGCCGGCACGCAGCATCGAGGCCAGCGCGCCCGACACCGCCGCCATGCCGCTGGCGGCGGCGAAAGCATCCTCGGCGCCTTCCAGCCCGGCGATACGATCTTCGAACATGGCCACGGTCGGGTTGCCGTAACGGGCATAGATGAACTCGTCGGACCCAGTGGACTGGAACCGGGCCTCGGCCGCCTCGGCGCTGTCGTAGACAAACCCCTGGGTGAGGAACAGCGCCTCGCTGACCTCGCCATACTGGCTGCGCCGGATGCCGCCATGTACCGCGCGGGTGCGCGCCTTCCAGTTGTCGCTGTCGCTCATGGTGTCCCGTGCCTTTCCGCGCGCGCCGCCTACCGGCCCGGTATGCACAGCGCCACGCCCGCGTCAACAGAGTCGCGCAGATGCAACCGGGCGGTCACGTGACCAACATACGCCTGATTTACCCCCGGCACCACAAGATGTGGAGAAAGAACGCGGGCCATGCCCCTCATCCGGACCAATGCCACCGATCCTGGCCCGCGCCTGCACGGCCGCGCCGCGCCGCGCCCGATCCGCGCTGGTCGCGGCTGCTGCACCGCCGGAGTGGAGACTGCCCTTGCCCGTGGCGCACAAAGCGTCATCATGAGACACAGGAGGGGCCGTGCCCGGCCCCCGTAGCGGAGGCGCAACATGAAACGCGAGCCAATCGAGCTGTATTTCTGGCCCACGCCGAACGGCTGGAAAGTCGCCATCGCGCTTGAGGAAATGGCCCTGCCCTATCGGCTCAACCTCGTCGATATCGGCGCCGGCGAGCAGTTTTCCGCAGCCTTCACCGCGATTTCGCCCAATGGCAAGATGCCCGCCATCGTCGACCCGCACGGCCCCGACGGCACGCCGATCGCCATTTTCGAATCGGGCGCCATCCTGCAATACCTCGCGCGGCTGACCGGGCAATTCACCGGTCCGACCGAGCGCGACCGCATCGCCGTGGATCAATGGCTGATGTGGCAGATGGGCGGGCTGGGCCCGATGGCGGGCCAGGCGCATCATTTCCTCAAATACGCCCCGGCGAGGGACCCGCCGCAAGATCTGCCCTATGCCAAGGACCGCTACCGCGCCGAGGTGGCGCGGCTTTACCGGGTGCTGGACGCACAGCTTGCCGCAAACACATATGTGGCGGGCGACTTCTACTCGATCGCCGACATGGCGATCTGGCCGTGGGCTTCGCTGTGGGAAGGCCAGGAACAGACGCTTGACGACAAGCCCCACCTCGCCCGCTGGCTCGGGGACGTGGGCGCGCGCCCGGCGGTGCAGCGGGGCCGCGCGCTGGCGGCGGAAAAGCGCGGCGACCTGCGCGCCGACAAGGCGGCGCAGAAGGTGCTGTTCACCCGGCGGTAAGATCACGCGGAGGTGCGGCAGCGCGCGCGGCGCTCAGCGTTCGTCGCCGTCGCGCGGCGTGTCCGCGGCCTCGTCGCGGTCGGTCCCGTGTTCGGAAAACAGCCGGCCTTGGGTGATGAAGAACCCGAAGATCGCCGCCGACAGGCCGAAGGTCTTGAAATAGACCCAGGATTCGGTGCTCATCAGGCGCCAGACCGCCTCGTTGGCAACCGCCAGCGCCAGGAAGAACACGGTCAGCCGGCGGGTCAGGATCATCCAGCCCGCTGGCGTCAGCGGCACGGCCTCCTCCATCACCAGTTGCAGGTAGGAACGCCCGCGCAAAAGCCCGACACCAAGGATGCCGCCGAAGATCAGGTATATCAGCGTCGGCTTCATCTTGAAGAACCGCTCGTCGTTGAGCCACACCGACAGCCCGCCGAAGACGATCACCAGCACCAGCGTGACCAACTGCATCCGCGATACCCGCCCGGTAAGCCGCCACAACACCCCCGTGGACAGCGCGAACAGCGGGATGAACCCGGCGGTGACCAGGATAAAACCGCCATAGTCGCGCCCGTCGATGGTGTAGGTCTCGCCCTTGAGCAACAGATAGGCCGCGAAAAAGGCCACGATCGGGCCCAGTTCGAGCCCGCTCTTGAGCATCGGGTTGATCTTGCGTTGCGGCATCTGTGGCCCCTTCGTGTGCTGTCAGCTTCCCCATTCCACGATCACGGCCCCGAATGCAATCAGCGCCATCAGCGCGATGCGTCGCGGGCCCACCGTTTCCTTGAGCACCAGCCAGCCGATCAGCGCCGCGAAGACGGTCGAAGTCTCGCGCAGCACGGCCGCCTCGCCCACCTTGTCGAGCCGCGTGGCCAACATCACCGCGCCGAAGCTGGCGAATGCCACCAGCCCCCCCACCACGCCCCGCCGCATGAGCGGCGCAATCGGCGGCCGGTGCGCCATGGCCCGCCAGCGCAGGCCCGCAACCACCGGCATCACCACGCCATCAATCATGAAGAACCACGCCAGGAAGGTGAACGGGTCGGCCGTGGCGCGGATGCCGAAGGCGTCATAGGTGGTGTAGAGCGCCACGAAAAGCCCTGTCAGCACCGCCAGCGCCAGCGCCATGTTCAGCGTCTCGCGCTCCAGCGTGACGTGCACCAGGTTGTAGACCGCCAGCCCGAAGATCCCCGCCAGCAGCACCCCAACGCCCAGCCATTGCGTGGGCGTGAACAGCTCGCCGAATATCAGCCAGGCGCCGATCACCGTGAACAGCGGCCCGGTGCCGCGCACCACCGGGTAGACGACGGTGTAGGCGCCACGGGTATAGGCCATGGCCTGGAACATCTTGTAGGCAGTGTGGATAACGAACGCGCCGGCGAATATGGGCCACATGTGCGGCTCGGGCCAGGGCACCACCAGCAGCGCCAGAGGGGCTGCCATCAGGCCATAGCTGAGGTCGATGGCGCCACGCGTCAGCCATGGGTCGTGGCGGCCCTTCTGCAAGGCACCGAACACGGCGTGCAGCACCGCCGCCACAAGCGCCAGCACCATCGCCAGCCGTTCACCCGACGCGGTGCCTTCGAGGGAGATCAGCCAATCGCTCACGCTGCGCGCGGGTCTGATCGGGGGGCCAGCCCCCCGACCCCCCCGGGATACTTGTGGCCAGAAGAAGCAGGGACGGCAGTGATCGTCATGCGCCGTCGAGCCCGGTCAGCGCGCGGGCGAAATCGCGCGGATCGAACGGGGCCAGATCGTCGATCTGCTCGCCCACGCCGATGGCGTGGATGGGCAGGCCGAACTTGTCGGCCAGCGCCACCAGCACGCCGCCGCGCGCGGTGCCGTCGAGCTTGGTCATCACCAGACCTGTCACATCAGCCAGTTCGCGGAAGGTTTCGACCTGGCGCAGGGCGTTCTGCCCGGTGGTGGCATCGAGCACCAGCAGCGTGTTGTGGGGCGCTTGCGGGTCTTTCTTGCGGATCACGCGCACGATCTTGGACAGCTCCTCCATCAAGTCGGAGCGGTTCTGCAGGCGCCCGGCGGTGTCGATCATCAGCAGATCGGCGCCCTCGGCGGCGGCCTTTTCCATCGCCTCGAAAGCCAGGCTGGCGGGGTCGCTGCCCTGTGCCGCGGTCAGCACCGGCACGCCGGCACGCTCGCCCCAGACCTGCAACTGTTCCACCGCCGCGGCGCGAAAGGTATCGCCGGCGGCGATCATCACCGTTTTGCCCGCGGCCCTGAACTGCGCCGCCATCTTGCCGATGGTGGTGGTCTTGCCCGAACCGTTGACGCCCACCACCAGCACCACCTGCGGGCGCGAGGGATAAAGCGGCATCGGCCGCGCGACCGGTTCCATGATGCGCGCGATCTCGTCGGCCAACAGGCCCTTGATCTCGTCGGTGGAGAGTTTCCGGCCCATGCGGCCCTCGGCCATGTTGGCGGTGACACGCAGCGCGGTATCCACGCCCATGTCGGCGGTGATCAGCAACTCTTCGAGCTGTTCGAGCATGTCGTCGTCGAGCGCCCGGCGCACCGCCGGCTTGCCGCCGCGCCCCAGAAGCCGGCCCAGGAGGCCGGATCGGGCGCCGTCTTCGGCGTCCCCGGCGCTCTGGGCAGGGACGTCGCCGGGCAGATCGGGGGCGTCGGGCGTGGCGGGCGCTTCAGGGGCGTCGGGCGCCCCGGTATCCGGCGCCTCGGGGGCATCGGGCTCATCGGGCGCGCCGCCCTCCTCGACGATGGCGTTGAGCCCTTCCTCCAGCCGGGAGGACGATTTGAACATGCGGCTTTTGAGTTTGCCGAAGAATGACATGGCGGCCTCTGCGCGGATCTGGGAGCGGAACGCCTATCACCTATCCATTCCGCCGGGGATTTGGAAGGCCCCACGCGCAGGGCGGGGACCGCGCATGCGGCGGTTTTTCCCGCCGCCGCCCCCTGTTCGCACTGGTCAAGCGCCGCCCGGTTGCGGCACAATGCGCCCATGACACGAATTGCCGCCGCCCTGGCCCTTGCAACCGTCCTGCTTGCCCCCCTGCCGGGCCAGGCGCAGGACGATGCGCTGAGCGCGGCCGAGTTCGACGCCTACACGCGCGGCAAGACCTTTCACTACGGTGCCGGCGACGGGCCCTACGGGGCCGAGGAATACCTCGACGACCGACGCGTGATCTGGTCCTTCCTTGACGGCAAGTGCAAGAAGGGCCGCTGGTTCGAGCAGGACGACATGATCTGCTTCGTCTACGGGGACACCCCCGAGCCGCAATGCTGGAGCTTTTTCGCAGGCCCCGGCGGGCTGGTGGCGCGGTATCAGAACGGTCCGGCGCAGACCACGCTTTACGAGCTGTCGCAATCGCGCGACCCGATGCTGTGTCTCGGCCCCGATGTCGGGGTCTGACGGCGCCCTGCAACAGGATTTCACCACACCATGCTGTTTTTCAACATCGCCACGCTGACCCCGGTTGCGCTACTGGCCGTGGCCGCCCTGCGCGGCGGGGTTTGGGTGGCGCTGGCACTGGTGTGGATCACCGTGGTGACGTGGGCGATGGATCACCTGGTGGCGCGCGCCGCGGTGCGCCGTGCGCAGGGGGCAGAGTTTCCCACCGGGACGCGGCTGGCGCTGGCACTGGGGCTGGCGCATCCGGTGCTGCTTGCGCTGGCGGTCTGGGCGATCGGGGGGCCGAGCGGCCTTGGCGGGTGGGAGCGCGCGGGGCTGTGGGCGGCGTTCGGGCTGTTCTTTGGCCAGGTCGGCCACCCCAATGCGCACGAATTGATCCACAAGCCGGGGCGCGGGGCACGCGCGCTTGGCCGGCTGATCTATACCACGCTGCTGTTCGGCCACCATGCCTCGGCCCATCTGCGGGTGCACCATGTCCATGCCGCCACCGATGCCGACCCCAACTCGGCGCCGCGGGGCCAGGGGTTCTGGCGCTTTGCCGCGCGGGCCTGGGCGGGCTCTTTCGTTGCCGGCTGGCGCGCCGAATCGGCGCTGCGGGCGCGCGCGCACACCTCGCAGCCGTGGTGGCGCCACCCCTACGCGGCCCATGTCGGCGGGGCGCTGGCAACGATGGCGGCCGCGGCGGCACTGGCAGGTGCCGGCGGCATCGCGGCGCTGCTGGCGCTGGCGGCCTACGCGCAGGTGCAGATCCTGCTGTCGGACTACGTGCAGCATTACGGGCTGCGGCGCGCCCTGCGCGATGATGGCCGACCCGCGCCG
Source organism: Sediminimonas sp. (assembly GCF_024637375.1). GTDB lineage: Bacteria > Pseudomonadota > Alphaproteobacteria > Rhodobacterales > Rhodobacteraceae > Sediminimonas. Next base: position 5,880 of record NZ_JAGXFK010000020.1, on the reverse strand, counting down.
CTGGGGCCGCAGCATTCGTGGAACGCGCCGCAGTTCTGGTCGTCGGCGATGATGCTGAACGCGCCGCGTCATTCCGACCATCATCTTGCGCCGACACGCCCGTTTCCGGCGCTGCGGCTGGACACCGACACCATGCCGGTGCTGCCGCGGGCGCTGCCGGTGATGGCGGTGGTGGCGCTGTGGCCGCCGCTGTGGCGCCGGGTGATGGACCCGCGGGTGGCGCGCTGGCAGTCACCGGGGCAAGGCAAGGGCGCGAACTGATCCGCGCTCAGCCCGCCGGAGTGCCCACCGGCAGCAGCGCCGCGGCGACGCGGCGGCCTTCGGACAACAGCACGTTGTAGCTGCGCGCGGCGGCGGGGGAACTCATCACCTCGACGCCGAGACCGGCCTCTTCGAGCCGCGCGCGCAACTGGCTGGGCAGGTGGGCGATCTCGGCGCCCATGCCGACAAAGAGCACGTCCACCTCGCCGGCCAGCGCCATCAGCGGCGCGTCGTCGTCCAACCCGTGCCAGCCCTGCGCGCGCTCGGCGGTGACGATCACCGCGCCCTCCATGACCTGCCCGCCAACGCGGAAGAAGCCGGGCCCGTAGCCATCGACCGGCACCGCGCCGGGAAAGTTGACCTCGTTGAGTTGCATCAAACCTCCTTTCTTGTGGCTCAGAACACGCCGTCCCAGAGCGGCAATCCGGCGAGGGCCGACACGATGATCAGCCCGTAGCCGGCGACACGGTAGAGCCGCGCCCTCTCGGGCCGGAAGATAGCCGCGCCGGCGACGTTTCCAAGCGCATTGGGCAGCGCCAGCAGCAGCCCGATCATCACCGCCGGGGTTGCCAGCCGCTCTTGCAGGCCGAGCACCGCCAGCAGGATCAGGGTATAGGCAAACAAGAACAACATGGTGTTGGCGCGCACGATCCTGACCGGGTCGCCCGAGCCCATGTAGAGCAGGATCACCGGCGGCCTGGGCAGCCCCGCGACGCCGCCCAGCACCCCCGAGACCACCCCTGTGCCCAGCAACAATGGCCGCCCCGGCGCGCCGCGCAGGCTGAAGCCGGCCCAGATCAGTGCCGGCACCGTCAGCGCCACCAGCGAGACCGCGTAGCGAAACAGCTCGGCCGGGGCGACATAGAGCACCGCCAGCCCCAGCGGCAACGCGGCGACCATGCCGCCCAGGAGCCAGCCCAGGTCGACCGTCCGGCCATCGCGCAAGGCGCGGCGCAGGTTGGGCAGCGGGCCGAAGACATCCATGACCACCAGCGCGATCAGCGCCCAGACCGGTGGCAGCACCTGCGCGGCCACCGGCAGGAACACCATCGCGGTGCCGAAGCCGGCGAACCCGCGCACCGCGCCAGCGACGAAGGCGCCCAGCAGCAGCCATTCCAGCCCGTCGCGCGCGAGCGCGGCGGCAAGCGCTTCAGGCATCCACGTTGGCGAACTGATTGCCCGAGGCGCCGGCATCGGGCTTGGACCAGTCGCGCTTGACGCCCAGTTTCAGCAGGATGGCCGAGGCCACGAACACCGACGAATAGGTGCCCACGATCACCCCCCACAGCATCGCGAAGACAAAGCCGCGGATCACGTCACCGCCCAGCACGATCAGCGCGATCAGCGCGATCAGCGTGGTGACCGAGGTCATCACGGTGCGCGACAGCGTCTCGTTGATCGAGATGTTCATGACTTCCTTGAGGGGCTTTTTCTTGTACTTGCGCAGGTTCTCGCGCACCCTGTCGAACACCACCACCGTGTCGTTGAGCGAATAGCCCACGATGGTCAGCAGCGCCGCGATGATGGCCAGGTCGAACTGGATCTGAAGTTCGGAAAACACCCCGATGGTCAGCACCACGTCGTGCACCAGCGCTGCCACGGCACCGAGGGCGAACTGCCACTCGAACCGCAGCCAGATATAGACCAGCACCGCCGAAATCGCCAGCAGCACCGCGATCACCGCGGTCTGGATCAACTCGCCCGAAACCTTGGGCCCCACCGATTGCACCGACAGGAAGCGGATGTCGGGCACCACCTCGCGCAGCGCCGCCTCGACCTCGGCCACGACCTTGGCGGTGACCGCCTCCTGCCCTTCCTGCGCCTGGATGCGCACCATCGCGACGTGCTGGTCGGGGCCGAAGCTGGGGTCGAACACCTCGGTGATGGTGATATCGCCCAGCCCGAGGCTACCGACCGCCTTGCGGTACTGGCCGATATCGACGGGCTGCGCGCTTTCGGTGCGGATGGTGGTGCCGCCGCGGAAATCGATGCCGAAGTTCAGGCCCTGGATGAAGAACGACACCAGCGCCAGCACCATCAGCGCGCCCGATATCCCCAACGTCAGTGTCGGGCGGGCGAAGAAATCCCAGTTGGTGATCTGGGGAACCAGTCTCAGGCGCATCTCACACCTCCAGTTGCTTGGGGCGGCGGCGTTCGAACCATATGATCATGATCAGCCGCGTGACGAAGATCGCCGTGAACACCGAGGTGAGAATGCCCAGCCCCAGGGTGATGGCGAAGCCGCGCACCGGGCCCGAACCCATGGCATACAGGATCACCGCGGTGATGAAGGTGGTGATGTTGGCATCCAGGATCGCCGACAGCGCCCGCTCGTAGCCCAGCTCGATGGCGCGCGCCGGGCCCTTGGCGGTGCGTGCCTCTTCGCGGATGCGCTCGAACACCAACACGTTGGCGTCCACCGCCATGCCGATGGTCAGCACGATGCCGGCGATGCCCGGCAGCGTCAGGGTCGCCCCGATCAGCGACAGCAGCCCGAACACCAGCCCGAGGTTGATGAGCAGCGCGATATTGGCAAACAGACCGAACAGCCCGTAGCTGAGCAGCATGAAGACCAGCACCGCCGTGAAGGCCACGACGCTGGCGATCTTGCCCGCCTCGATGCTGTCGGCACCCAGTTGCGGGCCGATGGTGCGCTCTTCCAGGAAGGTCAGCTCGGCCGGCAGCGCCCCGGCGCGCAGCAGCACGGAAAGCTGGGTGCTTTCCTCGACGGTGAAGTTGCCGGTGATGATGCCCGAGCCGCCGGGAATGTGGCTCTGGATCACCGGGGCGCTGATCACCTCGTCGTCAAGCACGATGGCGAACGGGTTGCCGATATTCTCGGCGGTGTAGTCGCCGAACTTGCGCGCGCCCGAGGTATTGAATCGGAAACTCACCGCCGGCTGACCGTTCTGGTCGAAACTGGGCTGGGCATCGACAAGCTCATCGCCGGTGACCACGGGGGCGCGTTCTAGGATGTAATACTGATCGGGGGTGTCGATCGACGGCAACATCTCGTTGCCGGGGCCGGCATTCGCATCCGGGTCCGAGGTGCGGTCGACCACCGGCTGGAAGGTCAGTTGCGCGGTGGTGCCGATGATCTGCTTGAGTTCGGCGGCCGATCCGATGCCGGGCACCTGGATAAGGATACGCCGGGCGCCCTGGCGCATGATCGTGGGCTCGCGCGTGCCGACCTCGTCGATGCGGCGGCGCACGATTTCCAGCGCCTGTTTCACGGTGCGCTCGTCGGTGGCGCGGCGCTCGGCCTCGCTCAGCCGCACCACCACGTCGGCGCCGTCCGTCGTCACCTCGATGTCGCTGGCGCCGGTGCCGGCCAGGCTGGTTACCGGGCGCGCGAGGCCGCGCACCAGTTCGGCGGCGCGCCCCGCCTGGTCGGGCTGCTGGTTGAGCCGCACCCGCAGCGTATCGGGCGCCGAGGGTTGCAGGCGGATGGTGCCGATGCGGCCGCGTTCCTCGCGCAGCAGGTCGCGCACCTCGGGCCACATCGCCTGCATGCGCGTCTCGTAGACGTCCTCGACCTTGACCTCGGCCAGCAGGTGCGCGCCGCCGCGCAGATCAAGCCCGAGGTTGACCAGCCCCGAGGGCAGGTAGGACGGCCATTGCCCCGCCTGCGCCTCAAGCGCCGGGTCCTGCACGCCCCGCTCAAGCGCCGCGGTCGCGTCGTTGGCGACCTCGACGCGGTTGTAGAAGGCATTGGGCAGCGCCAACAGCAGGCCGAGCGCGCACAACGCCCAGATCGCCACCCGTTTCCAGAGGTCAATTCGCAGCATGACGCGCGCCTTTCAGGGGGTCAGGATTCGGCCGGCTCGGTCTTGCTGGTCACTTGTGCGACGGTCGACTTGACCACCCGCACCTTGACGCCTTGCGCCAGTTCGACCTCGATCTCGTTGTCGTCCTTGACCTTGGTGACCTTGCCGATCAGCCCGCCCTGCGTGACCACCTGGTCGCCGCGGCGCAGGGCCTCGACCATCTTCTGATGCTCTTTCACCTTCTTTTGCTGCGGACGGATCAGCAGGAAATACATGATCACGAAGATCAGGATGAGGGGAATGAACTGACCGAAGGCTTCCATGGGGCATGTCCTTGTTGTTGCGCGCACCGGACCGCGCCGCCGGGGGCGGGCCCGTGAATTGGCGCGAAACTATGGGCGCGGGCCGGCATTTGCAAGGCGCGAAACGGGGGGCGGCGCAGCGTCGGCATGACGTCGGTATCGCGCCCGGTCTTGGACATGGCCGGTTTCGCGGGTAGGTTGCGGAGATGGAGCGCGAAAGGCCGATGACGTGAGCAAACCCGACAGGCCCGACATTCTGGACTGGTTCGGCCTGCGCCAGCCTTGGGTTCTGACCGTCGCGCGCCCGCTCGGTGTATTCCTGTCCGTGGTTGTCATCCTGCTCTTCGGCCTCGCCATCGTGGCGGCCGGGGCGATCCTGTTGCACGCGATCCTTGACCTCGGGTTTGACGCGCCGCGCGCGGGTTTCGGCACCGGGGCGGTGATCGTGGCCCTGATCGGCGCGCCCTTCGTGATCTGGCGCAGCGTCGCGCTGGAACGCCAGACCCGCACCGCCGAGCAGGGCCACATCACCGACCGGATCAACAAGGCGGTCGAGGGGCTGGGGGCGGAGAAGACAGTCAACAGAATTGGGCGACCGGTTCTGTTAAGGGAAAACGACCCGGATTATGGTGGAATGGCAGACGTGGACCTCGAAGAACGTCGCACAGAAATCGAATGGCGGGGTGAATCGCTGCGCATACCGGTCGGGCTGCATGTTGACGAAGAATACGATTGGCAGGCATTCACCGAAACCCAACCCAACCTCGAGGTGCGCATCGGGGCGATCTACGCGCTGGAGCGGATCGCGCAGGACAGCGACCGCGACCATGTCCAGATCATGGAAATCCTATGCGCCTATATCCGGCAAAATGCCCCGGCCCCGGACAATGACGACTGGCCCGAACTCGAGATGAAGGAGGGCGAGGACGACGGACCGCTGGAGGCGGACTGGGATGAGCGGATGCAAGCCTTCCATGAGGCGCAGGAGGAACGCAAGAAATCGCTGAAGCTACGCGAGGATATCCAGGTGGCGCTGACGGTGATCGGGCGGCGCTCGGAGAAACAGCGGCGGCTGGAAGCTGGGCGCGGGGTGGAGGCCGAGTTCCCCTTCGATGTGCCCTGCCCAGAGTTTGACGGGTCAGAGGACGGCCACGACCAAGCGGCGCTGGACGCGTACCGGAAGGATTTCGACGACTGGAGAGAGACGCTGCGCGCCTACACCGGCTACAGGCTGGACCTGCGGGGCGCCGACCTGCGCGGCGCAGACCTGTCGAGCCTGGTCCTCAACGGCGCGCAGCTCGCTGGCACGTATTTGCATGGTGCGATCCTCAAGAACGCGCAGTTGCAAGGGGCGTTCCTCATGGATGCGCGGTTACCGGGGGCGACCCTAATGGATGCGCGGTTACAAGGAGCGAACCTCATTAGGGCGCGGTTACAGGTGGCGAACCTCATTTGGGCGCGGTTGCAGGGGGCGAACCTCATGAGGGCGCGGCTGCAGGGGGCGACCCTCGTGCAGGCGCGGTTGCAGGGGGCGACCGCCGCGCAGACGG
>NZ_JAGXFK010000019.1 GCF_024637375.1 Sediminimonas sp. | reverse complement strand
GCGTCGCTGATCGAAACCGCAAAGATCAACGGCGTCGAGCCCTTCGCCTATCTCAAGGCCACCCTCGAGGCCATCGCCGCCGGCCATCCGAAAAACCGGATCGACGAACTCCTCCCTTGGAACTTCCAGCCGTCAAGCTGAAAAGCCCGTGGGGCCCAGCTGGCGCTTACACATACTCGAAGGGTCGGTCCCGATCAGCGGACAAATCCATATGTTCGCAGCGACAGGGAATGACTGGCTGATCCTTGATGTCACCAAGGTTTCCGACGCGATCGGAATACAAGGCCATCACGCCTATGGCGGCCCCGGCCAGGATACGTTCCAGTTCAAGAATATCGAGGAGAATTCCTCGCCTATTGTCGGTCGTCTCGATGATTTCGATCCGACCTCGGACCGCATCTTTATCGAAGATACCGAAATTGACCTGACCGACCTGCCCAAAAGCATCACTTTGCCCGGCGGGGAGGTGGTGGAGGTCCGTGTGGTCAATATCGAGCATCCGGAGTTCATCGCCGAAAATCTTGGCGCTCAGCATTTCCTCGCCATTGGGGACGATGCCTTCTACGCGCTGGAGGGGGCCCGCGACTTGCAGAACGGCACCTCCGGTCTGACCGGCGAAGAGCGCCATTTTCTCAAGCCGGACGCGCTGGAAACGCTCAGGACAGCAGAGACCGTCCAGTATGAGAACCCGAAGAATTTCGTCCCGCGCGAATTCTACGAAGACCGGGAAGATGACCTGAACCTGAACTGGAATCAGCCCGGAGAGGAAGTCTTTGCCGACACCGGCGAGAAGACCGCAGCCCATATGTTCGGCAGCAAGAGTAACCCGGACGCTCCCAGTTCGGATGGCGAACAGGTGATGACGGGCAGCACCGGCGATGACGTGATCGATGCCAATAACGGCAATGACACGGTTTTCGGCGGCGATGGCAATGACCTGATCGCCGGCGGCATCGACAATGATGTCCTCCATGGTGAATCTGGCGATGACATGATCTGGGGCGGGGACGGCGACGACACCCTGAATGGCGGCCTCGGGAATGACTATCTCCATGGCGGTCGGGGCGACGACTCCCTGAACGGGGGAGAGGGTCATGACACGCTGTTCAGTGGCGAAGGAAACGACACGCTCGAAGGCGGGGGCGGGGAAGATGCGATCAACCGCTTCCACTTTTACGAAGAAGGTGGCGACGATACTGTTACCGACTTCAAGGTCGGCCTGGACCAGATAACGCTTCAGGATGACATCGATCCGCTGACCGTAGAGTTATATGAGAATGAAGATGGCAACACGGTCCTGAATTACGCGCAGACCGGCTCGGTCGAATTGCGCGGCGTGGCGCTGAAAGACTTCCGGGATGCCGCGGAGATCAGGGCGGAAGAAGGTAACCCGATCATAACGGTCACGCCCGACCCGGAAGAGGAAATGCTTCAGGAACTTCGGGTCGAGAACGGGTTTTATGGCGACGAGGAGCCTCCAGACCTCATGGTCGAGGGGGTCCAGTATGGCGCCACCGCGTTCCGGGAGCCCGAACCCGGCGGCTACACCTATGTGTCGGAGCAGGAAATAGACGACGGTACTGGTAGTGATGAACCTGCTGTTGAGGAGGATGAAGGGGACGAGCTTGATCCGCTCCCTGAAATCCCCTTGATCGATGAAGAAGAGGAGGAAGAGGAGGCGAGGCCTATCGACGAAGAGGAAGAAGCCGGTCAGGGATCCTGCTTTGTCGCGACGGCGGCCTACCGTGACCCATGGCATCCGGATGTGGTGTTCCTGCGCGCCTTTCGGGATCAATGGCTGGTGCATCGTGCCTGGGGACGCGCTTTCGTCACGTTTTACTGGTGGGTCGGTCCAAAAATGGCAGCTCCGGTGCGGCGCAGCGCCTGGCTTGCGTTCGGCTTCAGGGTCTTGATTTCCGGGATCGTGCGAACCCTGCAAAAGGGCTGGGCAAGCGGACGTATCTGAACCCGTGGGCGCATCAGCCACGATATGGATTCCGAAACGAAAGTATCTTGACGCGCCCGCGGTCGACAAGGCCGTAAAGCGATCGAGGTGGTCACTGGAAAAGGCTGATGATCCGCGCCACATCCTCAACACGACGGCGTCGGGTCACACCACTACGCGGCAGATTGTTGGCAGGCACCTTGGGGTGATGAATGACGTCGCCAGGTTGCACCCGATGCAAGACATCGCAGGGCTGGCCAAAAGGCTGGGCCACCCGGACAGCTACTGCGCCGTTGCGGCGGTGTCTATACTCGCAACGCGCCCGTCACTTCAGTTTTTCACAGATGCCAACGGGCAGGACAGGACCAGCAAAATGAATCCAGCTTCCAGGGAAAAGGTCACGTCGCTTGTGTCGGCTGCATCGGGCCAGGTGACTGCAGAAAAGCCCGTGCAAGCTATGGGTGGGGGAAGGTCTGTCGCGGCCTTCGCAAGGTCCGAAGACGGTGCGGTCGCGATCATTGCGGGGCTGGCGATCCCTGTGCTTTTGGGGTTTGCGGGGCTGTCACTGGAATACGGACAGCTGCTTGTTGTCCGTGCCGAGGCACAGCGCACCGCCGATCTCGCCTCTCACGCCGGGGCCGTTGCGTATTCCCGGACGGGCGACACAAATGCCATGACCGATGCGGCCAGAGGTGTGGCACGGCTGAACGGTTTTGGCGCCGATGAAATTGCCGTAGTGCTCGACAGCTCTTTTCAGACCGCGTCGGGCGCGGCGGTCCGCGCGACGATCACGACGCCGAAACCGCTTTATCTGCCGTCGCTGGTGGGCGGCGACACCTCGGTCGATGTCGCCGCATCGGCCGTCGCCGGCGCGTCGGCGGGCCAGCCGGCCTGCGTGCAGGCGCTCAACCCGAACGGCGGCGGGATCACCCTTTCAGGCGCGACCACCTTGCAGGCGGATGATTGCGCCATCGCATCCAATGCGGAGGTGGCAGCCCCCTGCGGCACCAGCATCATCACCTCATTCCTGAGCTACGACTCGGCAAACCCGCCCGACACCGGATCATGCAGCACGATCAGGTCGCAGGACGGCGAGGCCACGCAGATCACCCGCCGACCGACGCCCGATCCGCTGGAAGGCTCGGATGCCGTCATTCAGGCCCGTGCTCAGATGGCCCGGACGGCCGCGCTATCGCCGCCCGATGACGTGGTCGTCGCGTCCGGCCCGGACATCGATTTTGGCTGGAACCAACAAAAGACCATCGATCAGGCAGAGGCGGTCGGTTGCACGGCCTCCTTCACATCCTCGGGCAGCACATGGACCTTCTCCTGCTCCGGCCTGTCCACCGTGAATATCGGCGATATCACCCTTGGGGGCGGCCTGACGTTGCGCTTCAATCCGGGGGGCGCGGAAACAACCACCTACGACTTGTCAGGCGGCATAGATAACCGCGGCAGCAAAATGACCTTTGCGGGCGGCATTTACAACGTGGCCGGCGGCATCATCACCGGTGGCGGGTCGGTGACCGAATTCGGCGCCGGAACCTATCGTGTCGGCCGCTCGGACAAGAACTGCGACGGGGGCCGATACAGCATCTGCAATACCAGTGAGATGACCTTCGAAGGACCCAGCGACTTTGTTCTGCCCGGCGGCGTCAGGAACACGGGCGGTTCGGCACTGACGCTCGGCACGGGAAACGGCAACAGCTTCCGAATTGGCCCCTCATCGGCAGGCGACGCGATTTCGACCGGCGGTGGTTCCGAGACGATCATGGGCGATGCGGATGGCGGAGTGTTCGAGGCTGTAGGCTGGATCGACGGTGGTCGTGGCGGCAGTTGCCTTGTGCTTCCCTCGACCGAGTTGCACGAAATCAGAGGATCGGTCATCTCGTCGGGGGCCGTTCGCTTTGGCTCGGGGGTCTATGCGATCGACGGGTACATGCATCTGGGGGGCAATGGGGGCGGCAGCGCCTATTGCGGCGGCGAGACGATCAGCATCGAGGCGGAAGACACCACTTTCCTGATTTCGGCCAACGGGCCCGAACCCAAGGGTGGAAAATGTCACGATCAGGCGTTTTGCCTCACCGCCGGCTACAGCGATGTGCACTTCACGGCACCGCAATCCGGCCCCTTCACCGATCTGGCATTTGTCGGCCCGCTCGATCCGTCGCGGCCCGAGGGCGCATTGTTCGCGGGCGGAGCCGGTGGCAGTGAAGTGTCCGGCGCGTTCTATTTTCCAACAGGCCCGATCACAACGTCCGGCGGGGCCAGCGCAAGCGGCGGCGACGGCGGATGCCTGCAACTGATCGGGGCGGAAATCCTTATGTCCGGCGGCACCTCGATTTCGTCCGAATGCGACCTGCCGGGCTCTGCGAGCCAAGGTCGTGTGGTCCTGCTCGAATGACCCGGAAGGTTGCATCCCTTGTTCGGTCGCTGAAGGGCGATCAGGGCGGCAGCATCGCGGTGGAGTTCGCCTTGGTCGCGCCGGTTCTGCTGTTCATTTTTGCGGGGGTGATCGACATCGGCAGTGCGGCCTATGCGCGGCTTTCGCTTGACGCCCGGCTGACGGCGGCGGCGGAATACGCGCTGTTTCAACCCGCGCCGGCGAACCAGGAAGCCGCCGATGCACTCGCCGAAAACCTGGTAGGATTACTGCGCGACGGGGCCTCAGATACCGCCGAAGTGATCGTGAACAATGCGGCCAGCGCGCAATGGGACGGTGCGACGGTGACCACGGCGTCGCGGCCCGGGGATGCTGGTATGTGTTACTGCCCGACCCTCGCACAGGGGGGCCTCGCATGGGGAGCGCCTGTGGAATGCGGGACGACCTGCGCCACTGGCGAAAGCGCCGGGAAATTCGTGGAGATTTCCGCGACGGCGCGCCTTGTCACGCTCTTTCGGGGGTACGCATTCATCGACGGTGAGACGGTCGAGTCGCGCACCGTGCTGAGGGTGCAGTGACCTCTCTCGGCACCCTCAGGGCATGTCTTCTGGATCGGCGCGGCGCCGTCGCGATCGAATTTGCCGCCATCGCACTGCCACTTCTGTTGCTGCTTGGCGGGTCGGTCGAGATCAGCCGCTACATGTGGACGCGCCACGCGTTGCAGGACGCGGCATCGACCGGCGCGCGCTGTCTCGGTCTGGGTATTGCCCCTTGTTTCGCGGACGAGAGCATGGACCGGCCCGCAACTGTCGGTTTCGTCCGGCAGCAGGCCAAAGACTGGGCCATCACGATCGCTGACGACGCCATCACGCCCGAGGCGGTTTCGGACTGTCACGGCGGGAGCGATTTTGCGCGGATTGGGATCCGGACCCGATTTGTCAGTGTCCTGGATGTCCTGCCGGAGACGTGGATAGAAGTGGAGGCCTGTTTCCCCGCCATGTCCTCCGACTAGCCGCGCGCGTAGGGTTGTGATGGGCGGAGATCGGTGAGCTGGAACCGCTTTATGCCTCCGTGCCGCCCGTTGCTTGCGCAGCCGAATGATGGCACACGAAAGGAAAACAGGCTCTACTTGTGAATAGCCCCGGGAAACGGGGCAGGTCAAATGGGCCGTTTCCCAGACGTGTGACCGCAGCTCGAAACCGGAGGGCGCATGATGCCGGACAGCACGAAACTGTTGGTCGTGGACGACGACCACATGATGCTGGAATTCACCGAGCGCGCGGTGATTTCATTGGGATATTCATGTGTGACTGCCGAAGATGCCGCTTCGGCCTTGCGGCGGTTGGAAGAGGACCGGGATATTCGGATCCTGATCATCGACATGCGTCTGGGAAAAGGGCCAACCGGAACGCAACTCGCGCACCAGGCACTTGCGATCCGCCCGGGCATCGGCGTGATACTTACCTCGGGCGACCCCGGTTCACTGAAAATCGCTGCGCAGGAAATGCCACAAGATGTCGGTCTCTTGCCTAAACCCTATCGGCGGCGCGATTTGGCGGACCGGTTGGCCAGTATACTGTGAAGCTCCTGCCGCCACGGCGACAGCCTGTCAACGCCTTGGATATGGTGCCTGGTGCCGGTTAGCTTTCGCTTTCGTCAAGGAGCTGTGCGCCGAGTATCGCGGCCTCGACGCGGTTCGAAGCTCCTAGAATTTGGAAGATGAAGGAGAGATGGAATTTGACAGTGCTAGGGTTGATGTCCAGCGCCCGCGCGATCCCTTTATTCGGTTGTCCCGCAACAAGCAGGCGAAGCACTTCCAACTGGCGCGGTGTCAGCGCGGCAACAGAAACGGCGTGCTTCTCGCCGCCAGTTTCCTTCGCATCTGTTCCAACGCCAGTATGCGGTGTGAAGGCTGGCACATAAACGGCGCCGTCAGCAATTTGCCGAAGCGCGACCTCTGTCTCGGCGATGCCCAGGCCCTTGTTTATGAAACCTTGCGCGCCAGCCGAGAGCGCCATGAGTATGTCTTCACGAGATCTGGAGGCTGACATCACCACAAGGCGGCTATCGGGTTGTGCGGCTTTGAATTTGTCCAGCAACTGTCGATTGTCGACCCCGGCCATGTTCAGATCCACGAGGCCAAGGCCAAAATGGGTGCCGCTGGAAAGCTGCTCGATGGCGTCTTGTGCCGTTGCGCAGACGACGACTGTCTCGACCCCGAACCGTTCGCGCAGCACTGAGTCTATGGCCACACGAAAGAAATCGTCGTCATCTATGACGACCACCGGTGACAACTCTGACAAATGGATTTTCGATGACATGGGACCTCGGAATCGACTGAAACATTCTTGGGTTTATTGTTGGGAGGTTTCTCCAATTTTCAGGGAGGCCAAATCGGGCAGCACCATTTACAATGGTGGAAATGTGATCTCTCGATCAACCGTTTTTCATACTTCGCCCGAAGCACGCGCAGCCTTACATACATAAACATCGGTAGCAGGCGAATCAAGGACGACCGGGGCTCGCTTTGAGGTGGCAATCTGCGCTCAAACGGTCGAGGACGTTTGTGATCCAGCCGATCTTCCACTATAGTGTGAGCCGACAAGAATAAACTTCACCGGGCTGGCATCGCCCACGAAAAGCCCTGCGGCGCGCCGCCGCTTGGTGGAAGCATAGCAATATCCATTTACCCCACCGCGCATTGATTGAGACCTGGCCACGCTCAGACATGCGTCCAAGGAGCCGGCCCATGCCGTATCATCGGACCCCGTCACCGCGGCGCCCCCGCCGAATGTTCGAACGCGGCCATCGCGTCGTGCCCGGCACCAAGCAGAAGATCTCTGGATCGTGATGAGGTCGGAAATTTCGCCAAAACGCCTTGTCGCGTTGTCGCTTGCGTCACCGGTTTTGGCCATCGGCGCTGCCGGCTGTTTCGCCCCGGCGCCAGTCGGTGCGCGCCTTGCCCCATCCCGGTCTGACAGGATTGTCCCCTGCGACCCGGCCGAGGTCGCCCGATGACGGGCGTGCCATGGGTAATTGCAGCACCGGTGCTGGTGGCACTGCTGTTGGGCCTCGCCGCGTCGCTTGTCGCCTTGGGGCGGTTGCGTCGCGGCGTGCGTGCCCCGGTTCGGCGTATGCTCGACGCCGCGCGCGCGGGTGCGCCCGACGGGACCGCGCAAGAGGTTGACCTGTTGGACAATCTGGAACGCCTCGAAGCGGCGTTCAACAAGATGAGCGCGCGCCTGAAGGCGCGCACCGCGACCCTGGGCCAGGCCTGCGAGCTTGCCGGCCTCGGGACCTGGTCCATTCTTCCGGATTTGGTCTCGGTCCGCGGGTCTTCGCATATTGGGACGATGCTGGGTTTTTCCGAAAAAGAAAGCATCGTCGGACTCGATGCGCTCAGGAACCGGATATTGCCAGAGGACCGCGCCGCTTTTGATGCGGCGCTTGCGCGTGCCGTTCAGGAAGGCCGGATGGCCGACGTGGAGTTCCGCGCCCTCGACGCGGCTGAAGACGTCCGCGTTTTCCGGGCCCGCACGGGGCCGGGCGGCGCGATGCCGGACGACACGGAGGGCGGGATTTCCGGTATAATCCAGGACATCACCGATCTCAGACACAAAGAGGCGGCGCTGACGAAATCGCAAACCCTTGAACGGCTGGCGGGCGAGGTGGCGCACATCGGCGGTTGGCGCTTTGAAATCGCGACCCGCAAGTTCACCGGAACGCGGGAGACGGCCAAACTCGTTGGGTTGGACGACAGCTGGAGGTCTTCGATCGACGACGCGATAGACCGCCTGGTGCCCGGGGAGGGTCGCGCCCGGATGGAGCGCAGTTTCTGGACCTGCGTCGGGGCCGGCATCCGCTATGACGAGATCGCGAAGTACACGAAGTTTGACGGCGATGAAACCTGGCTGCGGGTGATCGGCGAGGCGGAACGCGACGAGTCCGGCACGATCATCGGGATTTACGGTGCAATGCAGGATGTCGGAGAACTGGTCCGCGCCCGGTCGGCCACTGAAGATGTCCGCGCGCTTCTGCGCAAGATACTGGACGATCTGAACGATGGTTTCGTCATTCTAGACTGTGACGGCGCGATCCAGTACATGAACCGCAAGGCGCACGGTATTCTCGGCGTGCCGGACCGCGACCTTATCGGCGGTAACATCTGGCACGACATCCCCCGGGCCCGCGAGTCGCAGCTCGAACGCGTGGTCACGGATGCGCTGAAAACCGGCGAGAGCCAGAACTTCGAAGGCGAAATCACCACGCCCGATCAGTGGGTGAACGTTGCGGTGCACCCGACGGCCTCGGGTATCGGAATCTATCTCAACGACATGACCGAAGACCGCGAGGCGCGCGTGCGGTTGCGCCTGCTCGACGCGGCCATGAAGGAGGTGAGCGACGTGGTGCTGATCACGGACGCGATGAGCCTTGATCGACCCGGCCCGCGCGTTGTTTTTGTCAACGATGCCTTCGTGAGCACGACGGGCTATACGCAAGAGGAAATACTTGGGGATACGCCGCGTATTCTGCAGGGGCCCGAAACAGAGCAGGAGCCTCTGAGAGAGATCCGCAAAGCACTGGAGGCCCGGCAGCCCGTGCGCACGGAACTCACGAATTACCGCAAGGACGGGAGCCGTTTCACAGCCGAGATCAACATCAACCCGCTGTTCGATGCCGAAGGCGAATGCACGCATTTCGTTGGCGTCCAGAGAGACACAACAGAGCGGCGGGAAAAGGAAGAACACCTGCGTGCGCGTGAGGAACAGTTTCGGCTTGCCAGCCGAGCAAGCCAGGACATCATCTGGGACTGGGACATGCGAACCGGCATCATGTGGAATAGCAGAAATTCCGAGGAGATCTTCGGAGTCGCTTCACAATCGCTTGTCGAGAACGTTTTTGAGGGGCGCATCGAGAACGTGCTGGAGCGCATCCATCCCGACGATCGCCTGAAGATCACCGAGAGCCTTGACGCCGCGCTGGCCGGGAACGCGGAGACGTGGCGCTGTGAGTATCGGGTCAAGGCGCAAGACGGTTCGTGGCGCAACATAACCGATAAGGGTTTCATCGTGCGCGACGACGATGGCGCCCCCCGGCGGATGGTTGGCGCCATGTCGGACCTTACCGATCTCCGGGCGCTCGACGCTCAATTGCACCAGTCACAGAAGCTTGAAACCGTTGGCCAGCTCACCGGCGGCATAGCGCATGATTTCAACAACCTGCTCACGGTCATTCTGGGCAACTGCGACATTCTGCTCGACGATATCGACGACGATTCGCCGCTGCGCCCGTTGCTTCAGTCTATCGAGGACGCGGCCGAGCGTGGTGCCCGCGTCTCGACCGATCTGCTGGCCTTCTCGCGACGCCAGTCTCTGGAGTTGCGACCGACCGACATCAACGAACTGGTCCGCCGGTCGTCCAGCCTTTTCGAACGGGTTATAAATGCCAGCGTCGACCTGCGGTATGACCTGACCGAGGAGCCGACGATCGCCCAGGTCGATCCAGACAAGTTGCAGGCGGCGCTGCTTAATCTTGTCATCAATGCGATGGCCGCGATCCCGGAGCAAGGAACCATCACTGTCAGAACCCGGTCGGCGGATGATCTGGTGACCGACGGCGACGCCGACATCGCGCCCGACGCGTATATCGAAATCGACGTCGAAGACGACGGGTCGGGGATGTCACCAGACGTCGCGGAACGCGCTTTCGAGCCGTTCTTCACCACCAAGGAACCAGGCGCCGGGACAGGGATGGGCCTCAGTTCGGTCTATGGCCTTGTCAAGCAATCGGATGGCGACGCCAGTATCGTGTCGGAACCGGGCAAGGGCACGACAGTCACGCTTCGCCTTCCCGTCGCGCACGCGCCGCCTGCATGGGACGAACTGGCAGAGATCGCCGCGCCGCATGTCGGCGCAGGGTATCGGATCCTGGTCGTCGAGGATGACATCGAACTCAGGTCCTTCGTGCACAACGTGCTCACCCGTATGGGATACGACATTGTCGAGGCCGAGAATGGAGTAAACGCTCTGGAGATCCTGAAAAAGAACGACGACTTTGACCTGGTATTCACGGATATCGTCATGCCGGGCGGTGTCACTGGTATCCAGCTCGCCAAGGAGGCACAAGAGATGTATCCTGGGCTGAAGATCCTGTTCACATCGGGCTATGCCCACGATGCCTTGCCGAAAGAAAGGCATTTGCCAAGCGATATTCCGATGCTTTCCAAGCCCTTCCGCACAAGCGAGCTGGTGGGAAAGGTAGAGGCTGCCTTGGCAAGCGCGGCCGCGCCCGAGGAGTGAGCCCGCCTATCTCACCGGGCGAGGATCGACCTGACCAGATGGCTAGGTCACGACGCTAGGTGGTTTCAGCCCCTCACGCGCCCCATCTTGCAGTGTAGACGAACAATCGTCCACGGCTTCTGGCGATCCGGCGAGCAAAGCTTGTCGCCCTACCGGAAAAGCCGGGCAACCTGCTAAGAAGGAACGCAACCCATGTTGCAATTCATGAAAAACTTCAAGAAGAACGATTCCGGCGCAACAGCCATCGAGTATGGCCTGATCGCCGCGCTCGTGGCCGTCGCCCTCATCACCGCGCTCTCGCTTCTCGGAACCGACCTGAATAACATTTTCGGCGCAGTTTCGGACGAATTGCAGGGCGCAGTCCCGGAGTGATCTGACGCAGGGCGGGGCGATGTCGCCCCGCGCCTCCCCGTTAAGGCGAACGTTTCGGCAGGAGGGCATTGTGATCTTCGCATCCCTCTGGTTCATCGGCGGGCAGTTTTTCGCCGCCGCCAGCGATGCCGTTCGAATGCGCATTCCAAACGCGCTTATCCTGTATCTCCTGGCGGGCTACGCCGCCACGTCCGCGCTGTCACCACCGGGCTGGGCCGATCTTGCCGCCAGCGTCGCAGTCGCGATCGCGATCCTCGCAGCTGGCGCGATCCTGTTCGCACGCGGATGGATGGGGGGCGGCGACGTAAAGCTGCTTGCGGTGACCGGGCTGTGGTTCGGACCCGCCGCGACGCCGGCGCTGCTGCTGCTGACCGCCCTGGCGGGCGGGGTGCTGACCCTGGCGCTTGTCGCCTGTCGCGCGGTCGGCGCACACCGCATCGCTGGCGGCCGTATCGCCGCGCTGCGCGACCCGGTAGAGCGCGTGCCCTACGGAATTGCCATTGCGGCGGCGGCTGTCGCCGTCGTGTTCCTGCGGCCGGGCACCCTTTTGGCGGGGTGACCGCTGTCACACGCTGCTGGCTGGAGAACCGCTATGCTCAGACTCATCATTGTGCTCATTGCCCTGTCGGCGGGCGGCGGTGCCGCGTGGATCGCGGCACAGCAAACCGCCCCCGCCCCTGAGCCGGTTGCCGATGTACCGACACCGGTTGCCGCAGAAATGACGGCGGTGCTCGTGGCGGCACGGGACGTGTCGCACGGTGCGCGAGTCACGACCGGAGCCTTGCGATGGCAGCAATGGCCGGCTGATGCCGTGCCCGCGGCCTTCATCGAACGCACGGCGCGGCCCGATGCGCTAACGGAACTTGCAGGGCAATTCGCCATTCGGCCGATTTTGGCCGGCGAACCGATCGCAGGGCGGGCCTTGTCCCCGCAGCCGAACGGATTTCTGGCCGCGACGCTCGTTCCCGGAAAGCGCGCGGTCGCAATCCAGGTGGACGCGCAGAGCACCGCGGGCGGGTTCATCCTGCCCAATGACCGCGTTGACGTGCTCCATACCGTGAGAGACACGCGCGAGCGTGACAGCACCGAGGCCCAGAGCCGCACCATTTTTCGCAACGTGCGGGTTCTGGCCATCGACCAGACGACCGAAGACACCGACTCCGGCACGATGCTTGGCAAGACAGCGACCCTGGAACTGACCGAGGCGCAGGTCGAAGCCGTAACCGCAGCGGGATCGACGGGCACGCTTTCCCTGTCGCTGCGCCCACGGGAGGAATTGCCGGGCGAAGCG
Source organism: Sediminimonas sp. (assembly GCF_024637375.1). GTDB lineage: Bacteria > Pseudomonadota > Alphaproteobacteria > Rhodobacterales > Rhodobacteraceae > Sediminimonas. The sequence goes on along the minus strand of NZ_JAGXFK010000019.1, from coordinate 30,052 downwards.
TCGATGGAAATCCAGGATGCCCCCAAGACGATCCGCGTTCGCCGCGGAACCGCCATCGAGGAAATCGTGATCAACTGATGTCGACCCCTCGCGCCACAACGCGGGAGAAGGAACAGACGATGAAACATGCCCTAATCACGACGGAAGAAGGCGCTGGCGCGTATGCGCCCGAGTCGCCGTCAAGCGCGCGTGTGCCGCACCTGACGGCCGCCGCGTTCAGCGTGACGGCCGCCACGCGCGATGCGATCGAGCGTGCCAGCGAGGATCGTCGCCTGACCCGGGTCAAGATCAAGGTGAGTGACGGCGGGATCGCGAAGGCTTGTCAGGTGTTCGAGACCAAAAGGACGCCTTCGCTGCTGATCATCGAGGTCACCAGCGCAGGCGCGGCACTCCTGAAACAACTCGATTCGCTTGCCGAGGTCTGCGACCCGGGAACCAAGGTGGTCGTGATAGGGGCCGAAAACGACATTACCCTATACCGCGAACTGATGGGGCGTGGGATCGCGGAATATCTTGTCGGCCCGATCACGCCACTGACCTATGTTGCGACGGTTCAGAGGCTTTTCGCACAGGCGGCCGCAACGCGGCTTGGCAAGGTCTATGCGTTCGTGGGGGCCAAGGGTGGTGTCGGTGCATCGACCCTGGCGCAGAACGTCGCCTGGACCATCGCCGAGGAGCAGGCCAGCCCGACGCTGTTGCTGGATCTGGATTTCAGGTTCGGATCGGCCGCCGTGAACCTGAATCTCAAGCCGGTCACAGGGCTTGCCAAATACCTCAGCGATCCCGACAAGCTGGACGCCGCGCTGCTGGACCGGCTGATCGTGCCGCGCGGGGATTACCTGAACGTGTTGCCGGGTTTCGACGATCAGCTGGGCGATGCCGATCCCGCACCGGACGCGGTCGAGCGCCTGATCGAGATAGCCCGGGCGTCGTTCCCCTTCGTCTTGCTCGATCTGCCGCATGACTGGTCTGCTGCCAGCCGCGATGCCCTGACATCGGCCGACGAGGTGATCGTTGTCGCCTCACCCGATCTGGCGAACCTGCGCAATGCGCGGGCCCTGATGGCGCGGGTGCGCGCCCTGCGCCCCAATGATGCGTTGCCCCGTGTGGTTATGAATACCTGTCACATGCCCCGGCGCAAGGAGATCACCCCCGACAAGTTCGCCAAGAGCATCGGGGGCAACGCCTGCACGGCAATCGCATTCGACTCGGCGACGTTCGGTAACGCCGCTGCGGAAGGGCGCACGATACGCGAGCAGGCGCCACGCAGCAAAGTGCAAGGGGCCGTGAAACACCTTGCCCAGGATCTGATGGAACCGGGCAAGGGCATATCTCGCGGCTGGCTTGGCAAGTTGCTCGGCCGCGGTTGAAGGCGATACCGCACCGCACCCAACAGTAATTGGAGAGACCCGTGATGTCACAATCCTTCGGGAAAAGAAAGGCGCTGGCCGATGCGCAGGAAGTTGTGCCTTCCGTCCCCGACAGGACGGGGATCGCGGCCAATGCGGAGCGTCCTTCGGAAGAGCCACACCAACGACCGACACCTCCACCGGATGTCCAGGCCCCACAACCACGCGTCGCGCCTGTGGAGGCCTCGCCGGAAAACACGGTCGAATACATCAACCTGAAGAAAGAAGTCTTCAGCGCATTGATCGATTCGATCAACATTACCGAATTGGATCGGCTGGACCGCCCTGCCGCGCGACGCGAGGTGGGCGGCGCGGTGAGCGATATTCTTGCGGCAAAGCGGGCCGTGTTGTCCAGCCGAGAGCAGACCGATCTGACCGAAGAGATCTGCAACGATGTTCTTGGGTATGGCCCTCTGGAGCCGCTTTTGGCGCGCGACGACATCTCGGACATAATGGTGAACGGCACCAACCTGATCTACATTGAGGTGGGTGGTAACGTTCAGCAGACGAACATCCGCTTTCGCGACAACGAACAGCTTCTCAACATCTGTCAGCGCATCGTAAGCCAGGTTGGCCGACGACTCGACGAGTCGAGCCCGATCTGTGACGCGCGGTTGCCCGACGGTAGCCGCGTCAACGTGATCGCGCCACCCCTGGCGATCGACGGGCCGAGCCTGACAATCCGGCGGTTCAAGAAAGACAAGCTGACGCTTGATCAGCTTGTTGATTTCGGTTCGATCACGCCGGAAGGGGCTGAAATACTGAAGATCATCGGCCGGGTCGGCTGCAACTTGCTGATCTCGGGCGGCACCGGATCGGGCAAGACGACCCTGCTCAATTGTCTTACGAAATATGCAGGCGCGGAAGAGCGAATCGTGACCTGCGAGGACTCCGCCGAGCTTCAGTTGCAGCAGCCGCACGTCGTCCGATTGGAAACCCGCCCCCCGAATGTCGAGGGCACGGGCGAGGTGACGATGCGCGATCTGGTGAAGAACTGCCTGCGTATGCGACCCGATAGGATCATCGTCGGTGAGGTGCGCGGCCCCGAAGCCTTCGACCTGCTTCAGGCAATGAACACCGGACACGACGGCTCGATGGGGACGCTGCACGCAAACACCCCGCGCGAGGCGCTATCGCGCCTTGGGGCGATGATCACGATGGGCGGCTTCGACCTTCCGTCCCAAACGATCCAGGAAATGGCGGTCTCTTCCATCGATGTCATCATTCAGGCGGCGCGCCTGCGCGACGGCTCGCGGCGCATCACCCATGTGACCGAAGTGCTTGGCATGGAGGGCGACGTTCCGATCCTGCAAGACATCTTCGTCTACAAATTTCTGGGTGAAGACGAAAACGGGCAGATCATCGGCCAACACCAATCGACGGGTATCGGGCGCCCGGCGTTCTGGGACCGCGCGCGCTATTACGGCGAAGAAGACCGGCTATCGCGCGCGCTTGAAGCGGCGACAAAATCCAACTGAATCATGGGCTGACAGGAAAATGCTGCAATTCGATCTCACGCTTCTCATCGTACCGCTCGTCGCGTTGGCGGCAGGTGGGCTGCTGCTTGCAGTTGCCATGCCCTGGGTCCGGGCGCGTGAGCGGCGCCAGCAGCGGATGGCGCTGGCCCTTGGCGGCGGGGGCCCCGGCGCAAGCGCCCAGATCGGCCCTGACGGGCAGGCCTCGCCCCGCCGAAAGGCCATTGAGAAAACGCTTAGGGAGATCGCAGAGCGGCAATCGGCCCGCACAGACCAGCGCCGGCCCGGCCTCGAGCAGCGTCTGCGCGAGGCGGGCCTGAACTGGAAACCGCGCTCCTACCACCTTTTGAGAGTGGCGATTGCCGCCGGCGCGTTCGCCGCATCGTTGGCGTTCGGATGGCTTCTCGCGGGCGGCATCGCGCTGATTGCCGGGCTTGCGGTGCCGCATCTTTACGTGGCGCTGGCGCGGCGGCGGCGTCTGGCCGCATTTGCGGCCGGATTTCCCGACGTGATCGACGTGATCGTCCGGGGCGTTCGCGCGGGACGACCGCTGGCGGATTGTCTGGCCGTAGTTGCGACCGACAGCGAGGATCCGATCCGCAGCGAATTCCGGCTGGTGGTCGAGGATCAATCTGTCGGGCTGCCCATCCAGGAGGCGGTCGATCGGCTGGCTCAGCGCGTACCGCTTCAGGAAGTCGGGTTTCTCGCGATCGTGGTCGCGATCCAGAACCGGGCGGGCGGCAGCCTGACAGAGGCTTTGGGCAACCTGTCGACGGTGCTGCGCGGGCGCCGGCAACTGCACGCCAAGGTGAAGGCGATGAGTGCAGAGGCCAAGACATCGGCGGGGATCATCGGCTCTCTGCCGGTGATCGTGGCCGGTCTCGTTCAGATGACAAGCCCCGATTACCTTGCGGTTCTCTACCAGACCGATCTCGGGCTCATGGTGATAGCCGCCTGCGCGATGTGGATGTCAATCGGCGTGTTCGTGATGCGCCAGATGATCAACTTTGACATGTGAAGGGGCGGACCTTGCCAATTGACCTGACCAGTACAGAGATTCAGCAGGTGATCATCGCGCTTTCCGCCCTGTCCGTGGTCGGTGCGGTTCTGACGATCGCCTGGCCGTGGATCGCGCGTGACCGGTTTGCCGAACGGATGCAGGGCGTCGAGCAAGACCTGCGTCAAGCGCCGCGCCCCAAGCACACCGGGCGTGGGGAGAGGGGAGGCGCGCCCTCATTGCTTTTCGCCAAGGAGCCGAACCGGGTTTTCGTGGGAATCGTGAAGAGGCTGGGTCTGGCGCATCTGTCCGATGAAACCAGCGCGTCACAGCTATTGCGGATGGCGGGACTGCGCGGGCGCGCGCCGCTCATCGCCTTTCTGGCGTCGCGCCTGATCGCGGCGGTGATCGTGCCAGGTATCGCCGTTGTCTATATTGCCCTCGTCGTCCGACCGGATACGTCGTTGTTGATCATGGCCGCCGTGGCGTTGGTGGGCGCGGTGATCGGATTCACGTTGCCCAAGCTCTATGTCCGCAACCTGATCTCCAAGCGACACAACAGCCTGCGGCGCAGTTGGCCCGACGCGCTTGATCTGCTGCTGATTTGCGTCGAATCCGGGATGAGCAGCGAAGCCGCCTTTCGCAAGGTGGCCGAAGAGATCGGCAGCCAGTCCAGGGAACTGGCCGAAGAGATGTCGCTTACCACAGCCGAGCTCGCCTATCTTTCCGATCGCCGGCAGGCCTACGAGAACCTTGGCACGAGAACCGGTCTGGACAGCATAAAGGCTACCGTCATCGGCCTGATCCAGTCAGAGAAATACGGCACATCCCTGGGGCAGACGCTGCGGGTACTGGCCAAGGAAAGCCGCGATTTTCGGATGGCTGCCGCGGAAAAGAAAGCGGCCTCGCTTCCGCCCAAGCTGACCGTTCCGATGATCCTTTTCTTCCTGCCGGTCCTGTTTGCGGTGATCGCGACGCCGGCGGTCCTTCAGGCAATCGGGGCATCCTGACGATGGCGTGTTCACCCTCTCCCGCTGGCAGGTCCGCAAACCCTTTGTCGTGCGTATGCCGCCAAATCCGCACGATGGCCATCGCACCGGTCAGCGACCCGGCGGGATGTCCTTCGTTGCCGAAACGCCCGAGGTTGTCTCGTCGGTCGCGATCTTGCTGGCAAGCCGCGCCTGTTCGGTCCAGCGCGCCAGGGCGGCTTCTATGCCGGGGTTGCCACGTACCGCTTCATCAAGATGGGCGGAGGCCTCCGCAAGCGCCGGAAACCCGAAAAGCCCGGCCCAGCCCGCTGTCCGGTGGGCCATCTCACGAAGCTGTTCGTGATCCGGGCGACCCTGTTCGATCCAGGAAAGATGCGTCTCAAGGTCAGCACGAAACACATCCAGACGGGCCAGCGCGCCCGCGTCTCCGAAGACTGCGCAGGCTTCCCGGAACGCTTCCGGATCCTGGGTGCCGCGTGCCGCCTGCTCGGCCCGTTCGCGGTCCACCATGCTTGCCATTCCGCTTCCTCTCACAATCGGCTTCAAAGAATGAAGGCACCCATCATGAAATACCCGAAATATTGCATCCCGGTCAAAGCAACTCTCGACAATGGCAGTCAGCACTTCGGCGGCGTCTATGTCAGGCAAAGCCAGCGGGTTCTGGATGTGCTTTGCGACGAACGGCCATTCATCCCTTTCAAGCTCCGAGACAGTACCATTTTGCTGAACAAGTCCAAGCTGGTCCAGGTCGATCTGCTGGAAATGGATGAGATCTCTGACATGGCGGACATCCTGCCAGAGCTGAATTTCGACTACCTCGCCGCGAACACCTGGTGAGCCTCGACTGCGGACAGATGATGAACCTCCTTTTCCGGCAGGAGCCTTGACGGGCCATGAACATTCAACTCATCAAGCTCACGGACGAAGCAGGCCGCATCAAGGCGCTCACGCGCCTCGATGCGCAGACCTACAGTTCCGAGGCCAGCTTCAACCATATCACCGGGCTGCTTCAACTCGCTCTCGAGATGGAGATGGTCACCATCAGCCTTATCACCGCGGACAAGCAGATTCTGAAGGCACGCCAGGGGTTCAACGCGACGGAGACCCCGAGAAAGTATGCGTTCTGCAATATTGCGATCCGAAAATACGAACCGCTGGTTATCGAGGACACGCATCAGGATGCGCGCGTTCGTGACAACCCTTTCGTAACGGGGCCGCCTTTCGTGCGCTGTTATATCGGCGCGCCCTTGACAACGGTTGACGGATACAACCTTGGCGCGATCTACGCCGCTGACTCCAAGCCACGAAAATTCACCGAGCGTGAGGTCAGGATAACTTCCAAATGTGCCAAGCTCGTCATGAACCAGCTGGAACTTCGCAGCCAGGCCAACCATGATTTCCTGACCGAAGTCTTTAACCGGCGCAGCTTCGTGTCGGGACTGGAGCGCGAACTGGCGAGGCTGCGCCGCAGCAGGGGAACCGCGGTCGTCGCCTTTCTCGACATCGACCATTTCAAAGGGGTGAACGATGCTTTCGGACACCCGGTCGGGGACCGTGTCTTGCGGGAATTCGCCGGCATCGTTGCGGGGCAATGCCGCCAGAACGACCTGGTCGCCCGCCTCGGCGGCGAGGAGTTCGCCGTATTGCTGACCGACACCGATCTCGAGTCCGCCCAGATTTGGGCAGACCGGATGCGGACACAGGTGGCCGAAACCCGGTTCGACGGAGAAAGCGCGATAAAGGTGACGTTGAGCGTCGGTCTGGCCGTGGTCGACGAAACACATTCGACATCCGACGCGGTCACGAAAATGGCCGATAGCGCCCTCTACGAGGCCAAGCGACTGGGGCGTAACCGCGTCGTCACGCCATGATCATGGCAGTCCTGCCGAGATGCCCGATATGAGTTCCGGCATGCAACTTCCGTTGCAAGGACGCCCGCGATGAGTGCGACGCCATCGATACCGGTAAAGGCACGGGATCTGACGAGAGCCTTCGAGAACGGCGATCTGTTGCTGCACTATCAGCCACAGGTGGATGTGTCGCGGCGTTGGCCCAAGATCGTCGGGTATGAGGCGCTGTCGCGCTGGCCGCAACCGGATGGCAGTTTCGTCCCGCCAGACCGCTTCATTCCGGTGGCCGAGGATTGCGGACTGGCTCTGATTCTGGACACCTGGGTGATCGACACGGTCTGCAAGGAACTAGCCCGGGTGAAGGCGACCGGCGCATCGCGACGCCTCGGCATGGCGGCCAATGTCAGCCCGCAGCAGTTCGGGCAGCGGCACTTTGCGCAATCAGTCGACGACATCCTGACCCGAACAGGTGTCGACCCGACCTGTCTCACGTTGGAGATTACGGAAAGAGCGGTGCTGGACGAGAATGAAACGACGCTCAAGAACATCTACGCCCTTCGCGAGATAGGTGTCTCGCTGGCGCTTGACGATTTTGGGACGGGCTATTCGTCGCTCTTTCACCTGCGGACCCTGCCTATCCAGGAGGTCAAATTGGATCGCAGCTTCGTTTCCGGGCTTCCTCACCGGCACCGGGACGCCGCGATCATGAGCGCCCCGATCAACCTCGCCTCTGAGCTGAGTCTGCGGGTTGTTGCGGAGGGTGTGGAATTGGCCCAGCAAGCCGAATGGTTGCAAATGAATGGCTGTAGTCTGATCCAGGGGTTTCTTTATGGGCGCCCGGCTGCGCGAATTTAGATGACCGCCCCGGTCGTTCATTGTTAACAACAGCCCATTTCGCTACGTCGTGACACACTGTAAAGCGTCTACCGCCCACACAGTCCGGATGCGCGCAGGAATGCCGCCGGGGTCATGAACCGGAAACACCGGAAGCCGGGCAACTTGTCGGTCTGTCTGCAAGCGAGAACATGGCTGGCACAGCATTGGCGGGAAACGTTGCGGGTATCGTTGCGGCCATTCTGCGAATAATGAATGGAACTCGCAGTTCCCCTTGTTTTATTGGTCGGAGTGGCAGGATTCGAACCTACGACCCCCGCCTCCCGAAGACGGTGCTCTACCAGGCTGAGCTACACTCCGACCGTGCAGAGGCGATTAACCGCCCTGACGGGCTTTTGCAAGAGAGAATGGCAGGCAAATGCCACCGCCTGTGCGCCGTCCCGTCAATAGCGACGATGGACCCTTTTCACGCTGACCAGGCGGCGCTTGCGCTGGTGTTCGCGCAGGAACACGAACAGCCCCGATCCCACGATCAGAACGATCCCGCCGGTCACCGCCGCGTCGGGCAGGTCACCCAGATCGCCCAGCCCCAGAACACCGCCAGTGGCAGGCCGACATATTCGAACGGCGCCACAACCGCGGCATCGGTCAGCCGGTAGGCCTGGCTGAGCGAATAGCCGATGATCGCCGCGTTCAGCCCCAGCCCAAGGAAAAGCCAGCCGTCGGTGCCCTGTGGCCAGACCCAGGCGCGCAGCAGGAACAGCAGCGAGCCGTTCTCGACCCCCTCGGCCAGTCGCCCGTCGCCGGCGACAAGGTAGATCGCCGCCGAAACGACAAGGAACATGCCCTGGATGTAGACCGCCATCGCCGAGGCGCGCGTCGACGCGCCCAGCTTGCGCGTGAGAATCTGGAACATCGCGTAGGTGGCCGCGGCCGCCACCGGCAGCAGGAAGACGGCGCGCGGCACCTCCAGCGCGCCGGCGCTTTGCCAGGGCTTCATCATGATGACAACGCCCGCGAGCCCCGCGATCACCGCGCCAAGGCGCATCGGTCCTACCTTTTCGCCCAGCAACGGGATCGACAGCAGCGTGATCATCAGCGGCGCGACGAAGAACAGCGCCGTCGCGTCGGCCAGCGGCAGCACCGCCAGCCCGGCGAAGAAGGTCATGTTGGATATTACCACCAGCAGCCCGCGCGCCATGTGCAACATCGGGCGCCGCGTGCGCAGGATCGCCAGCCCACCTTCGAAATGCACGAGGATCAGCGAAAAGAGGATGCCGATGCCCGAGCGGATGAACACCATCTGGTGCAGCGGATACCCTCCCGACAACTGCTTGATCAGCATGTCGTTGACCGAAATCGCGGTCACGCCCAGCAGGACGAAACCGATACCGATGGCGGGGTTGCCGGTTGCGGGGGCGGTAGGGGTCATCGGGGCTCCTTGCGCATCTTGCTAGCACTCCCGCCGCGCGCTCGCCAGTCCGTTTGCGACACGCGCCGCTTGGCGGGCCTCGACCCTTGGGCTAGGTTCGTGCAAGGCGACGCGAAAGGACCCCACCCATGAAGATGACAGATTCCCGTGACATCAACGCCGACCGCGCAACCGTCTGGGCAGCGCTGCTCAGCCCCGAGGTACTCAAGGAGTGCGTGCCCGGCACGCAGGAGTTGACCGGCACCCCCGAGGACGGCTTCCAGGCGGTCGTCACCCAGAAGGTCGGCCCGGTGAAGGCCACGTTCAAGGGCACCGTCACCCTGACCGAGATGGTCGAGCCCGAAAGCCTGACTCTGTCGGGCGAGGGCAAGGGCGGCGCCGCGGGTTTTGCCAAGGGCGCCGCCGATGTGCGCCTGGAGGAAATCGAGGGCGGTACGCGCCTGCACTACGATGTCGAGGCCAAGGTCGGCGGCAAGCTCGCGCAACTGGGCAGCCGGCTGATCGACGGGTTCGCCAAGAAGATGGCCGATCAGTTCTTTACCCGCCTGCAACAGGCTATCGAGCCGCCCGAGGACGACGACGATGCCGAAGAGGACGCGGGCGCCGAAGATGCGTCGGACGCCCCAAAAAAGGGTTGGTGGCGCCGCCTGCGCGGCTGAACGCGCCCGCCGAGCCCGCAACTGTGCGCCCGCGCAGCCCCGCCCCTGCGCGGGCGGGGCTTTCCCTGAATGCGCGCCCGCCCTATGCTCCGCCATTGTTGAACAGGAGGCCCCATGTCAGCGATCGTGAAAGTGGACCGGCTGGAAAAGACCTATGCCGACGGGTTCCAGGCGCTATCAAGCGTATCGCTCGATATAGCGCACGGCGAGGTTCTGGCACTGCTGGGGCCCAACGGTGCTGGCAAGACGACGCTGATTTCCACCATCTGCGGGTTGGTGCAGCCCACCGGCGGCAGTGTGCACGTCGATGGCCACGACATCGCGGCCGACTACCGTCAGGCGCGCGCGCTGATCGGGCTGGTGCCGCAGGAGATCACGCTGGAGCCCTTTGACAAGGTCATAAGCTCGGTGCGGTTTTCGCGCGGGCTGTTCGGCAAGCCGCGCGACGAGGCGCATATCGAGCGCACGCTGCGCCAGCTTTCGCTGTGGGACAAGCGCAACTCGCGCATCAAGGAGCTGTCGGGCGGCATGAAACGCCGGGTGCTGATCGCCAAGGCGCTGGCGCACGAGCCGCGCATTCTGTTCCTCGACGAACCCACCGCCGGTGTTGACGTGGAATTGCGCCGCGGCATGTGGGATACCGTTGCCGGGCTCAAGGCAGATGGCGTGACCATCATCCTGACCACCCATTACATCGAAGAGGCCGAGGCCATCGCCGACCGCGTCGGTGTCATCAACAAGGGCCGCATCCTGCTGGTCGAGGACAAGGACAAGCTGATGGCGCGCATGGGCCGCAAGCAGTTGCGCATCGAGTTGCACGAGCCGTTGACCGCCCTGCCGGAGGGCCTGTCGGGGCACGACCTGGAACTGGTCGATGATGGCGCCGCGCTGGTTTACACCTACGACACCGCGGGGCCGCGCACCGGCATCACGCGACTGTTGTCGGACCTCGCCGCGGCCGGCATCGTGTTGCGCGATATCCAGACCAGCCAGAGCAGCCTTGAAGATATCTTCGTCGGGCTGGTGCAAGAGGAGGACGCGGCATGACCGGCCCAAACTGGCGCGGGATCGGCGCGATCTACCGTTTCGAGATGTCGCGTTTCTTCCGTACGCTGTTGCAAAGCTTCGTCTCGCCGGTGATCTCGACGTCACTCTATTTTGTTGTCTTCGGTGCCGCCATCGGCAGCCGTATCGAACAGGTCGAGGGCGTCAGTTATGGCGCTTTCATCGTGCCCGGGCTGGTGATGCTGACGGTGATGACGCAGTCGATCACCAATGCTTCGTTCGGGATCTATTTTCCCAAGTTCATCGGCACCATTTACGAACTTCTCTCGGCGCCGGTGAATTTCCTGGAAATCGTGCTGGGTTATGTCGGGGCGGCGGCGACCAAGGCACTGTTCATCGGCACGGTCATCATGGTCACGGCGTCGATGTTCGTCGAGATGCAGGTGATGCACCCGTTCGCTATGGTGGCTTTCCTGATGCTGACCTGCGTGTCGTTCGCTCTGTTCGGGTTCATCATCGGTATCTGGGCCGAGAATTTCGAACAACTGCAACTGGTGCCGCTGCTGATCGTCACGCCGCTGGTGTTCCTGGGCGGCTCGTTCTACTCGATCTCGATGTTGCCGCCGGCGTGGCAGACCGTGACCATGTTCAACCCGGTGGTTTATCTGATCTCCGGCTTCCGCTGGTCGTTCTACGGGGTGGCAGACGTGCCCATCGGGCTGAGCCTGCTGGCGATCGGGCTGTTCCTGGGCCTGTGCATGGCAGCGGTATGGTGGATTTTCCGCAGCGGCTGGCGGCTGCGGCCCTGAGGGGCGTGTTGCTTTTGTGTCGCCGCGGTGACGTCGCGCCGCCTGATTGCGGGGCCGAGCCTTGTTTGCACCCTCGTGGCCATCTACATCCACGACCATGAGACGTTTCATCCCGTTCATTGAAAAACCGGCCGTGGTGGCGGTGATCCGCCTGACCGGCAGCATCGGCTTGGGCGGCCGCGCCAGCCTCAGCGACAACGCCCTGCGCCCGGTGATCGAGCGCGCCTTCCGCCGCGGCAGGCCCGAGGCGGTAGCGCTGGTGATCAACTCGCCCGGCGGATCGCCGGTGCAGTCGGCGCTGATCGCGGCGCGCATCCGGCATCTGGCGGAAAAGCACGAGGTCAGGGTGCATGCCTTCGTCGAGGATGTCGCGGCCTCGGGCGGCTACTGGCTGGCCGCATCGGCCGACGACATATGGGCGGATACCGGATCGATCGTGGGCTCGATCGGGGTGATCTCGGCCGGGTTCGGCGCGCACGAGCTGCTGGCCCGCCACGGGGTCGAGCGGCGTGTGTACACCTCGGCACGGTCGAAAAGCATCCTCGACCCGTTCCTGCCGCAAGAGGACGAGGATGTGGCGATCCTAAAGGGCCTTCTGGATGAGATGCATTCAAGCTTCGTCGCCTACGTGAAAGAACGCCGCGCCGGCAAGTTGGCTGACGACGACGAGCTTTTCAGCGGTCGCTTCTGGCTGGGCGGCACGGCGCGGGATCTGGGCCTGATCGACGGCATCGCCCACCCCGAGGACAAGCTCAGGGAGCTTTACGGCGACAAGACGATCATGCTGCGCTACGGTCCGCGGCGCAGCCTGATGCAGCGTCTCGGCGCCTCGGTGGTCAGCGATGTGCTCGATGGGGTGGAGGACCGCGCGGCATTCGCGCGGTATGGGCTTTAATTGATTGTCAAGATCGTCACCCTGTTCCTGATCGCCGTCGGCGTGCTGGCGATGTTCGGCAAGCTGCGCGTACCGGGGGTAAAACGGCTGGGCGCCACGCGCTGCCCCGACTGCGGGCGCCTGCGCATCGGCAAGGGGCCGTGCCCGTGCAAGAAGAAAGGTAGCTGAGACATGGTATGGGCGATGGCGGTGCTCGGTCTGGCGATTCTTCTGCTGGCCGGGGATGCGCTGGTGCGCGGCGCCGTCAACACCAGCCTGCGGCTGGGTGTGCCGGCGTTGATCGTCAGCCTGACCATCGTCGCCTTCGGCACGTCGGCGCCCGAGATGCTGGTCTCGGTCCAGGCGGCGCTACGCGGAGCGCCCGGTATCGCCCTGGGTAACGTGGTCGGGTCGAACATAGCCAACATCCTGTTGGTGCTTGGTATTCCGGCGATGATGACGACGATGCACACCTCGGAATTTGATACACGCAAGAATTTCGTGATCATGCTGCTTGTCTCGGTGTTGTTCATCGGGCTTGCCTTCGTCGCCCCCTTCGGTGTGCCCAGTGGCCTTTTGTTGCTGTCGGTGCTGGTGCTGGTGCTGGCCTTCTGGTTCATCGACGCGCGCAATCACCGCCGTGCGCAGCACACTGCGCGCGAGGAGGCGCGCGATGCACGCGCGGCGACGTTGGCCGACGGGTTCCTTGAAGATATCGAAGGCGCCGACCCCGATATGCCATGGTGGCGCATCATCATGTTCCTGGTGCTGGGGCTGATCGGGTTGCCGCTGGGTGCGGATATCCTTGTCGATAGCGCGGTCGTCATTGCCCGCGACTTCGGCCTGAGCGAAAGCGTGATCGGCCTTACGCTGGTGGCGCTGGGTACCTCGCTGCCAGAGCTTGCCACCACCGTGATGGCGGCGCTGCGACGCGAGGCGGATGTCGCGCTGGGCAATGTCATCGGGTCGAACATGTTCAACCTGCTGGCGATCATCGGCGTCGCGGCGCTGGTCAGCCCGATCCCGGTCGATCCGGCCTTCCTGCGCTTCGATTTGTGGGTGATGCTGGGCGCGTCGCTGTTGCTGGCGCCGTTCGTGTTCCTGCGCTGGAACATGACCTGGCCCTTGGGCGTGCTCTTGACCGCGCTTTATCTGGGCTATGTCTGGATCGTGCTGCACTGAGCAAACCGTTGAAGGAGAAATGACGATGACGCGGGCGCTGGTCACCGGGGCGGGCAAACGGCTGGGCCGCGAGATGGCGCTGTACCTGGCGCGCCGTGGTTTCGACGTGGCGGTGCATTACGCATCCTCCGGCGACGCGGCGCGGGACGTCGCCGACGAGATCCGCGCCATCGGGCGCACCGCCTGCGCGCTGCACGCCGACCTGTTGGACGAGCGCCAGGTCGCGCGCCTGGTGCCCGAGGCAGTGCACGCGCTTGGCGGGCCGCTCACCTGCCTGGTCAACAACGCCTCGATCTTCGAGCACGATTCCATCGACAGCGCGACGCGCGAAAGCTGGGACAGGCATTTCGAATCCAACCTGCGTGCGCCCTTCGTGCTGACCCAGGCGGTGGCGCGCGACATTCCCGCGCCCGGTACCGACGACACGGGCGAACCGGTCGCGCGCGGGTTGGTCGTCAACATGGTGGATCAGCGGGTGCGCAAGCTGACGCCGGAATTCATGAGCTATACGCTGGCCAAGATGGGCCTTTGGGCCCTCACGCGCACCGCCGCGCAGGCGCTGGCGCCGCGTGTGCGCGTCAATGCCATCGGGCCGGGCCCGACATTGCAGGGCCAGCGTCAGAGCGACAGCCACTTCCGCCGCCAGCGCGATGCCACGGTGCTGGGCCGCGGCGCCAGCCCAGCCGACATCAACGCGGCGCTGGGCTATTTCCTGGATGCCCCCGCGGTGACGGGGCAGCTATTGTGTGTGGACGGCGGTCAGCACCTGGGCTGGCGGACGCCCGATGTGCTGGGCCTCGAATAGGGGAGGCAGGCCAATGTCGCAAAGTTTTGCACCCCCGCCGGGCGTTTCACAATGTCGTTACAAAAACGTCAATGTTTTCAGTATATTGCCAAGGCTCAAGGATATTGTCCTGCAATATCAGGGGCTTGAAATTCTGCCTAATTATTGTGCAATCCGATGAACTGCGCATGCTGCAACGGAAATTTCGGCTTCCCTGAAACCTGTCACCAGACTTATCCACAGAAATGGTGGACAGCTTTGCTCTTGCCAGCCACCCCCGAAAGATTGCAGCGACCGGGTGGGAATCGTATCTGGTGAGCATGACCGACGCGAATGATCCCGCGCCCCCCGAAGTGCCTACCGGGCACGAGGTGATCCAGGGCTACCTGCGCACCCTCGACGCCTCGCCGGGGGTATACCGGATGCTCGATGCCCAGGCACGCGTGCTTTACGTGGGCAAGGCGCGCAATCTGCGCGCGCGGGTCAGCAGCTACGCGCGCCCCACGGGGCATTCTGGCCGGATCGCGCAGATGATCCGCGAAACCGCGTCGATGATGTTTCTGACGACGCGCACCGAGACCGAGGCGCTGTTGCTGGAACAGAACCTCATCAAGCAACTCAAGCCGCGCTACAACGTGCTGCTGCGCGACGACAAGTCGTTCCCCAATATCCTGCTGACCGGCGATCATCCGTTTCCGCAGATTCGCAAGCACCGGGGCGCCAAGCGCGAAAAAGGGAGCTACTTCGGCCCCTTCGCCAGCGCCAGCGCGGTCAACCGCACGCTCAACCAGTTGCAACGGGTGTTCGGCCTGCGCAGTTGCACCGACTCGGTCTTTGCCAGCCGCACGCGGCCATGCCTGCTTTACCAGATCAAGCGCTGCTCGGGGCCCTGCGTGGGCAAGATATCGCAAGAGGATTACGCCGCCACCGTGCGCGACGCCGAACGCTTCCTGTCGGGGCGCTCGACCGGCATACAGGAAAAGCTGGCGGCCGAGATGCAGGCAGCCTCGGACGCGATGGAATTCGAGCGCGCCGCCGCCCTGCGCGACCGCATTCGCGCGCTGACGCAGGTGCAGACGGCGCAGGGCATCAACCCGCACACGGTCAGCGAGGCCGACATCATCGCCCTGCACCTGGAGGGCGGGCAAGCCTGCGTCCAGGTTTTCTTCATCCGCGCGGGGCAGAATTGGGGCAATCGCGATTTTTACCCGCGCGTCGGCGCCGACATTGAGGCGGCCGAGGTGTTGGAGGCTTTTATCGGCCAGTTCTACGATGGCAAGGAGCCGCCGCGCCGCCTGTTGCTGTCGCACCCGGTCGACAACGCCGACCTGCTGGCGCAGGCGCTGTCCGAAAAGGCCGGCCGCAAGGTTACGCTGACGGTGCCCAAGCGCGGCGAAAAGGCCGAACTGGTCGAGGGCGCGGCGCGCAACGCGCGCGAATCGCTGGCGCGCCGCATGGCCGAAAGCGCCACCCAGGCGCGGCTGCTGAAGGGACTGGCCGAGGCGTTCGGGTTGCAGGCGCCGCCCCAGCGGATCGAGGTCTACGACAACTCGCACATCCAGGGCAGCAACGCCGTGGGTGCGATGATCGTGGCCGGGCCAGAGGGGTTCATGAAGAACCAGTATCGCAAGTTCAACATCCGCGGTGACGATCTGACCCCCGGCGACGATTTCGGGATGATGAAAGAGGTGCTCGGCCGCCGGTTCAAGCGCCTGCTCAAGGATGACCCCGACCGGGAAAAGGGTGTTTGGCCCGATCTGCTGCTCATCGACGGCGGTGCGGGCCAGGTGAGCGCGGTGGCGCAGATCATGGCCGAGCACGGCGTCGGCGACATTCCCGTGGTGGGGGTCGCCAAGGGCATAGACCGTGACCAAGGCAAGGAGGAATTCCACCGCACCGGCCAGCGCCCGTTTGCGTTGCAGCGCAACGACCCGGTGCTCTATTTCATCCAGCGGCTGCGCGACGAGGCGCACCGCTTTGCCATCGGCACCCACCGCGCCAAGCGCGCCAAGGCGGTGGGCGCCACCCCGCTTGACGACGTGCCGGGGGTGGGGGCCGCGCGCAAGCGCGCGCTGCTGGCGCATTTCGGGTCTGCCAAGGCGGTCAGCCGTGCCAACCTGGCCGATCTCAAGGCGGTTGACGGTGTGTCGGGCAAGCTGGCGGAGACCATCTATGCCTACTTCCACGACAAGGGCTGAGCCGCCCCGAAAACATCGCGATTGACAGATCAGCCGCTAAAAATGAAACTGACATCAGTTTTATTTTTAGGCACCCGAGGCACTCCATGCGCCCTGTCCCTGCCCGATGCGCCGCGCCGCAAGACGAATACAGCTATCCCCAGGCCCTTGCCGCGCAGGCCGAAGGACAGCCAAAGGGGCAGCGCACCGCGCAGCAAATCCGCATTGCCGCCTGCACGCTTCTGGAACGGGCCGCCTTGCAGGATTTGACCGTTGCTGCCATTTGCAACGAGGCCGGCGTCGCCAATGGCACCTTCTACCTCTACTTCCCTGATCAGGCACATCTTCTTGACGATCTGCTGCAAGGGTTTGCCGGGTTCCTTCAGGCGGGCATGATCGACGCCAGCCAGAGCAGCCATGGCCGGCCGATGCTGGGCGCGACCCAAGCCTACGCACGGCTGTTCGAGGGTAATCGCGGCCTGATGAAATGCCTGATCCACCATCTGGATGCGTTTCCGGCGGCGCGCGCTGCCTTCCACCGTCTCAACCGCGAATGGATCGAAACAGTGGTCACCGCCACCCGCCGCCGACTGGCGCGCGAAGGGCGTGGCGACGCCGTGACCGAGGCAGAGCTGACCCGCCGCGCCTACGCGCTTGGCGGCATGACCGATCACTATCTTTCCAGCCTCTACCTCTCGCAAGAGCCGGGGCTGGTCGCGGTCTCGGATGATCGCGCGGCGGTCATCGACACGCTTACCACCATCTGGGAACGGGGATTGCAACCATGAGCCTGATCGAGCGGGCGGAATTCACCAGTGCCGAAAGCCTGCGCGCCCATCAGGATGCCGCCTGGGCCGCGCAACGCGATCACGTTGCTCGGCGCTCGGCCTTCTACAGCGATCTGTGGCAGGGCGCAGACCCCCCTGCCGATCTGCGCGATCTGCCTCGGCTGCCCTTGTCGGACAAGGCGCAACTGCGCCGCAGCCAGGCCGATCACCCCCCGTTGGGCAACTACATGGCCGCCCCCCGCCGCGATGCCGTGCGCCTGCACAGGACTTCGGGCACCACGGGGCAGGCGATGAACCTTGCGCTGTCGGTGCGCGATTGCGCGGTGACCGAAGCCGTGGGCGGGCGCTGTCAGTCCGCCGCCGGGCTTACGCCCGACGATACGGTCGTGCATTGCCTGAACTACCAGATGTGGATGGGGGGCCTCACCGATCACATGACATTGCAGGCCACTGGCGCGATGGTGGTGCCCTTCGGAGTGGGGGCGACCGAACGCCTCGTGCGGACCATTCAGGAAGTGGGAATCACCGCGATATCGTGCACGCCCTCCTACCCGGCAGTTCTGGAGCGGGTGATCGCCGAGAAGTTCCCCGGCCTGTCGCCGCACGACCTTGGCCTGCGGCTGGGGCTGTTCGGCGGCGAGGCGGGGCTTGACGATCCGGCCTTTCGCGCGCGGATCAGGGGCATGTGGGGGATGGAGCCGCGCAACGCCAACTATGGCGTCTCGGACGTGTTCTGCAACTTCGCGGCGCAGTGCGAGCATGACACGCGGCTGCACTTCATGGCCGCCGACGTGCTGTGGCCCGAACTGATCGCACCCGAGACCGGCGCGCCGCTGCCGCTGGAGGCGGGGCAGACCGGCGAGTTGGTTCTGACCCACCTTGTGCGGGACTGCCAGCCGCTGGTGCGCTTCCGCTCGGGTGATATCATCGCGGTAGACGCAACCGAGCCCTGCACCTGCGGTCGCACCGGGTTCCGGTTTCGCGTGGTGGGGCGATCCGATGACATGGTGGTGGTGCGCGGGCTCAACCTTTTCCCGTCGATGGTCGCTGCGGTGCTCAATGAATTCGGCGCGCTTTCCGGCGATTACCGTATCACCCTCGACAGGCCGCCGCCCTACGACGCCCTGCCGGTGACAGCGGAACTGGCCAGGGGGCAAGACGCGACCGATGGGCTGGTCGAAGCCGTGGCCGCAGGGATCAAGGCCAAGCTGGGCGCAACCGCGCGGGTCAGCCTGGTGCCCCACGGCACCTTCCCGGTGACCGAGGGCAAAACGAAACGCGTGCAAAGGACATACCAATGAGCGATTTCACCTATGACACCGTCCTGAGCGACATGCACGAGGACGGCGTGCGCCTCATCACCCTCAACCGTCCGGAGCGGCTCAACGCCATGAACCGCGCCCTTATCGACGACCTGGCCCGCGCTTTCGATGATGCCAATGCCGACCCGGCGACCCGCGCGATCATCCTGACCGGCGCGGGCAAGGCATTCTGCGCGGGCGACGACCGCCAGGATCACGTCCATCCCGAATCCGAGGAACAGGCGCGCGACCTGGTGTTGGCGATCCAGCGGGCGACCCATGCCATCACGCTGGCGCCCAAGCCGGTGGTCGGCGCGATCAACGGCTGGGCCGTGGGCGGCGGGTTCGAATGGGCGATCAATTGCGACTTTCCGATCTGGGCCGAATCGGCGCGTGGCTTCTTTCCCGAAGTCTCGCTCAACCTCTTTGTCACCGGTGGCGTGAGCAGCCTTCTGCCCGCGCTTGTGGGGCTCAACAAGGCGCGCGAGATGCTGTTCTTCGGAGACCGCTACGGCGCGGCAGATCTGCACGCGATGGGGCTTGCGTGGAAGACCGCGCCGGACGACGACCTGATGCGCATGGCGCAAGACACCGCCCGGCGTCTGGCCGATTTGCCGCCGCTTTCGGTGCGGGCGATGAAGCGGGTGCTGAATGCCGCCCGCTCGACCGATCTGCACCGCGCGATGGATCTGGAAACAGAGGCGACGGTGGCCGGTTTCATGGACCCCGAAACCACCCGGCGGCTGAGCGCCTTCTAGGGCGCAAGGGCGCTTTCCCCGGGGATCGAGACAGGTTAGAAACGGGACATGACGTGGACCGTGCCCAATATCCTGACCGCGCTGCGCCTTCTGGCGGCCCCGGCTGTCGCGGTGATGTTTCTCTATTTCACCCGGCCTTATGCCGACTGGTTCGCGCTGCTGCTGTTCGTCGGCGCGGCGGTGACGGACTGGTTCGACGGCTATCTCGCGCGGCTGTGGAAGCAGGAAACACGTTTGGGAAAGATGCTCGACCCGATTGCCGACAAGGCGATGGTGGTAATCGCGCTGATGGTGATCGTCGGCTATTCGTCGATGTCGCCATGGCTGGTCCTGCCGGCAACGGTGATCCTGTTCCGCGAGGTGTTTGTCACGGGGCTGCGGGAATTCCTGGGCGACACCGCCGGGTTGCTCAAGGTGACGCGCCTGGCCAAGTTGAAAACCACCGCGCAGATGATCGCCATCGCGGTGCTGTTCAGCCAGGGCGTGTTCGAGCACTACCTGATCGCCGCGACCTGGGGGATGGACCGCGAAACATTCAGCGCGGTATTGTCCGGCGACACGGCTGACGAGGTCGGCGTCGTGTGGAAATACACCGCCATGATCTGGGCCGGGCGCATCGGCCTGTGGCTGTTATGGCTCGCCGCGGCACTGACCCTGTTCACGGGGTGGGAATACTTCCGCAAGGCCGTGCCCTATCTGAGAGATTCGACATGATCGACGTTCTTTACTTCGCCTGGGTGCGCGAACGTATCGGCCTTCCGCGCGAACGGGTCGAGACACGGGCCGGCACGGTGGCCGGGCTGGTCGAGGAGTTGCGAGCGCGCGAGGATCGCTATGCCGCCGCCTTCGCCGATTTGTCGGCACTGCGCGTCGCGGTCGACCAGGAGCTTGCCGATTTCGATGCGCCCCTTGACGGCGTACACGAGGTGGCGTTCTTCCCGCCGATGACCGGGGGCTGAGATGGCGATCCGGGTGCAGGCGGAACCGTTCGACCTGGGCGCCGAGGCCGATACCTTTGCCGCCGCGCAGGCCGATGCCGGCGCCATTGTCACTTTCACCGGCGTGGTGCGCGACCTGCCCGGCGGCGGGCTCGACCGGATGGAGATCGAGCATTACCCCGGCATGACCGAACGCGCCCTGGGCCGGATCGCCGCCGATGCCATGGCACGGTGGGATCTGTCGGATACGCTGATCATCCACCGTCACGGCGCGATGCGCGCCGGCGATCTGATCATGATGGTGGCCACCGCCGCACGCCACCGCAAGGATGCCTTCGAAGCGGCGGAATTCCTGATGGATTACCTGAAATCGCGCGCCCCGTTCTGGAAAAAGGAACATGGCGCGGCGGGCGGCGATTGGGTGGCCGCGCGCGACGAAGACGAGGATGCGCTGGAGCGTTGGTAGGCGGCCCGGCGGTCGCCGCGCGGCTCAGCCCATGTTGTTGCGCTCGATATAGACGCGCAGTTCCTCGGCCTCGTGTCGGGCCTCGCGCAGGCCGTCCATCGCCGCGGTCAGTTCGGCCTCGGTCTGGCTCAACTGGTTGGTCAGTTCCGCCTCACGCTGCTGCATGTAGGTGATCGCCTGGTCGCGGGTCTCTTCGGCCTCGTGCAATTCCTGCGCCATGCGCTCCAGTTCGCTTATGTCCGACTGGGCCACGCGGGTGAAGCGATGAATCAGCCAGTTGGCGAACCATCCGAGGCAAAATGCCACGAAAAGGATGATCGCCGTCACGATAATGAATTCAGTCCTGCTCATCCTGCTTTCCCGCTTTCTTCTGGGTATTTGCGCCGCCGTCGCCGTCATCGCCGCCGGTGCCGCCGGTGCTGTCAGGCGTCGCGGCGTCGGCGTCCTCTGCCGCGTCCGACTCGCCCGTTTGCTCCGCGCCTTCGGGGCGCAGCAGGCGGAACTCGATCCGGCGGTTGGCCTCGCGCCCTTCCTCGGTGTCGTTGTCGGCGATCGGCTGCTCCTCGCCATAGCCCCGGGCCACGAAAGACCCGGTCAGGATGCGCCGCGCGCGCAGGGCGTTCAGAACCGCCTGGGCGCGCGCCTTGCTCAGGCGCTGGTTCATCTCGGCGCGGCCCTGGCTGTCGGTGTGGCCGCTGATCTCGAGGCGTATCTCGCCGCATTCCTTCAGCACGTCGGCGATGTCGCTGATCACGCCCGCGGCCGCTGCATCGGGCGTGGTCGAGCCGGGTTCGAAACTGATCTTGTTCTCGGCCAGGATAGCGTTGATGTCGGCGACACATTCCTCGGGCGTCGGCATCTGCGCTACCGGGTCGAGCTGCTCGATATAGGTCACGTCGATCTCGAAACGGGCACTCTCGCCCAGTTTGTCGGCCAGCAGGCGGGCGATGTCGGCTCGGGCATCCGGCTGGCCGGTATCGCCCGAGACGGTCAGCCTTTCCTGGGTCACCGTCACCACGCCGTTGGAAAGCCGCGCGAGCGCGTCGAGCGCGGTCAGCACCCGGATCGTCCAGCGCGCCGGCAGGGTGTCGTCCAGGCGCGCGGCCATATGCACCGCCGCGGCGCCGAAACGCGCCTTGGCAAAGCTGTTGGCGGCGCGCCGCGTCTGTTCGGTGCGTAGCCGCCCGCGCAATTGTACCAGCCCTTCGGGCGACAGCGTGGCGGTGAATTCCGGCGCCGCGCGGGCCTCCTGCTGCTCATGTTCGGGCAGGGTGGCATGCAGGCTGAACACCTCGGGCAGGTCGTTTTCCAGCGCCCCGACCACAGTGTCGAACCGCGCCTGGTCGGTGCCTTCGTTCGCCACCAGCGACACGTCGGTATCGGCGAAGGTCAGCGCCCCGCCGCCCAGGTCGTCGAGCGCCGCGATGGCGGTCTCGACCGCCGCGGCCCAGCGGGGCGTGGGCACGCCCAGCCCGATGGTACAGGTGCCGTCGCCTTCCATTCCCGCCTTGCGCGCGGCGGCGAGGATACGCTCGCGCGCCGCCTCGGTATCGGCCGAGCAGGCGTCGAAGCGGGCGATGCCGTCGCGGATCAGCAGCCGCAGGGTAAAGGGCGTGATCGCCGGGCGCGGGGCCGAGATGTCCATCGCCAACCGTAGCTCGGGCGGGGCGAGGCGCGACAACTCGGCCTGAAGCTTGCGGCGTGCCGCGCGGCTGTCGGCCATGGCGGTGACATGCACCTCGCCCGCGTTGGCCGAGATCTTGGCGCGCGACAGCAACGCCGTGGCCTCGATCGCGAAATCGATGGTCCCGGGCCACAGCTCGGGGACGGGATAATCGGCGGTTTCAAGGAAGTCCGACACTTCGACGCGGCCATCGCCATCGTCGAGATCGCGCAGCCGCGTCAGCAGCGCGTCGCGGTCGGTGGCGCGCGGGATCAGCCCGATCAGCGATATGCCGGTTTCGTTGCGCAGGATTTCGACGGAAAAGCGCGGCGGCGCGACAGTCTTGAACGGTTTGACCGACATCTCGTCGATCACCCGTGCCGCATCGACGATTCCGCCGGCCACCGACAGGGCCTTGAAACGGCGTGCCTCGGACGGTGCGGTGCCCGACAGTGTCACCCGCAGGCCATCGGCCTGGATCTCGGCCCAGTGCAGGCCGTTTTCGTCGAGCCCGCCGCGCAGGCTGATTTCGGTACTGTCCTCGATCACGTCGACGGCCAGTGCCGCGGTGATCACACTCAGTAGCGCGCCGATCGCGAAAGTGGCCGCGACGATATAGGCGGAGGATATGCGCATGGCGGAGATCGTTCCCGTTGGTTTCGCCGATCTTTAGGCGCTGTGGTGAGTGCGTGCAATCAGACCAGCGCGGCACCGGCGAAAAACAGCACGGGGATCAGCCCGGCGTCGCGGTTCGACCGGAACAGCCGCAACAGCAGGGCGTTGTCATCCATGTCGAAACGTTGCAATTGCCAGTGCATGTGCCACCCCATCATCCACGGCCCCAACAGCGCGATTGCGATGGACGGTGGGCCGCGATGCGGCTGGCCCAGCATCGCCATCAGCACCGCCAGCGCCATCAGGCTGACGCAGGCCACCAGGAACCGGCGCAGCCACAGCGCGGTGCGCGCGCCGAACAGCCGCGCCGTCGACTTCACCCCGATCAGCGCGTCGTCCTCGGTGTCCTGGTGGGCATAGATGGTGTCGTAGAACAGCGTCCACGCCATGCCGGCCAGGTACAACACCACCGCCGGCCAATCGAGGCTACCGGTATGCGCCGTCCACGTCAGCAGTGCGCCCCAGTTGAAGGCCAGCCCGAGGAATATCTGCGGCCACCATGTGAACCGCTTGGCGAACGGGTAAATCGCCACCGGGCCAAGCGCGATGATGCCCAGCACGATCGCCGCGGTGTTGAAGCTCAGCAAGATCGCCAGCGCCGCGAGGCATTGCGCCGCCATCCAGGCCAGCGCCTGCGTGACGCTGACCTGCCCCGACGGGATCGGCCGCGACGCGGTGCGCGCCACCGCCCCGTCGATGCCGCGATCGGTGATGTCGTTCCAGGTACAGCCGGCCCCGCGCATCAGCCACGCCCCGAGGCCGCAGCCGATGAATATCCAGGCGTCGAAAGCGGTGACCGCCCCGTCGTGCAGGACGGCCAGCGCGAGCCCCCACCAGCACGGCAGCAGCAGCAGCCAGGTGCCGATGGGCCGGTCGGCGCGGCTCAGCCGCAGGTAGGGCCGCGCCAGGGTCGGGGCGTGCGTATCGACCCAGTTTCCGGTGACAGCATCGGAAACCTGTCCCTGCGCCTCTGGTGTCTGCCGGGGTGCGGTCATAGTATCGGCCTCATGAGCGATGACGCGAAAATCCGTCTCTATGTAGAGCATCCGCTCGGGCCGGGGCAAACGGTTCCTCTGGAACGCGCGCAGGCGCACTACCTGTTCGGTGTGATGCGGCAGGGCAAGGGCGGGCGGCTGCGTCTGTTCAACGGGCGCGACGGCGAATGGATCGCGCGGGTCGAGGAGGCCGGCAAGCGCGCCGGCGTGTTGCGCTGCGAGGCGCCGGGTGCGGCGCAATCCACCCCGCCCGATCTTTGGCTGCTGTTCGCGCCGATCAAGAAGGCGCGCACCGATTTCATCGTCGAAAAGGCCGCCGAGATGGGCGCGCGCGAAATCCGCCTGGTGCAGACCGATTTCACCAATGCCGAACGCGTGCGGCAGGACCGGCTGCAAGCGCACGCGGTCGAGGCGGCCGAGCAGTGCGGCGGCACCTTCGTGCCCGCGGTACGGGGGTTGGAACGGCTGGGTGCGCTGCTCGATTCGTGGCCCGACGACCGGCGGCTGATGTTTTGCGACGAGACGCTGGCGGGCGGCGCGGTCGCCCTCGACGCCACGCCCGGGGCGGCGCCCGGGCCGTGGGCCATCCTGATCGGGCCTGAGGGCGGCTTTTCGCAGGCCGAACGCGCCCGCTTGCACACCATGCCGCAGGCGTGCGCCGTCAGCCTCGGCCCGCGCATCCTGCGCGCCGACACCGCGGCGGTGGCGGCGATGACCGTCTGGCAGACGACGCTGGGAGACTGGCAATGCCCCTGATCCGCCCTGCTGCGCGTGCGACCCTTCGGCGCCTGCGCGAGGTGCTGGCCGGTGCCGGTATTGCGGCGCTGGGGCTGTACTGGGGCCTCGCTGCGCTGGTACCACTGGCCTGGGTGGGCTGGGCGCTGGTGGCGTTGGGGGCGGCGCTGGCGGCGATCGGGGTGCAGCGCATGCGCTTTGCGCGCGGGCCCGGTTATGGCCCCGGCATCGTGCAGGTGGACGAAGGGCAGGTCGCCTATTTCGGCCCTCATGACGGCGGCGCCGTGGCGCTGTCGGAACTCACGCGGCTGGAACTGGACCGCGCGTCCGAGCCACCGCGTTGGTATCTGCACCAGCCCGGGCAGCCGGTGCTGAGCATTCCGGTGACGGCCGCGAACGCCGAGGTGCTGTTCGACAGATTCGCGGCGCTGCCCGGCATGCGTACCGAGCGGATGCTGGCGGCGCTGCGCGGGGTGGGAAAACAACGCGTCGTGATCTGGGCGAAAGAGATGCGGCGCCTACATTGACAGTGCCCGCGTTTCGCCGCAGTTCTATGCGCCGGCGAAACCAGAAAACAGGCAAGGATCGGAGAGCGCCAATGTCCATTCCTCAATCCGGCGGCGGGCCGATCGAACGCCATTCGCAACTGGCCGAATACCTCGAAAGCGGCTGCAAGCCGCCCGAGCAATGGCGCATCGGCACCGAGCACGAGAAATTCGGCTACTGCCGCGATACGCTGAACCCCATACCCTACGCCGGCGACCGCAGTGTCCTGGCGGTTCTGGAGGGCCTGCGCGACGTGCACGGCTGGGCGCCGCTGGAAGAGGGCGGCAAGCTGATCGGCCTGGAAAAGGACGGCGCCAACGTCAGCCTCGAGCCCGGCGGACAGCTTGAGCTGTCGGGCGCGCCGCTGGAAAACATCCACCAGACCTGCGACGAGGTCAACGACCACCTCGCAGACGTCAAGGACATCGCCGACAAGGTCGGCGTCGATTTCATCGGGCTGGGGGCCGCCCCGATCTGGACCCACGACCAGATGCCGCAAATGCCCAAGGGGCGCTACAAGCTGATGACCGATTACATGGATCGCGTCGGCACCATGGGCAAGGACATGATGTATCGTACCTGCACGGTGCAGGTGAACCTCGATTTCGGGTCCGAGGCCGACATGGTGCAGAAACTGCGCGTGGCGCTGGCCTTGCAGCCGGTGGCGACGGCGCTGTTCGCCAATTCGCCGTTCTTCGACGGCAAACCCACCGGCTACAAGTCGTGGCGTTCACGCATCTGGCGCGACCTCGATGCCGACCGAACCGGGATGCTGCCCTTCGTGTTCGAAGATGGCTTCGGCTTCGAGGCATGGGTCGAGTACGCGCTGGATGTGCCGATGTACTTCGTCTACCGCGATGGCGTCTACGTCGATGCCCTGGGGCAATCGTTCCGCGATTTCCTGCGCGGCGAATTGCCGGCGCTGCCGGGGGAAAAGCCCACCCTGTCGGATTGGGCCGACCACCTGACGACGATCTTTCCCGAAGCGCGGATCAAGAAATACATGGAAATGCGCGGCGCCGACGGTGGGCCGTGGCGCAGGCTCTGCGCGCTGCCGGCGTTCTGGGTGGGGCTGATGTATGACCAGGGCGCGCTGGACGCGGCGTGGGATCTGGCCCGCGACTGGGACGCGGAAACCCGCGACGCGCTACGCGTGGCCGCAGCGCGCGATGGCTTGCAGGCCGAAGCTGGCGGTGTGCGCATGCAGGATCTGGCCCGTGCCGCGCTCGACATCGCCGAGGCCGGGCTGAAGGCACGCGCCCGCACCGGCGCGGGCGGGCTGCTGCGCGACGAGACGCATTTCCTGGACACGCTGCGTGAAAGCGTCGAGTCGGGCCGCGTTCCCGCCGACGAGTTGCTGGAGAAATACCACGGCGAATGGGGCGGCGACCTGAGCCGCATCTACGCCGAGCATTCCTATTGAGACATCCTGAAGCGTCGCGGCGGGGGGGCTCTGCCCCCGATCACCTGACGGCAACTTCCCGGGACATCCTATGAGAGGAAAGGGATTCTGGCGCGACCGGGCCGAAGCGGCAGTGCGCTATTTCGCGCCTATCTGCGGTTCGGTGCCGTTGCGCAGGCGGGTGATGTTGTCGCGGTGTTTCCAGAAGATCAGCAAGGTCAGCGCGATGGTGAGGACGAACACCTCGCCATGGCCCAGGAAGATCGCCAAGATGCTGGACAGTGCGGCGGCGGTGAGCGCCGCCAGCGACGAGATGCGCGCCGCGGCGGCCACCGCGGCCCATGTCGCGCAGGCGGCGAGCCCCAAGGGCCACGAAAGCGCCAGCAACAGCCCGAGGAATGTGGCCACGCCCTTGCCGCCGCGAAAGCCCAGCCAGACCGGGTAGCAGTGCCCGAGGATCGCCGCCAGCCCGGCCAGTTGCGCCGCCGCCTCGCCGGCGAGCGCGCGCGCCAGGAGCACCGCCACCGCCCCCTTTCCGGCGTCGAGGACCAGCGTCGCCGCCGCAGCTGCGCGGTTGCCGGTGCGCAGCACGTTGGTCGCGCCGATATTTCCAGAGCCCTGCTTTCGCAGGTCGCCCAGCCCCATCAGTCGCGCCAGCACCATGCCGAAAGGGACGGAGCCGAGCCCGTAGCCCAGCACCGCCCAGAGGACGAGCATCGCTGCGCTGCTGTCGATGGGGGGCATTCAGGGCTCTCCGAAGATGCGGGTGCCGGCAACGTAGCTGGCCAGCACCTTACCCTGCATCCGCTGCCCGTCAAAGGGCGTGTTGCGCGATTTCGATTGCAGGGTCAGGCGGTCGAGGATGAAGGGCGCGTCGGCGTCGAACAACACCAGGTCGGCCGGCGCGCCGGCCGCGAGCCGGCCGCGGTCGAGCCCCAGACGCCGCGCCGGGCTCAGCGACAGCGCGCGGAACAGTTGCGGCAGGGTCAGGTCGCCGGCGTGGTAGAGCCTGAGCGCCGCCGGCAGCAGGGTTTGCAGCGCCACGGCACCGCTGGCGGCCTCCTCGAAGGGCAGGCGCTTGGATTCCTCGTCTTGCGGGGTGTGCATGGAGCTGACGATGTCGATCAGTCCGCTACCCACCGCAGCGACCACCGCCTTGCGGTCGTCCTCGGACCTGAGCGGCGGCTTGACCTTGAAGAAGGTGCGGTAATCGGCGACGTCCAGTTCGTTCAGCGTCAGATGGTGGATCGAGGTGCCAGCGGTGATGTCAAACCCGTTGGCACGCGCCCGTTCCAGCGCCGGCAGGGCGCGATGGGTCGTGATCTGGTCGAGATGCAGCCGCGCGCCGGTGATCTCGGCCATCGCGATGTCGCGATCCACGCCCATGCGCTCGGCCATCGGCGATACCGCGGGCAGCCCGCGCAGCGAGGCGAACTTGCCGCTGGTGACCGCGGCGCCGTGCGACAGGCCCGGCTCCTGCGGGTGGGTGACGACCAGCGCGCCGAGGCTGCGCGCGTAAGCCAGCGCCCGCGACAGGACGCGGGTATCGGTCACGACATGGTCGCAATCGGTGAAGGCCACCGCGCCGGCATCCATCAGGAAACCGATCTCGGACATCTCGCGCCCCTGGCGCCCCTTGGTCAGCGCCGCCATCGGTAACACGTTCACCGGCGCCGCCTCGTTGGCGCGGCGGGATACGAATTCCAGCGCCTCGGGGCTGTCGATGGGCGGCTCGGTGTCGGGACGCGTGACGATGGTGGTGACCCCGCCCGCCGCCGCTGCCAGCCCGGCCGAGCGGAAGGATTCCTTGTGTCGCTCGCCGGGCTCGCAGACCTTGACGCCGATATCCACGATACCGGGGGCAAGGCATTTGCCGCCGCAATCAATGCGCGCCGCCGCCTCTGGCAGCGGATCGCCCGGCGCCCCGCGCGCCGTGATGCGCCCCGCGCCTACCAGCAGCCAGCCAGGCGCGTCGGTGCCAGCTTCGGGGTCGATCAGGCGGGCATTGGTGAACAGGGTGGTGGTCATCTTGTCCCTCCGGCAATGGCGCGTTCGATCCGCGCCTTGGTCGCGTCGCGGTCGGCCTGGTATTTCAGCAGGTGCTTGTCGCCCGTGTGGGTGACGATCTGCACGGCGCTGCCCAGGGTGCGGACCTTCGCGATCTCGCCCAGGCGCACGGCGCGGCCCTGCGGGCCCAGCAGGCGACGATCGGTCAGGTCCCAGCGGCCGCGCACCTCGTCCGAAGCCAGATAGAAGGCGCGCACCGCCACCGCCGCCAGCCCGCCGACGGCACCGGTCCAGACATGCGGGTTGCCGACGGCCCACAGGATGGCCATGCCCGCGGCCATGGCCGCCGCCGCGATCCAGGCGTGGTCGCGCCAATAGGCCGCCTTGTCGGCATGAAAGCTGGCGATCACCTTTTCGCCGGGGGGCAGCGCGATTGTCGGGGTCATCTCGTCCATCAGCCGCCTATCCAGACCATCAGGGCCACCAGTGCGAACAGTACCACCAGCGCGCCCATCGCCACCCGCCCCAACATCGCCGCGTTGGACGGGGCGCGGCGCCCGCCCGCCGTTCCCAGCGTGCCGCGGGCGCTTTCGTGCGCACCGCCCCCTGCCGTGATCCGGGGCGGTGGTGCCCCGCCTTCGTGCATCGTGGCGACCAGCCGCGCGCCGCCCTCGGTGTTCAGGTGTGCCGGCTGGCCGCCGAAGGCGCCGGAGCGCAGGATCGCCACCTTGCCCGTCAGCGCGTCGAGCCGCGCGCGCAGCGGCGCGAGGTCTTCGTCGCTGACACCATAGCCCCGGCGGATCAACTCGGCGAGGCCCATGTCACCGATCTCCGACAGGGTGACGATCTGCACGTCGCGCGCGTCGAGCGCCGGCACCCCGAGCGCATCGGCCAGCCCGCCCGATGTGTCCATGTGTTCGGCTTCCATCGACAGTGGGTAGGACAGGTGGAAAACGCGCAGGACGCCGTGCTCTCGCGCAGTGACATGCGCCGCGTCGCTCACGCCATCACCCCGGCGGGTTGGCTGTGCAGGTTGCGCGCCAGCAGGTCCATTGCCGCCATGCGCACGGCGACGCCCATTTCCACCTGTTCCTGTATGACGCTGCGGTTGATGTCGTCGGCGAGCGTGCCGTCGATCTCGACGCCGCGGTTCATGGGTCCGGGGTGCATCACGATGGCGTCGTCGGCGGCATAAGCCAGTTTCTCGGTGTCCAACCCGAAGCGGTGATAGTATTCGCGCTCCGAGGGGATGAAACCGCCGTCCATTCGCTCGCGTTGCAGGCGCAGCATCATCACCACGTC
>NZ_JAGXFK010000018.1 GCF_024637375.1 Sediminimonas sp. | reverse complement strand
CCGTTCCTCAAGGTCCACATAGCTGAACAGCGACCCGCTCGCCTCGTCCGTCCCGCGCATCATCACCCCCTTCGTGATCTGAAAAGGGTGAATCATGTTCTCAAATCCCTGTCCAGGCGGGGTTTTTCAGCAGCCTGTTAACCCCTTTCTTTCATAGCCAGTGACATACAAAGGGCCTCAAGAAAAAGCGTAGCTTTTTCGCAGAGTGTCCTTTGTATGGAGCGGTACTATAAATAGTATTGACCTGTAGTTATCTATACTCTATATATGTTATAATCCAATATATAAAGAGAAGTTATACCACCTGTCCACGGGGCGGCACAGCCGCCCCGTGGACAGGTGGTTTCTATTATATATACTGTATACAGATACTTAACCACCTCACGGGAAGTGGGGTGCTATTCTCTCGGGGGGGGGGCAAGCAAGTCCGCTGGTCAGAGCATCACTACGGCCTGTTTTGAGGTGCTTTTCTGGTTCCAGAAAGACCCTCGGAGTCGGGCTCAGAGTCAGGTCAAAATGATCCGGAAATGGGTGGGTTTTCCTGGTTCCCGATGTCTTCCTGGGTCCCGTAATATCAGGGTCTGATTCCGGCTTTATTCCGTATGAATCGAGCCTTGATATTCCTGCTTTGTTCTGCTTGGTTCGAGAGAGGTGGCTCGGGAAATCTGAACAGGTGAGTTAGGTGGATTGCCCGTAACGCGTAAACCAGCCGCGGTTCAAGTTTTTTGGCTACCTCTCAATACGTGTCGCGTTGCCCAAAAGTTGACAGCGTGATTGACTTGCAACAAGCCGACGCTGATCGGCCACAGGGGCAAATTCCTTCTTCCATTGTCTTCCCTATGCGCTAATGAGAGGCCATGCGAGGGCGAACAGGCAAAAAATTTATAGGACCGACAATCGCGGTTGCGCTTTGCGTGGCGGCGCCGGCATTGGGGGCGGACGAGGCGCGCATCGCAACCGGCTACAACAGCTACGGCTATCCCGGGCTGATCGATATGCCGGTGGCCAAGAGCCGGCCCGACGGTGAGCTTGCGTTCACCATCAGCAGCTTTGCCGGGCAGACCCGCAATACGATGACCTTCCAGTTGCTGCCGCGGCTGTCGGGCAGTTTCCGCTACGCGGTGCTGGACAAAGTCGCGGGTGGCGGCACGAGCACGCTTTACGACCGCAGTTTTTCGCTGCACTACCGGCTCGTCGACGAGGGGCGCGTGCGCCCGGCGCTGGCCATCGGGCTGAACGATTTTCTCGGCACCGGTGTCTATTCGTCGGAATACGTCGTCGCCACCAAGACGCTTGGCCGCCGCGTGCGGGTGAGCGGTGGCATTGGCTGGGGCCGGCTGGCCGGGGTCGGCGGGTTCACCAACCCGCTGGGGGTGTTCGATGATCGTTTCAAGACCCGCCCGCAGCGCAGTTTCGGCGTCGGCGGCGATGTGGAAACCGGCCAGTTCTTTCGCGGCGACGCCGCGCTGTTCGGCGGCATCGAGTGGCAGGCCACCGACCGGCTCAGGCTGGTGGCCGAGTATTCCCCGGATGCCTACCCGCGCGAGACACCGGCGGCGTTCAATCGCCGCTCACAGGTCAGCCTTGGCGCCACGTACAAGCTGCGCCCGGGGATCGACCTGTCGCTGCGCTACCTCTACGGCAGCCAGCTGGGCATTCAGATCACCTCGACGCTCAACCCCAAGGACCGGCCCAACCACGGCGGCCGCGACCCGGCGCCGCCGCCGGTGCTGGCGCGCCCGGCATCATCCGATGCCGCGCTGTCGTGGCGCGGCAACATCGAGGAGCGCGGCGCCTTGCGCGCCCGCCTCGCCGCGGCGCTCGGCAAACAGGGCGTGCGCCTGCACGGGTTTTCCATCGACGGCGCCCGCGCCCGGGTCGCGATCGAGAACACCGCCTATTCCCAGACCGCGCAGGCGGTGGGGCGCACGGCGCGGGTTCTCACCCGGCTGTTAGCCGCCCACATTGACCGTTTTGATATCACGCTGATCACCGACGGCATGCCAGTGACCGAACTGCGCATCCGCCGCGACGACATGGAAGCGCTGGAGCACGACCTGGAGGGCAGCTGGAAAAGCTTCGCGCGCACACACATCGCGGCCGCCGCCGATGGCCCGGGCCCCACGCCGGAGCGCTATCCGCGGCTCGACTGGGGGATCAAGCCCTACCTGAGCCCCAGCTTCTTCGACCCCGACGACCCGGTGCGCGCCGATATCGGCGCCCAGCTCGACTTCGCCTACGAACCCGTGCGCGGGGTCGAATTCTCGGGCAGCCTGCGCAAGAAGGTCGTCGGCAATCTCGACACGGCGACGCGCGTGTCGAACTCGGTGCTGCCGCATGTGCGCAGCGATTTCACCCGCTACGACAAGCAGGGCGATCCGGCGCTGATGCACCTCACGGGGGCGTATTACTTCAAGCCGGGGCGCGACGTTTATGGCCGGGTGACGCTGGGCTATCTCGAGCGGATGTATGGCGGGCTGTCGTCGGAGCTTTTGTGGAAGCGCGCCGACAGCCCGTTCGCGCTCGGGCTGGAGCTCAACTACGTCAAGCAGCGCGATTTCGACCAGCGCTTCGGGTTCCGCGACTACGAGGTCGCCACCGGCCATGTCTCGGCCTACTGGGACATGGGGAACGGGTTTCACGCGCAGATCGACGCCGGGCGCTACCTGGCGCGCGACTGGGGCGCGACCTTCTCGCTCGACCGCGAGTTCAGGAACGGCTGGAAGGTGGGCGCGTTTGCGACGCTGACCGACGTGCCCTTCGATGATTTCGGCGAGGGCTCCTTCGACAAGGGCATCCGCATCACGGTGCCGATCTCGTGGCTGACGGGCGAGCCCAACAAGGACGGGCTCAGCACCACGATCCGCCCGCTGACCCGCGACGGCGGCGCGCGCCTCGACGTGGACGGGCGGCTGTACGAGCGGGTGCGCCCCTTGCACAAGCCCGCCCTGCGCGACGGCTGGGGGAGGTTCTGGCGATGAGAGCCGCGGCGGCACACAGATCTCTGAGGCCGGCCGGCATGGCGCTGGCGCTGGCGGCGCTGCTGGCGGGCGGCTGCGACCGGCTGGGCGGGGCGCTGGAGCTGACCGGCAACGTGGCCGCCGTCGCCCCGCAGCCCACGGGCCCCGAGCGGCTGCGCGTGGCGATCCCGGAGACCGGCGCGCGCGCCACGCTGGCCCCGGTGGCCGAGAGCGGCGACGTGACGGTGTGGCAGACGCTCGACGGGATCACGCTGTCGCTGCAAGGCGGCGTGCTGATCGCGACGCGGGGCCTGGGCGATGACCTGATGTCGGCCGATGTGGCGGGCGACGTGGCGATGCTGCGCGGCACCGGCGGCGGGGGCTATTACCCGCATATCCGCACCTATCTCGACGGCGAGGACCAGACCGTGTTCCGCAGCTACCAGTGCCGCCGCACCGGGCAGGCGCGCACCACGCTGCAAATCGACGGCGCCGCGCGCGCCGCGCGCCGGATCGCGGCACGCTGCACCTCGCCGCGGCACGAATTCACCAACGTCTACTGGCTGGACGCGACTGGCACGGTGCTGAAGTCGCGGCAATGGATCAGCCCGGCGATGCAATACATGGAAACCGAGCGCGTGCTGCGCTAACAAAGACGCAGCGAATTGATAGACGCAACGAATTTCGGAGGGACAAGAATGAGACACGGCAGGGCCAGGCTTCGGGCGCGAACGGCAATGGGACTGGCGCTCGCCGCGGCGCTGGTCTTTCCCGGCGGGTGCGGTGTCGTCTACAACAGCCCCTCCGTCAGCCGCGCCGCCGGCGCGGGCATGGACGTGCGCGAGATCGCGCTGACCCCCGAAACGGTACTGCTGGCCAACCGCAGCCCTTACAGCCCCCGCAACCTGCCGCGCGAATTCCACGCCGCCGCGTCGGCCGGGCAGGCGCGCGGGATGGGCACGCTGCCCGCCGCGCCGGACACCCCCGACGAGCGCCCCGGCCGGCTGGAGCTGCGCCCGCCGCCGGATTTCACGCCGCCGCCCTATCGCCTCGGCGTCGGCGACGTGGTGCTGCTGGCCACCAAGCAGAACGGCAATTCGGTCGAGCGCCTGAGCGGCCTGCTCGCCGCGCAGACCCGGCGGCAGGGCTACACCGTCTCCGATGACAACGCGATTTCGATCCCCGATATCGGCCGGGTCGAGATCGGCGGCCTGACCCTGCAGGAGGCGCAGGACCGCATCTTCAAGTTCCTGCTGGAAAACCAGGTCGACCCGGCGTTCTCGCTGGAAGTGACCGACTTCAACTCGAAGAAGGTCACCGTGGGCGGCGCGGTGCGCCAGGCCGCGCGGGTGCCGGTCACGCTGGTTCCGCTGACCCTGGGCGACGCGCTGATCGCCACCGGCGGCGTACAGGTCCGCGACGAGCAGTTCGCCTCGATCCGGATCTACCGCGACGGCACACTCTACCAGATACCCTACCAGGATTACCTCGAACGCCCCGGGCTGCGCGAACTACCGCTCAAGAACGGCGACGCGGTCTATGTCGACACCACCTATGACGTCGACCGGGCGTTCGAGTTCTACCGCCAGGAGGTCGACGTCATCCGCCTGCGCAGCCAGGCGCGCCAGGACACGCTGGCCATGCTGGGCGCCGAGATGGGCCTGCGCCGCGGCATGCTCGACGAGCGCCGCGCCAATTTCCGCGCCCGCCAGGAGCTGGGCGCCGAGGCGCGTGACTACATCTACCTCGCCGGCGAGGTCGGCAAGCAGAACCGCATTGCCTTGCCCTATGAACAAGAAGCCAGCCTTGCCGATGTGCTTTACGGTAATGGCGGGTTCCCGACGATGACGGGTGATCCGTCAAACATCTACGTGCTGCGCCCGTCTATCAATCCGGGCGCGTTTGGCGCCGTGACGGCTTGGCATCTGGACGCGCGCAACGCCGTGAACATGACGCTGGCCACAAAGTTCGAGATGCGCCCCGGCGACATCGTTTTTGTCGAAGAACAGCCGATCACCAAGTGGAATCGCACGATCTCTTCGATCCTTCCGTCGCTTCTGAACAGAGGCCTGAGTGCCGTGACCGACTGATACGTCCGGCCCCCGAACCGTCTCGCGCGAGGGGGGGAGGAGCGGCCGGGCAAGGCGCCGCGCCTCGTGCGCGGGGGCGAAACAAGACAAAAGGGCGGCACCCGCGGGTGCCGCCCTTTTGTTTTCCATTCGCATGCCCCGCAAACCCGCCACGGCATCGCCGCGCCCTGCGGATCGGCGAGACCCGGTCAGTTCGTCCCGGTCGTCCCGGAAGAGCCGCTGGCACCGGCCACGGCCGCAACAAAGAGAAGGCCGACCGCCGCGGCACCGCCGCCGCCCAGACCGCCGTCCATGCCCGCGATGCCGCCGGGGCACTGCACCTGAAGCCGGGTGACACCGTTCTCGACGAACTCGGCGTTGTTGATGCCCTGGCCGCCGCAGGCCCCGATGCGCATCGCCATCTCCATGGCCGTCTCGTTGCCCTGACGGGCGAAGGTGTCCTGCGCCACGGCGGGCGCGGCCGTGACCAGGCCGGCGGCAAGCGCGAAGGCGGAAACTGTAAATCTCTTCATGGCGCGTAAATCCTTTTTCAAGCTTCACACCAACAATACACGCATCCCGCCCCGAAGAAAACAGAAAATCCAACCCGAAATCGTACCATAAAAAATTTAGCCAGCCTCGTAATAGCCTTTTCCATAGGCTCCGTAGGCCCCGTACTTGCCGCCATAGCCATAGCGGCGCATGCCCTTGGGGTCGATCTGTGCCAGCGCGATGCCGGTGACGCGCAGGTTGACCGATTCGAATTCGCGCAGCGCCGCGATGACCTGGGCGCGTAGCGTCCGGTCCCAGGCCACCGAGAACAGGATCGCGTCGACGTGCTGGCCGATCACCCGCGCGTCGGGCACCACCAGCACCGGCGGCGTGTCGATGATGACGAAGTCGTAGGCCTCGCGCGCCCGGACCATGAAGTCGCGGAACCGCTCGGAGGAAAACAGGTCGGCCGCGTTGGCGCGCGATTTCTCGCCCATCAGCACGTCGGCGCCGAGCCGGTCGTCGTGGAACACCACCTCGTGCAATGGCACCTCGCCCGACAGCGCAGTCAGGATCCCGCCCGCCGGCACGTCGCTGAAATATTGCGTGAGGGTGCGCCGCCGGATGTCGCCCTCGATCAGCAGCACCCGCCTGTCGAGCCCGGCCAGGTTCTGCGTCAGCGCGATGGACTGCGTCGTCTTGCCCTCGCCGGGCAGTGCCGAGGTCGACATGATCACCTTGGGCGGATTGTCGATATCCGACAGCAAGAGCGTGGTGCGCAGGTTGCGGATGGCCTCGGCCGAGGCCGAGGTCGGCTTGTCCTTCAGATACCCGATAAGATCGTCGCGTGCCTTGAAAGGCATCTTCGGGATCTGGCCCAGCACCGGCAGACCGGTCGCCGCCTCGATCTCCTCGGCGGTGCGGAAGGTGTTGTGCATGAACTGCCGCACCAGAACGACGGCCGCCCCACCCATGAGGCCCAATACCAGCGACAGCGCCAGGATCAGCGAAATGCGCGGCGCGACCTTCTTGCCGGGGATCGCGTCAGACAGCACCCGGCTGTCGGCCTGCTGCAGCCCGCGTTGAATGGTGGTTTCCTTCAGGCGTGTCAGGAACGTCTCATAAAGCGTGCGCGTGGTCTCGGCCTCGCGCGTCATCTGCTGGATGCGCACCAGGTCGGCGGATTGCCGATCGATCCGGTCCTGCAGGTTGCGGTAGGATTCCGCCAGCGCATTGGCCTGGCTGGCCATACGGTCAGCCTCGTTCCCCATGTTCGCAAGAACCGCGTCAAGGCGCTGGTTGAACATTGCCGGAGCATCGGCGTCGGTGTCGCCGTCCCGGATCGCGCGAAACAACTGTCGCAGCGTCGAGTCGCCGGTGGCCTCGACGATGGCGGTGCGCTCGCCGCGCGCGCGCAAGCCGCGCAGCCGCTCGGCCTGTTCCCTGACCACCTCGGCGCGGGTGCGCATCTCATCCAGCCGGTCGCGCAGATCCTTGGCCTGCAGGTTGAGACCTTCCAGCGCCTCGGGGCTGATCAGGTCGGTCTCGGACCGCGCGTCCTTAAGCGTGTCTTCCTTCTCGCGCAGCTCCTGTTCCAGCTCGGTCACCCGCTCCGAAAGCCACGCCACCGCCTGTTCGGTGGCCTCGAACTTCACCGCGATCTGCTCGGCAATGTAGAGATCGGCCAGCGCGTTCACGATCCGCGCCGATTTCTCGGAATTCCCGGTCGTGGCTCGAATGGTGAACACGTAAGTATCGCGTTGGACCGAGGCCGACAGTGCCTCGCGCAGCGCGTCGACGGTGTCATCGCGTGGCGATTTCGGCGGGCCGTCTTCTGCCGCGTCGCCGCTGTCCAGCAGGCCTTTCGCGGTGCCGATCACCTGCGACAGACCCGAGGGCGCGCGCAGATCGCTGTTGAACTCAGGGTCGTCGACCAGGTTCAACTCGTCCACGAGCTTGCCCAGCACCCGGCGCGACAGGA
Organism: Sediminimonas sp.; assembly: GCF_024637375.1. GTDB lineage: Bacteria > Pseudomonadota > Alphaproteobacteria > Rhodobacterales > Rhodobacteraceae > Sediminimonas. Next base: position 101,729 of record NZ_JAGXFK010000018.1, on the reverse strand, counting down.
TGATCTCGATCTCGGTGTTCAGCGCCGCCGTTTCGGTCGAGACGCCGGACATGACGCTTTCGATATCCACGACCTGGTTGGTGCGCATCTCCAGCGTGAGCTTGGCGCTGGACTCGTATCGGGACTCGGCCATGCCGAAGGCGTAATAGGCCCCGGCAATCAAGGCCAGCAGCGCCGCGATCGCGATCAGCCACTTTCCCCGCCACAAGGCGTGCGCCAACTCCATCAGGTCGATTTCGTCGTCGCCCGGCATGGCTTGCGAAGCCCGCGCATCGCTTTGATCAGATGCGCTAATTCTGGTTTCTTTCATATGACGCTCTGACAATGTAAATGCAATTGGCGCAGAATTAGCGCATCGCAAATGAGAATGACAGGATAAACTGGGCCGCTATGGGAGTGCGCGCCGCCGCCTCAGCCTTCTCCGGTTTGAATGAAACTGACACCATCGGCACTGATTGCCGCAGCGGTCAGGCGCCCGGTGGCGTAGGCACCGGTATCCACCGCGATCCGCCCTGCCGATGCCTGCGGCGCCTCGACGACAGTATGACCGTGGACAACCCATTGCCCGTCGGCGCGCGGCTTGCGGAGGAACTCGGGGTGGCCCCAGAGAAGCACATTGTCGGATTGATCGGTCATCGGCAGCTCGGGGTCGGCAGCGGCATGCACGGCCCAGACATTGCCGCTGTGCCATGACAGCGGGCGCGCCCTGAGCCACGCGATCATCGCCGCGCCCATCGCCGCAGCCAGCCGCTCGCGCACCTCATCGAGCGCCGCCGGATCGGTGCTGCCGCCGCGCGGCGGCGCAACGCCGAAACTGGCCAGCGCCTGCAAGCCGCCGTTTCTCAGCCATCTCGGCCCGTTCTTCGCAGGATCGTCGAGAAAATCCAGCAGCATGCGTTCGTGGTTGCCCATCAGGCAAACGACCGGCGGCGTGTCTTGGGGCGAAACCGACATCAACAGATCCAGCACATCGCGGCTCTGTTCGCCGCGATCAACGTAATCGCCCAGAAACACCACCGGCCATCCGGGGCAGCGCGCCTCGATCAGCCGGTCGATCTCCAGCAACAAATCCACACGACCATGCACGTCGCCGATGGCCACGAAGGGGCGCTCGGGTTGCAGGTCTGCGCTCGCCGGGGCGACCTCGGGCTCTACGGGCGGCGCCCCGCGGTTGAGTATTCGCGACAGAAGTCCCTTCATCCGGGAACATCCACTGAAAGCCGCTCTCGGTCTGGTTGGCGCTCAGCGGCGAGTATGCCTGTGAGCCTTTGATGTGCTTGTGGTGTGCTTGGGCTCGGTATCACTTGGTGTCCGTCGCTTCGTCGTGGTGCGGTGTGACAGGGTCGGCTTCGGTTTGGTGTGGTTCGTCGGGTTGGCGGTCTGGGGGTCGGATCAATTGATCGGCCTCGCGCGCGCAGCATGCGTTAAGTCTCCCGGTATCAATAATCAATCTTCCCAGCGACTACAGGCGCCACGAGACAAAAGCGAGCGTCAGCGAGTTTTTTCGAAGTGAGTCCCTGTATGGAAATGGGCTGGCGTCGGAGTTTGGTGCAATATCTTTTGCTCCACATCACACCGCACCACATCAAATCGAATCACACCAGATACAGATTGCAATACACAACTGCAATCTTTTTTGCAAAATGACTATTGGGAGCATTGCACACCTGTCCGCAACTCTCTAATCTGGAGGTGAGTGGGACAAGACTGCATGTATTGTAAGCTGTCGCTCGTTGCTTAGACCCACAATATGTTGTGGGTCGGGCACGGTTCGGTGAGGCTACCACATATGGTCGGCCCAGCTGAGCTTCCATATATTTTCTGTGCCACAGATTTTTGGGCCTCATGGCTTTCGCTCGAATGGGCGCGAGATAGACAACTGACTCTACTTGCAAGACGGGATGCTTCGTCCTGACAGTTGCCCCCTGATCCCCAAACATCTCACAAAACGGAGAAATTCCGGTATGAGAAGCGATCTCACTTTTAACGACGGCAGCGCCTACGGCTCGGTCTCCTGGGCTGCGCAACGGCTCGGGATGACCAAGGATCAGTTCTCTCGCAAACGCGAGGCCCTGAAGGCTGAGGGCTTTCCAGAGAAAGATCATGTCACCGACCTTTACCACAAGAGCGATGTAGATGCGTGGATCGCACAGCGCCGCCGTATTCCAGATGCGTCTGCCCCTTCGATCTATCAAGAACGCACCAGGGAGGAGATAAATCTGAATGCCGTTTAAGTCAGCCTTGTGGAATGGCTCTGATCCCTTGTACGCGCCCTGCCTGTCGTGGTCGGGCAGAGACCCTCATCACAGACAGGCACGCTGGAAGTGCCCATCGAAATACCTGACCGCCGGTTACAATGTGAAAGCGGTGAAGGTTGGAGAACCCGGCCACCCCGGTGATGGGCACCAGAAAGAGCGGGCGTTGCGATGCCGCCAGCTCACCCGGGAGCTCTTGCGCTGGTGGGAAGGTCTGGATCACTCGAAGGTCAAGCTTGGCTCCTGGCACTATCTGATCGGCCGATACAAATCTGACGAGTTTTCGCCGATACACGAGGTGAAGGGAAACACGAAGCAGGGCTACCTTCAGCAGCTTGCAAAGCTGGAAGTCGTTGTGGGGCATATGCAGATCGAGGATCTGACCTACGAGCAAATCAAGCGAGCGCAAAAGGCCATGGAGGAAAAGGGGCGGTCCGTTTCCTACATCCATCGCTTCTTCAATACGCTCCGGCGCGTAGCGCGGTACGGAAAAGCGCTGCAGATCAGGGAAGCGGCTGCTGTTGCGGAGACACTCGGCGAGATGCGGTTCCAGGTTGGTGCCGGCCGGCAAGCGGCGCCGACACGTGAGCAGGTCTACAAGATCGTCGCCGAAGCTGACGCAGAGGGCATGCCGGATTTCGCATTGGGCATACTGCTGCAGTTCGAGCTGACCCTAAGAGCGGTCGATGTGCGTGGTCAATGGCTCGCCACGGATGAGCTTGAAGGCGGTATCATCCGAAATGGCAAGCGCTGGCAGGATGGCCTGACCTGGGACATGTTCGACCCCGATCTGAGCGGATTTTCGAAGGTGATCTCCAAGACGGCAAAAAGCCTGCCCGAGCCCTATTGTTTTGATCTCGCTCCGCTGCCCGAAATCCAGTCCCGGCTTCGCCTCTTGCGCCCCGATGAGCCGGTCGGACCGGTGATTCGGTCCACGCGTGCACATGGGCTGCCCTATACGATCAGCGGCTGGTCACAGGCCTGGGCACGTCTGCGCAAGGTTGCGGGTCTGCCGGCAAACATCTGGATGATGGATGTGAGAGCCGGCGCAGTCACCGAAGCGAAAAGCCTCGGGGTCGATCCATATGCGCTCCGGGATGCGGCTCAGCACGCCAGCGTCTCGACGACGAACCGCTACTCGAGGAGCCGAAGCGAGGGGGCGAACCAGATCGTCCAACTGCGCCGCAAAAAGTAGTTGGATCAATTCGCGAACATCATCGTTCCAACACGTTCCAACAGGTCTGGCGCACTTCTGCTAAGTGCTTGAAACAGTGGTGAGCCGTGCAGGATTCGAACCTGCGACCCACTGATTAAAAGTCAGTTGCTCTACCAACTGAGCTAACGGCCCACTGGACGCGGTATCTAGAAAGCGCGGGGCGGGGGGTCAACCCCGAATCGCCGGTTTCTTGCGTGGCGGCTGGATTCGCGGCGCGGCGCGGTCTATATGCCCGGCCATGAGCGATCAGGCACGGGCGGAATTGCCCTTCATGAAGATGCACGGGCTGGGCAACGATTTCGTTGTCGTGGATGCGCGTGCGCGCGCGATCGATCTGCCGCCGGCGCTGATTTGCGCGTTGGCCGACAGGCGCCGCGGCATCGGGTTCGACCAGTTGGCGGTGATCTCGGCCGGGGCGGGGGATGCGCACCTGACGTTCTATAACGCCGACGGCTCGGAATCGGCGGCATGCGGGAACGCGACGCGCTGTATCGCGCGCCACCTGATGCGCGAGACGGGCAAGGAGGTGTTGCACCTGTCCACCGCGCGCGGCGAGCTTGCGGCCCGCGATGCCGGCGGCGGGATGACATCCGTCAACATGGGCGCGCCGCAGCTTGGTTGGCGCGAGGTGCCGCTGGCGCGCGAGGTGGACACGCTGGCCCTGCCGATCGAGGGGGCGCCGGTTGCCACCGGCATGGGCAACCCGCATTGCACCTTTTTCGTTGACGATGCCGAGGCCGTTGACCTTGCCGCGCGCGGCGCCGCGATCGAGACGCACGAGTTGTTCCCCGAGCGCACCAACGTGCAGTTTGCCGCGCTGACCGGCCCCGACCGCCTGCGCGTGCGGGTGTGGGAGCGCGGCGCGGGCGTCACGCCGGCCTCTGGCTCTTCGTCCTGCGCGGTGGCTGTGGCGGCGGTGCGGCGCGGGTTGACGGGGCCGCGGGTGCGCGTCGATCTGGACGGTGGGTCGCTGGACGTGGAATGGCGCGACGATGGCGTCTGGATGACCGGCCCGACGATGCACGTGGCCGACGGCTGGCTGACGCCCGAATTCCTGGAGGCGGTGTCATGACCGCGCGCACGCCGATCTTTTCGACCCTCGGCTGCCGGTTGAACAGCTACGAGACTCAGGCGATGCGCGATCTGGCGGCGCAGGCCGGGGTCGAGGGCGCGGTGGTGGTCAATACCTGCGCCGTCACCGCGCAGGCGGTGCGCAAGGCGCGCCAGGAAATCCGCCGCCTGAAGCGCGAGAACCCGCAGGCGCGGCTGATCGTGACCGGCTGCGCCGCGCAGACCGAGCCGCAGACATTCGCCGCGATGGACGAGGTCGATGCGGTGATCGGCAACAGCGAGAAGATGCAGCCCGACACATGGGCGCGGCTGGCGCCCGATTTCACCGGAGAGACGGAGCGCGTGCAGGTCGACGACATCATGAGCGTGCGCGAAACCGCCGGTCATCTGATCGACGGGTTCGGTACCCGTAGCCGCGCCTATGTGCAGGTGCAGAACGGCTGCGACCATCGCTGCACCTTTTGCATCATCCCTTATGGGCGGGGCAACTCGCGCAGCGTACCCGCCGGCGTGGTGGTCGAGCAGATCAAGCGGCTGGTCGATCGCGGGTTCAACGAGGTGGTCCTGACCGGCGTCGACCTGACAAGCTGGGGCGCCGATCTGCCGGCGCAACCGCGGCTGGGCGACCTGGTCATGCGCATCCTGCGGCTGGTGCCCGATCTGCCGCGGTTGCGTATCAGCTCGATCGACAGCATCGAGGCGGACGACAACCTGATGCAGGCCATCGCCACCGAGCCGCGCCTGATGCCGCATCTGCATCTGAGCCTGCAACACGGCGACGACCTGATCCTGAAACGGATGAAGCGTCGCCACCTGCGCGATGACGCGATCCGTTTCTGCGAGGAGGCGCGGCGCCTGCGCCCCGACATCACCTTCGGCGCCGATATCATCGCGGGCTTTCCAACCGAGACCGAGGCGATGTTCGACAATTCGCTGCGGCTGGTCGCAGACTGTGGCCTGACATGGCTGCATGTCTTTCCGTTCAGCCCGCGAGCCGGCACCCCGGCGGCGCGCATGCCGCAGGTCGACGGGCGCGCGATCAAGGACCGGGCGGCGCGGTTGCGGGCGGCGGGAAAGGCGCGCGTGGCGGCGCACCTGGCGGCACAGGTGGGTCGCGACCATCCGGTGCTGATGGAAAGCCCGCGCATGGGCCGCACGCCGCATTTCGCCGAAGTGGCCTTTGGCAGCGACCGTCCCGAGGGCGCCATCGTCACGGCCCGGATGGCCGGGCACGACGCCTCGCAACTGACCGCCGCCTGACCGCGCGCGCCGAGACCCAGGAGACATTGTAATGCACCCCAACCCCGTCTTTCGCACTTCAGGCACGCCGCAGGACATTGCTCTTGTCCGCGACCGTGGCTTTGGCACGCTGGCGGTGAACGGCGATGCCGGGCCGCTGATGTCGCATGTGCCTGTGCTGCTGTCGCCCGACGCGGACCGGGTCGAGATGCACCTGGTGCGATCCAACCCGATCGCGCGGCTGGCCATGCCGGTGCCGGCGGTGATCGCGGTGACCGGGCCGGATGGCTATGTTTCGCCCGACTGGTACGGCGCAGAGGGTCAGGTGCCCACCTGGAACTATGTCGCCGTGCATCTGCGCGGGCGCCTGGTGGCGTTGGAGCCGGGCGACATGCGTGCGCATCTCGACCGGCTGTCGGATCATTTCGAGGCGCGCATTGCCGGCAAGCCGCCCTGGACCACCGACAAGATGGACGCGAGCGCGCTGGACCGCATGATGCGCCAGATCCTGCCCTTCCGCCTGGAGGTGGACGGGATCGAGGGTACCTGGAAGCTGAACCAGAACAAGGCCGACACGGTGCGCCTGCGTGCGGCCGACCATGTCGAGGCCGGTATCGGGGCCGAGCTTGCGGCGCTGGCCGGCCTGATGCGCGCGCCGCCCGACGCGGGCTGATCCGCCGCGCCTTGCACGGCGCGACAGGCGCTGTACTGTGGCCCGCGAACGCAGCAACGGAGCGCGCGCATGAAACTAGTCTATTCACCGGCCTCACCCTTTGTCCGCAAGGTGCTGGTCTGTCTGGACGAAACCGGACAGACCGACGACGTGGAACTGGTGCAGGTAAAGACCTCGCCTGTCGCCACCGCCGACGAGGTCGCGAGCGCCAACCCGCTGGGCAAGATACCGGCGCTGATCCGCACCGACGGCCCGGCGATCTATGACAGCCGGGTCATAACGCGGTTCCTGGATGCACGGGCGGGCGGCGGCTTGTACCCCGACGCTCGTATCTGGGAGACGCTGACCCTGGAGGCCACCGCCGACGGGATCATGGATGCCGCGGTGAGCATCACCTACGAGACCCGCCTGCGCCCGGCCGACAAGGTGTTCGACGGCTGGATGGACGCGCAGTGGGCCAAGGTGACCCGGGCGCTCGACGCGCTGGAAGGCCGCTGGATGAGCCACCTGTCGGGCCCGCTGGACATGGGGCAGATCGCGGTCTGCTGTGCGCTGGGCTACCTTGATTTCCGCCACGATGCGCGCAACTGGCGGCAGGGACGCGTGGCGCTGGCGGAGTGGCATGCCCGCTTTGCCGAGCGCCCCGCGATGGCCACCACGCAGCCGCGCGACTGAGCCCCGCCGCACGCGCCCCGGCGCGGCGGGGGAGGCGAGCGCGGTCACGGGCGGCCCACGGGTGAGCGCGACAGATCACCGCTGCGTCGCGCTCTGTCGCGTGCGCACGGCATTGACCGCTGGACCTGAGCGAAATCCCCCGCTAAATAGCACCCCGATAGGTCGTGTACGCACGGACATCAAACGCACGGGCCAACCGGCCGAAGAATGGAGAAACCCTCGTGTCCCACGCAGAAGATCACGAAGGCACCCGCAGAGATTTCCTCTACTACGCCACCGCCGGCGCAGGTGCCGTAACCGCAGGTGCTGCCGTTTGGCCGCTTGTGAACCAGATGAACCCCTCGGCGGACGTGCAGGCGCTCAGCTCGATCCGGGTCGATGTGGGCGGTGTCGAGCCAGGCACGCAACTGACCGTGAAATGGTTGGGCAAGCCGGTGTTCATCCGCCGCCGTACCGAGGCCGAAATCGAGACCGCACGCGCCGTCGAAGTGTCGGAACTACCCGACGGAATCGCGCGCAACGAGAATATAGACGGCCAGGTTCCCGCGACCGACGAGAACCGCGCGCTTGATGAAGCCGGCGAATGGCTGGTTCAGATGGGTGTGTGCACGCACCTTGGCTGCGTGCCGATCGGCAACGCCGGTGATTACGCGCTCGATGGCAATATCGGTGGTTGGTTTTGTCCCTGCCACGGCTCGCACTACGATTTGTCAGGCCGCATCCGCAAGGGGCCCGCGCCCGAGAACCTGCCGGTGCCCGTGGCCGAATTCGTCGACGACGCGACGATCAAACTGGGCTGAGGATACGCATCATGGCTGGAATTCCGCACGATCACTATGAACCGAAGACCCGGGGCGAGAAGTGGCTGCACAGCCGCCTGCCCATCGTCGGGCTTCTCTACGACACGATCATGATCCCCACGCCCAAGAACCTGAACTGGATGTGGATCTGGGGCATCGTCCTGACCTTCTGCCTGGCGTTGCAGATCGTGACCGGCATCATCCTGGCGATGCATTACACGCCGCATGTCGATCTGGCCTTCGCCAGCATCGAACATATCATGCGCGACGTGAATGGCGGGCACATGCTACGCTATCTGCACATGAACGGCGGCTCGCTGTTCTTCCTGGCGGTGTATCTGCACATTTTCCGCGGGCTCTACTACGGCTCGTACAAGGCACCGCGCGAGATCACCTGGATCATCGGCATGCTGATCTACCTGCTGATGATGGGAACGGCCTTCATGGGCTATGTTCTGCCCTGGGGGCAGATGTCGTTCTGGGGGGCCACGGTGATCACCGGGCTGTTCGGCGCGATCCCGTTGATCGGCGAACCGATCCAGACATGGCTCCTGGGTGGGCCGGCGGTGGGCAACCCGACGCTGAACCGCTTTTTCAGCCTGCACTACCTGCTGCCGTTCGTCATCGCGGCGTTGGTGGCCATCCATATCTGGGCCTTCCACACCACCGGCAACAACAACCCCACGGGTGTCGAGGTGCGGCGCGGATCGAAGGCCGAGGCGGAAAAGGACACGGTGCCGTTCTGGCCCTATTTCGTGATGAAGGACCTGTTCGCGCTGGGCGTGATCCTGATCATCTTTTTCGCGGTCGTGGGCTTCATGCCCAACTACCTGGGCCACCCCGACAACTATATCGAGGCCAACCCGCTCGCCACTCCCGCTCATATCGTGCCGGAATGGTACTTCCTGCCCTTCTACGCCATCCTGCGGGCGTTCACCTCGGATGTCTGGGTGGTGATGTTCGCAAGCTGGATCACCGGCGGGATCATCAACGCCAAGTTCTTCGGTGTGATCGCGATGTTCGGGTCGATCATCGTGATGTTCCTGGTGCCGTGGCTGGATACCAGCCGTGTGCGCTCGGGGCGTTACCGCCCGATGTTCAAGTGGTGGTTCGCGCTGCTGTGCCTCGATTTCGTGGTGTTGACGTGGGCCGGGGCGATGCCCGCCGAGCCGCCCTATTCGATCATCTCGCTGATCGGGGCGACTTACTGGTTCGCCTACTACCTGGTCATCCTGCCGCTGCTGGGCGTCTTAGAGAAGCCCGAACCGCAGCCCGAGACGATCGAGGATGACTTCGCGGCCCATTACGGCAAAGCCGGCACCCCCGCCGAATAAGAAAGGAAACGGGACAATGCTCAAGAAACTAAGCCTTGCCGCAGTTGCCGCCCTGACCCTTTCGGGTGGGATGGCGCTGGCCGCCGAGGGCGAGGGCCACATCGAGGACGTGGCGTTTTCCTTCGAAGGCCCCTTCGGCACCTTCGACCAGAACCAGCTGCAGCGCGGGCTCAAGGTCTACACGCAGGTCTGCGCAAGCTGCCATGGCATGAAATACGTGCCCCTGCGCACCCTGGGTGACGAGGGCGGGCCGAACCTTCCCGACGACCAGGTGCGCGCCTACGCCGAACGTTACGAGGTGTTCGACCCCGCGCTGGACGACTACCGCCCGGCCAAGCCGACCGATCACTTCCCCGAAGGTATGGACCCCAACGCGCCGGACCTGTCGCTGATGGCGAAAAAGCGCGCCGGGTTCCACGGCCCCTATGGCACTGGCCTAAGCCAGCTTTTCAAGGGCATGGGCGGGCCGGAATACATCACGGCAATCCTCACCGGCTATACCGGCGAAGACAAGATGGAAGCGGGCACGCTGTTCTACGAGAACACCGCCTTCCCCGGCGGCTGGATCGCCATGGCGCCGCCGCTTTATGGCGAGGATGTGGAATTCGACGACGGCGCGCCCAACGACGTGCAGAGCGAGGCCGAGGACGTGGCCGCCTTCCTGATGTGGGCAGCCGAGCCCAAGATGATGGCGCGCCAGCATGCCGGCCTGGTCGGGGTGCTGTTCCTGACCGTGCTGACCGTGCTGTTGTACCTGACCAACAAGCGTATCTGGGCACCGATCAAGGGTAGGAAATCCACCTGATCCAACGAGCCTGATGCGGACAATGAATGCCCCGCCCGATCACTCGGGCGGGGCTTTTCCATGGGCGGCCGGGGTCACGACCCGAGGTAGCGGCGCAGCGCCGGGGGCGGATCGGCAAGCAGGGCGCCGGTATCGCACGGAGGTTCGGCGCGGCCGTCGGCGACAAGCACGGTGCGCGGCGCGATCCGCCGGGCATCGGCGGGGTCGTGGCTGACCATCAGCAGCGTCGCGCCGGTTTCATCCATCAGTTCGTCCACCAGCCCCAGCATCTCGGTCTTGAGCGCCGGGCCGAGCGCGGCAAAGGGCTCGTCCAGCAGGACCAGCGGCTGGCGCTGGACCAGCACGCGGGCCAGCGCCACGCGCACCTGCTGACCCCCCGATAGCTGCCCCGGTTTGCGCGCCTCGAACCCGGTCAGCCCTACCCGCTCGATCGCGTGCGCCACGCGCTGGCGGTCGGCCCGGTCAAGCCGCAGGTCGGGCCGCGCCCCCAGCCCGATATTCTGCGCGACCGTGAAATGCGGCAGCAGGTTGTTGTCCTGGAACACGATCGCGCAGCCTCGCTGCGCCGGGGGCAGGGCGGTGATGTCGAGCCCGTCCAACAGGACTCGACCCGCCGTGGGTTGCAGGAACCCGGCAATGACATCCAGCAGCGTCGATTTGCCCGCCCCGCTGGGCCCGATCATGGCGACGCGGGCGCCGGTCTCGACGCTGAAATCGGCCGCAAGGTGGAATGCGCCCTGGCGGATCTCGACGGCCTCAAGCGTCAGCATCGGCGCGCCCTCCCTGATCAAGCAGCCAGAACACCGCCAAGGACAACGTCAGCAACAGCAGCCCGGCGCCGGCGGCGGCGTCCATCCTGTAGGCGCCCATGAGACGCAGGATCTGCAGCGGCAGCGTGGCGATATCGGGGTCGGCGAACAGCGCGATCACCCCCAGGTCACCGATCGACAGGGCCGCCGCCAGCCCGGCGGCAAAACCGATCTGCCGGCGCAGCCGCGGCAGAATCACCAGCCGCAGCCGGTCGCGCGCGCGCATCCCCAGGCTGTCGGCGAGGCGGCCGAAATCGGCAACGGTGTCGCGCAATTGCGGGATCATCACCCGCAGCGCGAAGGGCAACGCCATCACCGCGTTGACCAGCGCCGTCACCGGCAGGGCCAGCGCCGTGGGGTCGGCCCACGGGTTGATCAGCACGAACAACCCCACCCCGATGACCAGCGGCGAGGCGGCGATGCCCAGCAGGCCGACCACCTCGAGCCACGGGCGCTTGAGCGCCGCCAGCGCCATCGGAAGCGCCAGCGCAAGCGTCAGCACGGTCGAGGCCGCCGCGACCCCCAAGGACACGGCCGCCGCGCGCCAGACCGCGACGGGCAGCCCGGCCAGCGCCGCGCCGCCGCGCCAGACGATCGCTGCCATCGGGGTCAGCAAAAACGCCGCCACAAGCAACAGCACGGCCGCGTCCAGCAGCCGCAAGGCCGGCGTTTCGGCGTCGAAGCGGCGCAAGCTGCGGTCGAGCCCGGCCCCGAACCCGCCCGCTTGCGTGACGCGCAACGCCGCCAGCGCCGCCAGCGTGACCAGCGCCAACTGGATGCTGGCCAGCACCGCCGCGCGGCCGAGGTCGAAATCGAAGCGGAACGCCTGGTAGATGGCCAGCTCGACAGTGGTGGCACGGGGCCCGCCGCCCAGCGTCAGCGCCACGGCAAAACTGCTCAGGCAGATGGCGAAGATCACCATTAGGGCGCCGGGCAGCATCGCGCGCAGCATCGGCCATTCGAGGTGGCGCATGACGTCGGTGGGTGTCATCCCGAGGCTCGCAGCCAGCCGGAATCGCTCGGCCGGGATGGATTGCCAGCCTTGCAGGATGATCCGCGTGGCCAACGGCAGGTTGAAAAAGACGTGCGCCAGGACCACGCCGTGCAGGCCGTAGATGCGTATCCCCGGCAGGCCAAGCGCATCCAGCCCGGCATTGACCAGCCCGCCACGCCCGAACACCGCCAGCAGCCCCAGCACGGCCACGATCACCGGCAGGATGAATGGCGCGCCGAGCGCGGTAATCAGCAATCGCCGCCCGGCAAAGCGCCGCCGCGCCAGCGCCCGGGCGGCGGGGATGGCAAGCGCCACACTGATCAGCGCCGAAAGCGCCGCCTGCGTCAGGGTAAAGCGCAGCGCGGCCCAATCGGCGGGGCCGGGCCAGCCGCCCCCGCCTGCGCGCCACAGCACCGCGGCCACCGGGGCGAGGATCACGGCGGCGACCAGCGCCGCCGCGACATGCCCGGGCGCGCCGCGCGCTATCGCGACAGCGCGCGCAGCCACTCTTCGAGCGCCTTGTCGCGCACCTCGTCAGCCTCATCGGCGGGGACGAGCAGGGATTTCTCCGGCGCGATCAGGGTATCGAACGCATCCGGCAGACCGCCCTGTGGCATGACGGCGGGATACATCCAGTTGGTGGTCGGGATGATCGACTGGAACTCCTCGCCGGTCATGAATTCCAGAAAGCGATCGGCCAGTTCGGGCTGGTCGGTACCGGCCAGCTTGCCGGCCACCTCGATCTGCATGTAGTGGCCCTCGTCGAAGGGCACTGCGACCTTGCTGTCATCATCTTCGGCGATCATGTGGTAGGCGGGCGAGGTGGTGTAGGAAAGCGCCATGTCGGCCTCGCCTTCCAGGAACAGCCCGTAAGCTTCGGACCAGCCCTTGGTGACGGTGACGATGTTATCCGACAGCCCGCGCCAGATGTCTTCGGCGTCGCCGTCATAGGCGGTTTTCACCCACATCAGCAGGCCCAGCCCGGGCGTGGACGAGCGCGGATCCTGGATCACGATACTGGTGTCGCTGGCGGCCAGGTCACGGAAATTGGCCGGCAGGTCGGCCCCGGCATTGGCGACAAAAGCGAAATACCCCCAGTCGAACGGCACGAATAGCGGATCGTCCCAGGCGATGGGCAGATCGTATTCGGCGCTGACGGAATGGGGCGCGAACAGCCCGGTCTCGGCGGCCGCCGCCGTCAGCCCGGTGTCGAGGCCCAGCACGATGTCGGCATCGGTGCGTGCCCCTTCCAGCCGCAGCCGCGCCAGCAGCGCGGCGCCGTCGCCGGTGCCCACGAACTTCAGCGTGCAGTCGCAGGTTGTCTCGAACGCCTTCTTGACCGCGGGCCCGGGGCCCCAGTCGCTGACGAAGCTGTCATAGGTATAGACGGTAAGCGTGGGTGTCTCGGCCACCGCGATGGTGGCGGCGAACAGTCCCGTGGCAAGTGCAAGATACTTCATGGCATCCTCCTTTGTTGCGACGGGCGGAGCAAGTCAGGAGGCGAATCCAACCCTTCCCTCCGCCGGTCTTAACCGGTTCAGGTTCAACGGGTTCGCCAAAATGGCATCTCAGCCCTGCGCGCGGCGGGGCACCCCGAGGTGTCACGCAACCTAGGCCGCTGCCGCGTTCGCTTCAACCCGAAACCGCTTGAGCGGTGCGCGCGCCCCCGCTAGACCCGTGCCCAAAGGAGCCCGCGATGAGCCTCAACACCTTCGGCCACCTGTTCCGCGTCACCACCTGGGGAGAAAGCCACGGGCCGGCCATTGGCGCCACGGTCGATGGCTGCCCGCCCGGCGTGCCGATCGACGCGGGCGCGATCCAGCATTGGCTGGACCGGCGCAAGCCGGGGCAGAGCAAATACACGACCCAGCGGCGCGAGGCGGATGCCGTGCGCATAATGTCGGGGGTGTTCGAAGGCCAGACCACCGGCACGCCGGTACAGTTGATGATCGAGAACACCGACCAGCGGTCGAAGGATTACGGCGACATCGCCGAGAAATTCCGCCCCGGCCATGCCGACATCACCTATTGGCAGAAATACGGCATCCGCGACTATCGCGGCGGTGGGCGCTCCAGCGCCCGCGAAACTGCGGCGCGCGTGGCCGCCGGCGGGCTGGCCCGCGCGGCGGTCGCGGCGTTGGCACCGCGGGTCGAGATCAAAGGCTACATGACGCAAGTCGGAACGCTGGGGATAGACCGCGACCGGTTCGACTGGTCCCAGATCGACGCCAATCCGTTCTGGTGCCCCGACGCGCAGGCGGCCGGGGACTGGGCGGATTACCTCGACCGGCTGCGCAAGGCCGGCAATTCGGTCGGCGCGGTGGTCGAGGTGGTGGCGCGGGGGCTGCCCGCGGGGCTGGGCGCGCCGGTCTATGGCAAGCTCGACACCGACCTGGCCGCCGCGATGATGAGCATCAACGCCGTCAAGGGGGTCGAGATCGGCGAGGGCATGGCAGCGGCGGCGCTCACCGGCGAGGACAACGCCGACGAGATATTCATGGGCAACGATGGCCAGCCCGTCTATTCCAGCAACCACGCCGGCGGCATCCTCGGCGGGATCAGTACCGGGCAGGAGGTGGTGGTGCGGTTTGCGGTCAAGCCGACAAGCTCGATCCTGCGCCCGCGCCAGACCATCACCAAGGCGGGCGAGGCGACCGAGATCGTCACCAAGGGCCGCCATGACCCCTGCGTGGGTATCCGCGCCGTACCGGTGGGCGAGGCGATGATGGCCTGCGTGATCCTAGACCATCTGCTGCTGCATCGCGGTCAGGTGGGCGACAACCGCGGCTCGATCGGGTGACGTTCAGACCAGGCCGCGTTTTCGCGGCCACCGTTTCGTTATTGAGTATTTTTGGAAAGATGAAGATGCGCGATGTGACCGAAACGGCGATGCGCGTTTCTTCTGGCCACAAATATCCCCGCCGGAGGCTCCGGCGCTCGCACCTTGCGCGGCGTCGGGGCATGGGCGCGGGCTTTCAGGTTCTGTTATGTTGGTGGCGCAGGTGATGCGGGCCGGGGTAGAGCCCTCGGCAACAGGAGAAACAAGATGGCGGAACTGGGTGATCTGATCGACCAGGGGCGCGGGGTGGTGCCCGCCGACCTGGTGTTGCGGGGCGGGCGGGTGTTCGACCTGGTCACCGGCGCGATGATCGAGGGCGACGTGGCCATCTGCGGCGACACCGTTGTCGGCATCGGTGCCGGCTACGAGGGGCGCGAGGTTGTCGACGTGAGCGGCCACATCCTGGTGCCCGGCTTCATCGACACGCATCTGCATATCGAAAGCTCGATGGTCACGCCGTTCGAGTTCGACCGCTGTGTCGGCCCGCGCGGGGTGACAACGGCAATCTGCGACCCGCACGAGATCGCCAACGTGATCGGGGTCGAGGGCATCCGCTATTTCCAGCGGGCCTCGGAACATACGCTGATGGACATCCGTGTGCAGCTCAGTTCCTGCGTGCCATCAACCGAGATGGAGACATCGGGCGCGCGGATCGGGGCGCGGGACCTGGCGGACCTGCGCGGACATCCGTCGGGCATCGGGCTGGCCGAGTTCATGAACTACCCCGGCGTGCTGGCCAAGGACGCGGGCGTGCTGGCCAAGCTGGAAATGTTCCGCGGCGGCCACATTGACGGGCATGCACCGCTGTTGTCGGGGCGCGACCTGAACGCCTATGTCGCCGCTGGCATCCGCACCGAGCACGAGGCGACCACCGCCGAGGAGGCACGCGAGAAGCTGCAACGCGGGATGCGGGTGCTGATCCGCGAAGGATCGGTTTCAAAGGACATGCGCGCGCTGGCGCCGGTGCTGAGCGACGTGACGGCGCCCTACATGGCGCTGTGCACCGACGACCGCAACCCGCTGGACATCGCCGAGCACGGGCACCTCGATTACATGATTCGCAGCCTGATCGCGCTGGGCTGTTCGCCGCTGGCGGTTTACCGTGCCGCCAGCCTGTCGGCGGCCGAGGCATTCGGCCTGCGTGATCGGGGCCTGATCGCGCCGGGGCGGCGGGCCGATATCGTGGTGCTGGACAGCTTGGAAGAGTGCCGCGCCGCGCGGGTTTTCTGCGCCGGACGCGAGATGACACCGGCCGCCTTTGCCGCGCGCGGCGACGTCGCGCCGGTGGGGCGCGGTTCGGTTCGCGCGCCACGGGTGACGGCGGCGGATTTCCGCACAGCCACGAACCGCGAAGAAACCGACGTCATCGGTATCCTGGACGGCAAGATCATCACCGAGCATCTGCACGAAGATGTGCCCATTGCCGATGGCGACAAGCACCCCGACCCGGCGCGCGATCTGGCGCGCATCGCGGTGGTCGAACGGCACGGGCACAACGGCAACATCGCCACCGGGTTCGTGCGTGGCTTCGGGATGCAAGCCGGCGCCATCGCCTCGACCGTCTGCCACGACCATCACAACATCGTGGCAGTGGGCGTGGATTACGACGATATGGCGATGGCGGTAAACCGGCTGGGCGAGATCGAGGGCGGCTTTGCCGTGGTGCGCGGCGGCGTGGTGATGGCCGAACTGGCGTTGCCCGTCGCGGGGTTGATGAGCCTGGAGCCGTTCGAGGAGGTACGCGACCGCCTGGTCGATCTGCGCGCGGCGGCGGTGACGCTGGGCGTGACGCTGGAGGAACCCTTTCTGCAACTGGCTTTCCTGGCGCTGCCGGTGATTCCGGCACTCAAGATCACCGATCGCGGCATGGTGGACGTGACCCGGTTCGAGATTATCGGGTAGCAATATTTCCGCATTGCGGAAGCGTATTCCATTTATTGACGAGCCGTCGTCAAGCGACTAGTTTTCGGCGTCAAGTGCGCCGCACGCCCGGCGAGTAATTCCACGAGGAAGGTGACAGATGTCCGATACCCAGCAGGTGAACGACCTGATTTCCATCGAAAAGCAGGGCGACATCGCCCTGGTGTGCATCGACAACCCGCCGGTGAATGCCACCGGGCAGGTGGTTCGCCAGGGGCTGGACGAGGCCATTGCCCGTCTCGACGCCGATACGTCCGTCAAGGCCATTGCCATCTACGGGGCCGGGCGCACCTTTGTCGCGGGTGCCGACATCAAGGAATTCGGCAAGCCCCCGCAGCCGCCCGCGCTGCCCGAGGTCTATGACCGGATCGAGGCCTGCGAAACCCCGGTCGTCACCGTCATGCACGGAACCGCCCTGGGCGGCGGGCTGGAACTGGCGCTGGCTACCCATGCGCGCGTCGGTATCGAGGGGCTGCGCGTGGGCCTGCCCGAGGTGGCGTTGGGCTTGTTGCCCGGCGCCGGCGGCACGCAGCGGTTGCCGCGCCTGACGGGTATTGCCTTTGCGCTGGACGCCTGCCTGTCGGGCCGCCATGTGCCCGCGCAAGAGGCGCTGGAGGCCGGCGTGATCGACCGGCTTGAGACGGGCGAGCCGCGCGATGTGGCGCTGAAGGCGGCGCAGGACGCGGCCACCGGCACGCTTGAAACCCGACGCACCGGCGATCTGGACGTCACGCCGGACGACGCCACGCTGGACCAGACGGCTGACAAGCTGCGCAAGACGCAGGCGCTGCTGTTCTCTCCGCACAAGATCGTCGAATGCATCCGCACAGCCGCCAAGACGCCGCTGGACGAGGGGCTGCAATTCGAACGCGCGGCGTTCATGGAATGCATGGACACGCCGCAGCGCGCCGGGCTCATCCACGCCTTTTTCGGCGAACGCGCGGTCAGCAACATCCCCGAGGCCAAGGGCGATGCGCGCCGGATCGAAAAGGTCGGCATCATCGGCGGCGGCACGATGGGATCTGGGATCGCCACCGCCTGCCTGCTGGCCGGGCTGCCGGTGCGCCTGATCGAGGTGGCGCAAGAGGGACTGGACCGTGGCGTGGCCACGATCACCGGCAATATCGACGGCGCCGTCAAGCGCGGCAAGCTGGCCGCCGACAAGCGCGACGCGACGCTGGCGATGCTTGAGCCGTCGCTGGCAATGGACGATCTGGCCGATGTCGATCTGGTGATCGAGGCGGTGTTCGAGGACATGGGCGTCAAGACCGATATCTTCGGCAAGCTCGACAGGATCTGCAAGCCCGGCGCGGTGCTGGCCTCGAACACCTCATACCTGGACATCAACGAGATCGCCGCCGCCACCGCGCGCCCGCAGGACGTTCTGGGGCTGCACTTCTTCAGCCCCGCGCATGTGATGCGACTGCTGGAAATCGTTGTCGCCGACAAGACCGCGCCCGATGTCGTGGCGACCGGGTTTGCCCTTGCCAAGCGGTTGAAAAAGGTCGGCGTGCGCGCCGGTGTCTGCGACGGGTTTATCGGCAACCGCATCCTGTCGCATTACGGCAAGGAGGCCGCCTACCTGGTGCTGGACGGCGCCACGCCGCAGCAGGTGGATAGCGCGCTCGAAGGCTTCGGGTTTGCCATGGGGCCACACAAGGTGGGCGATCTGGCGGGGCTGGATATCGGCTGGGCCACGCGCAAGCGCAAGGCCGGCAGCCGCGACCCCGATGAGCGCTATGCCGGTGCGGTGGCCGACCGCATTTGCGAACAAGGCTGGTTCGGGCGCAAGACCGGCAAGGGCTATTATGTCTACGAGGGCAAGGATATCCGCCCCAACCCCGATGTCGCCCGCATCATCGACGAAGAGCGCGCCAAGGTCGGGATCACCCCGCAGGAGTTCACCGATCAGGAGATCATCGATCGCTACATGACCGCGATGATTTCCGAGGCCGCGCGCGTGGTCGAGGACGGCATCGCACGGCGCCCGCTGGATGTGGATATGGTGCTGCTGTTCGGCTACGGCTTCCCGCGGTTTCGCGGCGGGCCGCTGCACTACGCCGACACCATCGGCGCGGCCGAACTGGTCCGTCGCATCGAGGGCTACGCCGAGGAGGATGCGCATTACTGGCAAGTGCCCGACATCCTGCGCCGCATGGCCGCCGACGGCACGACCTTCGCCGACATGAACAAGGAAGCCTGAGATGGACCTGAGCTTTTCCGCCGAAGACCGCGCCTTTCAGGACGAAGTGCGCGGCTGGCTGGCCGACAACCTGCCCGCCCATATTTCCGATGCTGTGCGCTCCGGCGGGGAACTGACCAAACCGATGATGGAGGAGTGGCACGCGCTGCTCAATTCCAGGGGCTGGCTGGCCGTCACATGGCCGGTGGAATTCGGCGGCCCCGGCTGGACCCCGGTGCAGAAGCATATTTTCGAGGAGGAATGCTGCCGCGCCTACGCGCCGCGGATCGTGCCGTTCGGGCTGAACATGCTGGGGCCGGTGCTGATCAAGTTCGGGACGAGGGCGCAGCAGGAATACTACCTGCCGCGTATCCTGGATGGCACCGACTGGTGGTGCCAGGGCTATTCCGAGCCGGGCGCCGGCAGTGACCTGGCCAGCCTGAAAACCCGCGCGGTGCGCGATGGCGACGAATATGTCATCAACGGGCAAAAGACCTGGACGACGCTGGGCCAGCACGCCAACAAGATATTCTGCCTGGTGCGCACCGACCCGGATGTCAAACAGCAGGAGGGCATTTCCTTCGTCCTGGTGGACCTCGATACGCCGGGGATCGAGATGCGCCCGATCCGCCTGATCGAGGGCGGGCACGAGGTGAACGAGGTGTTCTTCACCGATGTTCGGGTGCCGGTCGCCAACCTTGTGGGCGAGGAAAACAAGGGCTGGACCATCGCGAAATACCTGCTCACGCACGAGCGTACCGGCATCGCCGGGGTGGGCTTTTCGATGCAGGCGCTCGAAGAGGTCAAGGCGCTGGCGCGCAAGGTGCGGCGCGGGTCCGGGCGGTTGATCGACGAGCCGCTGTTCGCGGCGCGCATCGCGCAGGCCGAGATCGACCTGGAGGCGATGAAGATCACCAACCTGCGGATGCTGTTCAAGGCGCAGGAACAGGGCGCGCCGGGGCCCGAAACCTCGATCCTCAAGATCAAGGGCACGGTCATCCATCAGGAGTTGAAGGATCTGGCGCGCCGGGCACTTGGCCCCGCGGCGGCGCCGTTCCCCGGCCACGTAAGCGACGGCAACATGATGTTCGGCCCCGAGGACACGGCCCACAACGCGGCGCGCTATTTCAACAACCGCAAGACCTCGATCTTCGGTGGATCGAACGAGATCCAGCGCAATATCCTCACCAAGACGATGCTGGAGCTGTAAGCGATGGATTTCAACCTGACCGATGACCGGCGCATGCTGGCCGACACGCTGGCGCGCTACCTCGCCGACAAGTACACGATCGAGCACCGCAACGAGGTGGCCTACGAGATGCCCTGCCACGACCCGGCCAAGTGGGACGAACTGGCCGATCTGGGCGCGCTTTACGCGCTGGCGCCCGAGGATGCGGGCGGCTTCGGCGGCACCGGTTTCGACATCTCGGTGGTGTTCGAGGCGCTTGGCCGTGCCTTGTGTCCCGAGCCGGTATTGGCGGCGCTGCTGTCCTCGCGCCTGCTGGGCGCGGCGGGCGCCGATCAGGAGGCGTTGCTGACGGGTGGTACGAAATACGCCGCCGCATTGTCCGAACTGGACGCTCCGTATGATATTGCCGGTATTTCCTGCGCGGCCGAGGCGCGCGGCGATGGGCACGTCTTGTCGGGGCGCAAGACGGCCGTTTATGGCGCCCAGGTTGCCGATGTCCTGCTGGTCGCGGCGCGTCTCGACGGCAAGGTCGCGTTGTTCGAGGTGCAGGCAGGTGATGCGCAGGTGGTGGGCTATGCCATGATCGATGGTGGTGGCGCCGCCGAGGTGTTGCTTGACGACACGTCGGCGCGGCTGCTGATCGCGGATGCCGCCGCCGCCATCGAGGCGGCGCTGAACGCCGGCATCGTCGCGCTGTGCGCCGAGGCCGTGGGCGCCATGGAGGTGGCTCACGACACAACGCTCGACTACCTGCGCCAGCGCAAGCAGTTCGGCGTGCCGATCGGCAAGTTCCAGGTGTTGCAGCACCGCGCGGTGGACATGCTGACCGAGATCGAGCAGTCGCGCTCGATCACCATCAAGGCGGCGGCGGAACTGGATGGCCCGCAGGCCACCCGCTTTGCCGCGATGGCCAAGAACATGATCGGCCGCGCCGCGCGACTGGTGGCCGAGGAGGCGATCCAGATGCATGGCGGCATCGCCATGACCTGGGAATACCCGGTGTCGCACTACGCCAAGCGGCTTGTGATGCTGGATCACCAACTGGGCGATACAGATTATCACCTGGCGAAGGTGATGGCGGGTAACGCCGCGGCCTGACCCGGCGGGTCGGGGGCGCTGCCCCCGTCGCCTTCGGCGACTCCCCCGGAGTATTTTGGGAAAGATGAAGCCGGGACGGCACCGTTGACCGCCCCGGCGGGGGTCAGGCGATTTTCACTATCTGCTTGCCGAAATTGCGGCCCTTGAGCATGCCCATGAACGCCTCGGGCGCGTTTTCAAGGCCTTCGGCGATGTCCTCCTGGATTCCGATCTCGCCCGATGCGACCTTGGGGCCGACCTCGGACAGGAACTCGGGGTAGCGGTCGAAGTGATCGGCAATGATGAAGCCATGCACATGCAGGCGGTTGACCAGGATCGTGCGCCACAGCTTGGGCAGGTTGTCCTTGGCGCCGCCCGCGTCGGCGCCCAGGGCGCCGGCATTGTACCAGCTTATCATTCCGCAGACGGGGATGCGCCCGCCTACGTTCAATAGCGGCAGGACGCCTTCCAGAACCTTGCCGCCGACGTTTTCGAAATAGATGTCGATGCCGTCGGGGCAGGCCTCGGCCAGCGCCGCGCGCATTTCCTTGCCATCTGCGTATGCGTGGTGATCGAGACAGGCGTCGAAACCGAACCGGCCGGTGGCAAGGGCGCATTTCTCGGGACTGCCGGCGACGCCAACAACGCGCAGACCCTGCGCCTTGGCCAACTGCCCCACCATCGACCCCACCGGCCCCGTGGCGGCGGCCACGACCAGCGTTTCCCCGTTTTTCGGCTTGCCGTATTCGTTCAGCCCGAACCAGCCGGTAAAACCGGGCATCCCCAGCACCCCCAGTGCGGCGGTCAGCGGCCCGTGCGCCGGATCGAGCTTGCGCAGCTCGCGTGCCGGCAGGCAGCCGTGGCTGGCCCAGCCGAACATGCCGAAGGCGTAGTCACCGGGCGCGAACGCGTCCGATTTCGAGGCGACAACCTCGCCCACGGCGCCGCCTTCCATGGTGCCGCCCACGGGCACCGGGGTGGCGTAGGATTTTGCGTCGTCCATGCGGCCCCGCATGTAGGGGTCCAGCGACATGTAGTGGACCTTGACCAGAACCTCGCCATCGGCGGGATCAGGCAGGGCCGCCTCTTCGAGGCGAAAATCCTCGGCTACCGGTTCGCCCTCGGGGCGGCGGGCCAGAACGATCCGTTGCATTTGCTCTGTCATGTCGTTTCCTTTCATGTTGCGATGCTTGTCGTGCTCAGCCCCGGTATCGGAAAACACCCGTTCCGGTGGCGACGACGGTGCCCTGTTCGTCGGTGATCTTGCCCTCGGCAAAGAATGTCTTGCGCCCGCCGCCGGTGCGCGTGCCTTCGGCGATCAACACGCCGCCGCGCGCCTGGCCAAGGTAGTTGACGTTCAGTGACAGCGTCATCGCCAAGCGTGGCGCATCGCGGTCGCCGGTGTAACACCCCGCGAACCCCATGGCCGAATCCAGCATCGCGGCATGGACGCCGCCATGGGGAATGCCGTAGCGGTTCATCAATTCATGCGCCAGCGGCAATGTCAGCCGGCAGTAATCGGGGCGCCACGCGGCGAAATCGAACCCGAGATGGCGCTGGAACGGGTAGGGCGCCTCGACGATGTCGGGGTCAAGCTCGGGTGTGGTCATGGATGCCTCTTCATACCGTCTTGGCCGCCTTCAGGCCGGCCTCGGCGAAATGGGGCACGAAACTGCCCAGCTTGCGCGCGCGCTCGGGGTTCGAGGCGTTGCCGTCCAGCGCGCGCTTGAGAACGCCTTGCAGGATGCCGCCCATGCGGAAGAAGGCGAAAGCGAGGTAAAAGCCGAACCCGTCGATCCCCGGAATGCCGCGCCGGGCGCAATAGGCGTCGATGAATTCCTGGTCGCTCATCAGCCCCTCGGCGGCGCGGTCCACGCCAGCCAGCCCGCGGCCTTCGGCCCCCGGTGGCATCGCCCATTGCATCACGACAGCGGCCAGGTCGGCATAGGGGTGCCCGGTGGTGGACAGTTCCCAATCCAGCACCGCGGCGCAGCGCGGGCCATCGTGGGAAAACAGCATGTTGTCGATGCGATAGTCGCCATGCACCAGGGTGCGCTGCCCGTCATCGGCCGGCACGTTGGCGTCGAGCCAGGTGATAAGCTCTTCCATCGCCTCGATGTGCTGGGTTTCGCTGGCGCGGTATTGCTTGGTCCAGCGGTCGATCTGGCGGCGGTAGTAGTTGCCGCCGGGGCCGTAATCATCAAGCCCCGTCGCCGCCAGATCGACATCGTGGATGGCGCACAGAACCCGGTTCATCTCGTCCAGAACGGGGCGGCGGTTCTCGCGCGGCAGCTCGGGCAGGCGGGGGTCGTCGAAATGGCGGCCCGGCACCTCGTCCATCACGTAGAAGGCCGAGCCGATCACCGTGTCGTCCTCGCACAGCACATGCATCCGGGGCACCGGCACGTCGGTTTCGAACAACGCCTTCTGTACCCTGAATTCCCGCTCTACCGCATGGGCGGATTTCAGCAGCACCCCCTGCGGCTTGCGCCGCAAAACGTAGCGCCCCGAGGGGGTCACCACCCGGTAGGTGGGGTTGGATTGGCCGACATCGAATTTCTCGGCCTCTTCGATGGGGCCGGAAAAGCCGGGCATGTTTTGTTCAAGCCACGAGGCAACCGCGTCGGTATCGAGCCGGGCAGAGGAACTGTCGGTCATGGCGTGCCCTTCAACTATATGTCAGTAATGTGTCGGTATTCGAGGCGTCGATATGCGGGGTCTCGTTGAACCCGTGCAGGTAGAAGTTGCGCGGCGAATGGACGAACCTGTTGACCGCGCAATTCTTCATCTGAAGTTGCAGGCGGATCTGCTGTTCGGGCGGCGCGGCCAGCGCGGCGGCCAGCATCTGGCCGATGGCGCCGCCGGAACTGACGGCGATCACGTCGCCGTCTTGCTGGGCCATGGCGCGGCGGGCGTCCTCGACGCGGGCGGTGAACTGCGCCCATGTCTCGGGCGGGTCGGGCACCTCGTCGCGCTGCCAGGCCAGCACCGTGTCGCGCAGGGTGCGGAAATGCGTCTTGCGGTCACCGTGCAGGTTATCGGGCGCCGATGCGTTGCGGAACCGCGCGTCGAGCAGCGCCTTGAAGTCGAATTCGTTGAGGCCCGGATGCACCTGCGGCTGCGCCTGCGCGCCCATGCCCGCCAAGATACCCTCGAGCGTTTCGCGGTGGCGCCGTTGCGCGCCGATGAACATCGCGTCCGCCCGCACCCCTTGCCGCGCCAGTGCTTTCCCCAGCGCATGCGACTGCGCATGCCCGGTGTCGGACAGCACGTCGTAGTCCGCCGCGCCGAACGACGCCTGCGCATGCCGGATGAGGTAAAGCGTGCCCATCCTCACCCCCGCCCGATCAGTTTCGCCGTCTCGGCCCTGGCGGCGTCGTATTCGCGCGCCAGCCGGTCGACCAGCGCGGCGGCGGGTGTCACTTCGTGCACCGCGCCGATGCCTTGCCCGGCGCCCCAGATTTCCTTCCACGACTTGGGCTTTTGCCGCCCTTCGCCGAAATTCATCGCTGAGGGGTCGGAATCGGGCAGGTTGTCGGGGTCCAGCCCGGCACGCGCGATCGACGGTTTCAGGTAGTTGCCGTGCACCCCGGTGAACAGTGAGGAATAGACGATA
This sequence comes from Sediminimonas sp., assembly GCF_024637375.1. GTDB lineage: Bacteria > Pseudomonadota > Alphaproteobacteria > Rhodobacterales > Rhodobacteraceae > Sediminimonas. Next base: position 77,035 of record NZ_JAGXFK010000018.1, on the reverse strand, counting down.
TCCTCGGCGCCCGAGTCGACGATCATGTGCTTGTAGTCGTCGGGCGCGTTCGCCTCTTCGGTGGCGATGAAGGGAGACCCGACATAGCCCAGGTCGGCGCCCATGACCTGCGCCGCCAGCAGCGCGCGTCCCGTGGCGATGGACCCCGACAGCAGCAGCGGCCCGTCGAACCATTCGCGAATTTCCTGCACCAGCGCAAAGGGCGATTGCGCCCCGGCGTGACCGCCGGCGCCGGCGGCCACCGCGATCAGGCCATCGGCGCCCTTCTCGATGGCCTTGTGGGCGAAGCGATTGTTGATGATGTCGTGCAGGGCGATGCCGCCGCAATCGTGGGCGGCGGCGTTGACCTCGGCGCGCGCGCCCAGCGAGGTGATCCAGATCGGCACGCGCCAGCGGTGGCAGATTTCCAGGTCGCGCTCCAGCCGTTCGTTCGAGCGGTGCACGATCTGGTTGACGGCGAAGGGTGCGGCGGGCCGGTCGGGGTTGGCCTGGTTGTGGCGGTCCAGCTCTTCGGTGATGCGTTTGAGCCACGCTTCCAGCATGACCGGCTCGCCCTCGGCCTCGCGCGCGTTGAGCGCGGGGAACGCGCCGACGATCCCCGCCTTGCACTGCGCGATCACCAGCTCGGGGTTCGAGATGATGAACAACGGCGAGCCAACGGCAGGGATACGCAGCCCCTGCAACTGTGACGGCAAGTGACCCATCAAAGCACCTCGAACAGGCCCGCGGCGCCCATGCCGCCGCCCACGCACATGGTGCATACGACATAGCGCGCGCCGCGGCGTTTGCCTTCGATCAGGGCGTGGCCGACCATGCGCGCGCCCGACATGCCGTAGGGGTGGCCGATCGAGATCGAGCCGCCGTTGACGTTGAGCAACTCGTCGGGGATGCCCAGCTTGTCGCGGCAATACAGCACCTGCACCGCGAATGCCTCGTTGAGTTCCCACAGGCCGATATCGTCGATCCCCAGCCCATGCTTTTCCAGCAGCTTGGGCACAGCAAAGACCGGGCCGATTCCCATCTCGTCGGGCTCGCACCCGGCGGCCATCACGCCCACGTAGCGGCCCAGCGGTTGCAGCCCGCGGCGCTCTGCCTCGGCGGCCTCCATCACCACCGCGGCCGAGGCCCCGTCGGACAGTTGCGAGGCGTTGCCCGCGGTGATGAAGCCGCCCTCGGCAATCTCCAGCCCGCCCTTGTGGACCGGATTTAGCGATTGCAGCCCTTCCAGCGTGGTCGACGGGCGGTTGCCCTCGTCCTTTTCCAGCGTCACCTCGCGGCGGCTGATTTCCTTTGTCTCGCGGTCCTGCACCAGCATGGTTGTGGGCAGGGGCACGATTTCGTCATCGAAACGGCCCGCCTCTTGCCCGGCGGCGGTGCGTTGCTGGCTTCGCAGGCTGTATTCATCCTGGGCATCGCGGCTGATGTTGTAACGCCGCGCGACGACCTCGGCGGTTTCCAGCATCGACATGTAAAGCGCCGGCTTGTGTTCCATGATCCACGGGTCGCGCAGCCGGTCGGTGCGCATCTTGTCGTTCTGTACCAGGCTGACCGATTCGACGCCGCCGCCGATGGCCACCTCCATGCCATCCTGCACCACCTGCTTGGCGGCGGTGGCGATGGCCATCATGCCGCTGGCGCATTGCCGGTCAAGCGACATGCCGGCAACCGATACCGGCAGGCCGGCGCGAATCAATCCCTGCCGCGCGATGTTGCTGCCGGTCGAGCCTTGCTGAAGCGCCGCGCCGACGATGCAATCGTCGATTTCGTGGCCTTCCAGTCCGGCGCGGTCCACCGCGTGGCGAATGGCGTGGCCGATCAGCGCCTGCGCCTGGGTGTCGTTGAAGGCGCCGCGATAGGCCTTGCCGATGGGGGTACGGGCGGTTGATACGATGACGGCGTCACGCATTGATCTGATCCTTTCGTGATACGTTGCGGCCCGCGCGGCGCGGGGCTTGCGGGCCATTAAGGTATGATGTCCGGGCCGGGGAACGGGCTCCGCGGCCGGGCAGGGTGGTGTGGCCGACGCCGACGCGCCCGGTCATGGCGTGGCACCGAAATATCGCCGGCCCAGCCAGCGTGCGACAAGCGCCGGGCGCTCGGCGCCGTCGATATCCACGGTGGCATCCAGCGTCGTCTGCACCGCGTCGGGGGCCAGGTCGTCGAACGCCGCCAGGGTAAAGCGCCCGCGCACCTGCGCGCCCACCTTCACCGGGCTGACAAAACGAACCCGATCGAAGCCATAGTTCACGCCCATCGTCACCCCCTCCATTGCCGGGATGGCATCATAGACCATGGCCGACAGCAACGACAGCGTCAGGAACCCGTGCGCGATGGTGCCACCGAAGGGCGTTTGTGCCGCGGCGGCGGGATCGACGTGAATGAACTGGTGGTCATGGGTGATGTCGGCAAAGCCGTCGATCATCGCCTGATCGATGGTGAACCACCGCGACACGCCGATTTCGCGGCCCACGCGGGCGGCCATGTCGGCGCGGCTGATGGCGGGCGGCATGGCTTACAAATCCTCGTTGAACAGGGTGCCCGGCGCGTTCGACTGCATGCCCCCCGACAGCGGCAGGATCGCGCCGGAAACATAGGCGCCGCCCTTCCCGCACAGGTAAAGCAATGCGCCGGCGATGTCCTCGGGCTGACCGACCCGGCCCAAAGGCACGCCCTTGGCGGCCTTGTCCTGGCCTTCCTCGGTGCCGATGGCAAAGGCAGTCATGTTGGAAACGAACGGCCCCGGCGCGATGGCGTTGACGGTGATGCCCTCGGGCGCCAGGTCGTTCGACAGCACCCGCGTCATGTGATGCACCGCGCCCTTGGATGTGGCGTAGGAATAGGTCATCGTGCCCTTGGGGATGTCGCCCATCACGCTGCCCACGTTGACAATGCGCGCGGGGTCGCCGGGGGCACTGGCGGCGCGCAACAGCGGCAGCAGCGCCTGCGTGAGGTGGAACATGCCGGTCACGTTGACCGCCAGCAGCTTTTCCCACGCCTTGTAGGGATGCTGACCCAGCGGGTCGCCCCATGTGCGGCCGGCGTTGTTCATCAGGATGTGCAGCTTGTCGGTGCGTGCCGCGACCTCGGCGGCCAGCGCCTCGACACCGGCTTCGGTGCCGACGTCGCCGCCGAACCCTTCGGCGCGGCCCTTCAGGCCCATGGCGTTCAACTCGTCGGCCACCGCTTCGCAGGCGTCGGCCTTGCGGCTGGCGATCAGAACGCGGGCGCCGGCGGCCATGAGCCCCTCGGCGGCCATGCGCCCGATGCCGGTGGCACCGCCGGTGACCAGCGCGGTCTTGCCTGTCAGGTCGAACAGCGCCTCGGGTGTCATCGTGGTGGTCATTGTGGTGTCTCCCTTCTCAGAACCCGCGGGCGGCGGCGACGCGCGCGGCATGATAGCCGTAGTCGCCCAGCCATTCCGCACCGACACGGGCGCGTTTCATGAAAAATCCGGCGTCGTGGTCGTCGGTCATGCCTATGCCGCCATGCATCTGGATGCCTTCGCGCACCGCCAGATCGGCGGTGCGGGTGGCCCGCGCCTTGGCCAGCGATACCGCCAGCGTCGCGTCGTCTGGTGTTTCATCCAGTACCCGACCGGCGTTGGCGATGGCCGAGGCGGTGACCTCGGTCTCGGCCCACAGATGCGCGGCCCGGTGTTGCAAGGCCTGAAAGCTGCCGATGGTGCGGCCGAACTGGCGCCGCTCCTTGAGGTATCCCAGCGTCATGGCACTGATGCCGCCTGCCAGCCCGGCCAGTTCCGCCGCCAGCGCCGCCTGACCCGCCTCAAGCGCCGGGCGCAACAGGCGCATGGCGTCGTCGGCCTCGCCCAGCAGGTCGTCGCCGGTAGCCTCGACGCCATCGAAATCGAGCCGCGCATGATCGCGCGCATCCACGGTATCAAGCGGCCTTCGGCTCAGCCCGGCGCGGTCGGCGTCTATGTCGAACAGTGATAGACCCGCCGCCTGACCCGGCGTGCCGGAGGTGCGTGCCAGTACCAGCACGCGGCCGGCGCTGGCGCCGTCTGCGACAAAGGTCTTGGCGCCCGACAGGCGATAGCCGTTGCCGGCGCGCTCGGCGCTGAGTGCGCTGCGTTCGGGGGCGTGCTTGGGGCCCTCGTCCACCGCCAGTGCGTAGGTCACCTCGCCCGCGGCGATACCGGCCAGCGCGTCATGGGCCCGCGCGCCGGCGGCGTGGCGCAGCGTGGTGGCGGCGATCACGGCGCTGGACAGAAACGGCGAGGCAGCCAGCGTCACACCCATTTCGTGGGCCAGGATGCCGGCCGCGCGGTGGCCCATGTCGGCGCCGCCCGCCGTTTCGGGGATCAGCACCCCGGCCCACCCCATCGCCGCCATGTCGCGCCACAGCACCGGGTCGTGGGCGCGGCCCTCGTCACGGTTGGCGCGCAGGGCCGCAACCGGTGCGTTGCTGTCGAGAAAGCCGCGCGCGGCATCGCGCAGCATGACCTCGTCGTCGGAATCAAGCAGGCTTGTCATCGTCGTCCTCATGCGCCTGGCAACTCAAGCACCCGCTTGGCGATGATGTCGAGCATTACCTCGGAAGTGCCGCCCTCGATCGAGTTGGCTTTGGTGCGCAGCCATTCCGGCGCCAGCGCCCCGTGCGGCCCGTCCCATTGCAGCGCGTCGCTGCCCGCGGCGGTCATCAGCAATTCGTAGCGGCGTTTGTTCAGTTCGGTGCCGTAGTATTTCAGCATCGCGCTGGCATCGCCGACGCCGCTTCCGGCCTCGGCGCGATCCTTGTAGCGGTCCATGGTCATGGCGAAGGCCAGCGTGTCCACTTCGGCCGCCATCGCTTCGGCCCGGATCACCGGATCGTCCAGCACGTCGGCGCCGAGATCGCCCAGGAACGCGCCCAGCGACCGCCCGCCAAGCAGTCCGCGCGCACCGCCGCCGATCATCTCGCGCTCATGCGTGAGAAGGTACTTGGCGATATCCCAGCCACGGTTCACCTCGCCCACGAGGTTTTCCCTGGGCACCTTCACGTTGTCGAAGAACGTCTCGCAGAATGGTGACTTGCCCGAGATCAGGCGGATCGGCCGGGTGCTGATGCCGGGGCTTTCCATGTCCATCAGCAGAAACGAAATGCCCTTGTGCTTGGGCGCCTCGCGGTCTGTACGCACCAGCGCGAATATCCAGTCGGCCTGGTCGGCATATGAGGTCCAGATTTTCTGCCCGTTGATCAGGTAGTGATCGCCCATATCCTCGGCCCGGGTCTGCACGTTGGCCAGATCGCTGCCGGCGCCTGGTTCGGAATAGCCCTGGCACCAGCGGATTTCGCCGCGCGTGATGGGCGGCAGGTGGCGTGCCTTCTGTTCGTCGCTGCCGAAGGCCAGCAGCGCCGGGCCCAGCATCCACAAGCCGAAGCTTTCCAGCGGTGGCGGGGCGCCGAGGCGGGTCATTTCCTCGCGCAGGATCTTTTCGTGTGCGCGGCTTATGCCGCCGCCGCCGTATTCGACGGGCCAGCGCGGCGCGGTGATTCCCTTGTCGATGGCGCGTTCCAGCCAGATGCGCTGATCGTCGTCGTCGAACACCCAGCGACGGCCGCCCCAGACGATTCTGTCCTCGTTCATGGGTCGGTTGCGCAGGCCGTCGGGGCAGGCCGTGGCGATCCAGCCGGCAATTTCGGCCCTGAATGTCTCCAGGTCGCTCGCTGCTGTGGTCATGGTGTCTCCGTAATTTCGCAAGGCGGAATAGAATTTCGCCGGACTTGACAGCAAGGCAATATCATCTTTTCATCGCCGTCAAGAAGGGCGTGCCGGAGTGGCAGCTTTTCGACATGGGAGGAAAAAATGAAACTTGTGAAATCCGCCGCGCTTGCGGCAGCGATGGCATTTGCCGCCGGTGGCGCATCTGCCGAGACCGTGAAGATCGCGTTCATCGACCCGTTGTCGGGCCCGTTCGGACCGTCGGGCACCGCGGGCCTGCATCAGTGGGAGCACGCCGTGTCGGAGGTCAACGCCGATGGCGGCATGAATGGCGCGACGCTGGAGATGGTGCCCTTCGACAACAAGGTCAGCCCCAAGGAATCGCTGGTGCAGTTGCAAAAGGCGATCGACCGCGGCATCCGCTTCATCGCGCAGGGCAACGGCTCGTCGGTGGCCTCGGCGATCATCGGCGCGGTCAACAAGCACAACAAGCGCAACCCCGGTGACGAGGTGTTGTTCATGAACTACGCCGCCGTGGACCCGGCGTTTACCAACGACCGGTGTTCGTTCTGGCATTTCCGCTTTGACAGCCATGTCGACATGAAAATGGCGGCGGCGACCGACTGGATCTCCGAACGTGAAGATATCAAGAATGTCTATGTCATCGGGCAGGACTATTCCTTCGGCAAGGCGGTGGCCAAGGCGGCCGTCACCCAGCTTGCCGAAAAGCGCCCCGATATCGAGATCGTCGGCAACGAGCTGCACCCGCTGGGACGGGTCAAGGATTTCACCCCCTACATCCAGAAGATCATCAGCTCGGACGCTGACGCGGTGATCACCGGCAACTGGGGCGCCGACATGGTGCTGCTGGTCAAGGCGGCGATGGATTCGGGCCTGGAGGCGCCGATCCTGACCTATTACGGCGGCTCGCTTGGCGCGGCGACGGCCATGGGCAAGGCGGCCGTCGGGCAGGTGTTGCAGGTGTCGGAATTCGTCGAAAACTACCCCACGACCGATGCGCAGATCGCCCGGATCGAGGATTACGAGAAAACCTACCCGGAATACGACTACTACTATCACCGGGCCTACAACGCCGTGAACTTTCTTGACATGGCGGCGGAAAAGGCGGGCAGCAACGACCCCGTCGATATCGCCTTTGCCATGGAGGGGATGACCTATGACGGCCCCTACGGCAAGGTGACGATGCGCGCCAAGGACCACCAGGTGTTGCAGGATCTGTTCGTGTCGACCTTCTCGGCCGATGTCGAACGCGATGTCGAGGACACCGGCCTTGGCTGGACGGCCAGCGATGCCGACCGGATCGCGGCCGGTGCCACGGCGCAGCCGACCACCTGCCAGATGGATCGCCCCGAGCGGTGACTCGCTGATGCAACGAAAGCGGGCGGCGGCGCGCGTCGCCCGCTCTTGCATGTCGGCCGCGCCGGGATGCGCGCGCAGGTTTTCTGACACGAGGTCCTGATGGAAACGATCGTTTTCTCGCTCCTGAACGGGGTGATCTACGGGCTGTTGCTGTTCATGCTGTCCAGCGGCCTGACCCTGATCTTCAGCATGATGGGAGTTCTGAATTTCGCCCATGCCAGTTTCTACATGCTGGGGGCCTATTTCGCCTACTCGATCATGGGGGTTACCAATTTCTGGATCGCGCTGATCCTGGCGCCGGTGCTGGTCGGGCTGGTCGGCGCAGCGGTCGAGAAATGGGGCCTGCGCAACGTCCACGCGCACGGCCATGTCGCCGAGTTGCTGTTCACCTTCGGGCTGGCTTATCTGATCGACGAGATGGTCAAGATCGTCTGGGGCCGCAGTTCGGTGGATTACCGCGTGCCCGAGGTGCTGGATTTCCCGCTGTTCGAGTTGTTCGGTGCCGAATATCCCGCCTATCGGGTGTTCATCCTGATGGTGTCGGTCGGCATGCTGGTGGCGCTGTGGTTCATCCTCAACCGCACGCGGGCGGGGCTGATCATCCGGGCGGCGCTGACGCATCCGCACATGGTGGGGCATCTGGGGCACAACGTGCCGCGTATCTTCATGCTGGTGTTCGGCGCCGGCTGTGCGCTGGCCGGGCTGGCCGGTGTGATCGGCGGCAACTACCTGGTGACGGACCCGGCGATGGCGGTGCAGATGGGGCCGATCGTGTTCGTGGTGGTCGTCGTCGGCGGGCTGGGCAGCCTGACCGGGGCGTTTCTCGCCGCGATGCTGCTGGGCCTGATGCAAACCTTCGCGGTGGGTGTCGATGCCTCTTTCGCGGACCTGTTCGGATGGCTGGGGCTGACTGCCACGTCCGAGTTGGGCGGCATCACCATCGCGTCGCTGGCGCCGATGATCCCGTTCCTGATGCTGGTCTTGATCCTGATGATACGCCCGCGCGGCCTGATGGGGGATCGTGAGCTATGAGCGAGCAGGCCATGAAAAGCTATGACGACCTGGCCCCTTCGGCGACCGACAAGTTTCGCCAGCGGGTGCTGCCTTTCATTGTGATGATCGTGCTGCTGGCGGCGATCCCGCTGTTCGATCCGTCACGAACGATGAATTCGCTGATCGCGGCGATGGGGATCAATATCGTCTTCGCACTGTCCTACAACATGCTGCTGGGGCGCGCCGGACTGCTGTCTTTCGGCCACGCCGTGTATTTCGGCCTGGGCGGCTATGCGGTGCTGCACGCGATGAACGCCATCGGTGCCGGATCGTCGGGGTTCTGGGCCGGTTTTCCGGTGTTCATGCTGCCGGTGATCGGGTTTGGCGCCGGCGCGCTGGCGGGTGTCGTTATCGGCTGGCCGTCGTGCAAACGCTCGGGCGTGCCGTTCGCCATGATCTCGCTGGGGGTGGCCGAACTGGTCGCGTCGGCGGGATACATGTTCGGCTCGATCTTCGGCGGCGAGATGGGCGTGACCAGCGACCGCATGGTCGGCCCGCGCTTGTTCGGCCTGTCGATGGGGCCGGTAGAAGATATCTACTGGTTCATCGCGTTCTGGACCTTTCTGGGAACGCTGGGCATCTACGCGTTCACACGCACGCCGCTGGGCAAGATGTCGGAAGCCACCCGCGACAACCCCGAGCGGGTGCAATTCGTCGGCTACAACCCGGACCGCGTGCGCTATCTGGTATTCATCTTCGCCGGCGCCTTTGCCGGACTCGCTGGCGGGATGTCGGCGGTGAATTACGAGATATTCACCCCGGAATCGCTGTCGCTGGCGCCGTCGGGGCTGGTGCTGCTGATGGCCTATATCGGCGGCATCCGCTATTTCACCGGCCCGATCATGGGCGCGGTGCTGCTGACCTACATGCAGTCGATGCTGTCGGATTATTCCGAGGCCTGGCTGTTGTATCTCGGGCTGCTGTTCATCGCCATCGTGATGTACGCTCCGGGCGGCGTCGCGGGGATCGTCTACGGCTTGTTGGGTATCTTGCGCCGCGGCGGGACCGACGGGGTGCTGGCGCGGCGGGCCAAGCAGGCCGCCGGCGTGGCGCTTGCCTTCACCGGGCTGGTGATCCTGGTCGAGATCGCGGTGCGCTGGTCCAATGGCTATGGCGAGGTGTTCGAGCCCTTCGGCCTGCACCTCGGCATCGACACGCCGCTCAGCTGGTTCCTGATCGCGGGCTTCTTCGCGGCCGGGTTCGGTGTGCTGCGCATGGCAAGAGAAATCGAGGAGGGCCACGGATGACCACGCCTGCGCTTTCGATCAGGGGTTTGAAAAAGAACTTCGGCCCCGCCGAGATCATCTGCGGTGTCGACCTCGACCTGGCGCCGGGTGAGAGGCACGCCATCATCGGCCCCAACGGCGCCGGAAAGTCGACGCTGTTCAACCTGATATCGGGGCTCTACCAGCCGACCGCCGGCAGCGTGAAGCTGGGCGATGAGGAAATTGTCGGTCTGCCGCCGCATGTCATCAACCGCATGGGGCTGTCGCGCAGTTTCCAGGTCTCGAACATCTTTGCCAACATGAGCGTGCGCGAGAACGTGCGCTGCGGGGTGCTTTATTCGCTGGGCCATGGCTACAGCTTCTGGCGCAACGTCGGCAACCTGCACGAGGTGCAGCGCAAGACCGGCGAGATACTGGAAAGTGTCGGCCTGCTGGACAAGGCGCAGATGCCCGCCGCGCTGCTGTCCTATGCCGATCAGCGCACGCTGGAGATCGCCATCACCATTGCCGGCGGCGCCGATGTGGTGCTGCTGGATGAGCCCACCGCGGGGATGAGCCATTCGGAAACCGACCGCGCCGTGGCGCTGATCGAAAAGGCGACGGCGGGCAAGACGCTGATCATCGTCGAGCACGACATGGGCGTGGTGTTCAACATTGCCGACCGTATTTCGGTGCTGGTCTACGGCCAGATCATCGCCACCGGCACTCCCGAGGAGATACGCGGCGATCCGCGTGTGCGCGAGGCCTATCTGGGTGACGGGGACGAGCAACAGGCGCTGGCCGCCGCGGGAGACGCGCAATGACAGACCCGATGCTGACGGTGAAGAACCTGCACGCCTATTACGGCAAGAGCCACGTCCTGCAGGGTGTGAACATCGAAATCATGCCCGGCGAGGTGATCGCGCTTCTGGGGCGCAACGGTGTGGGGCGTTCGACCACTGCCAAGGCGATCATGGGCGAGGTGCAGCCCAAGGGCGAGATCACCTTCAAGGGGCAGCGCATCGACGGGCTGGAAAGCTACCGGATCGCGCATCTGGGGCTGGGGTACGTGCCCGAAAGCCGCGACATCTTTCCGATGATGACAGTGCGCGAGAACCTGATCCTGGGCATCAAGGACATGAAGAAAACCGGCCGCTGGACCATCGATCAGATGCTCGACATGTTTCCCAACCTCAGGGCGCGGGCCGACAACCCCGCCGGCGTGCTGTCGGGCGGCGAAAAGCAGATGCTGACCATGTGCCGCACGCTGATGGGTGACCCCGACCTGGTCATCATAGACGAGCCGACCGAGGGCCTGGCGCCCAGGATCGTGCAGCAGGTGGGCGACATGATCGCCGATATCGCGCGTGCCGGTGTGGCAATCCTGTTAATCGAGCAGAAGCTGTCGATCGCGCTGCGCATCGCGGCGCGGGTCTACGTGATGGGCCATGGCGAGATCGTCTACGAAGGCACCCCGGAGGAGTTCAAGACCCGAGACGACATCCGCAAGGAGTGGCTGGAGGTTTGACGCGCACTGCGGTGCTTGCGATCATGTGGATGCCCTTGACAGGATAGCCGCATGACCGACGCGATCACACTGCGTGAAAGCACGCCCGCCGATATCGCGTTCCTGCAGACGCTCTATCCGGCGGCGTTTCCAGACGAAGACCTGTTGCCGCTCGTGCGGTCGCTTCTGGAACTGCCGGATGTCCTGTCCTTGCTGGCGCTCGCCAGGGGCGTGCCAGCGGGGCACGCGGTGTTCACGCCCGGTACAGTAGGCGGGCACGCAGCACCGGTGGCGTTGCTCGGGCCGGTTGCGGTGTTGCCGCGCCACCAGTGCCAGGGGATAGGCAGCACGCTAATCCGGGGTGGGCGGACGCGGCTGGAAGCGGCGGGAACGGCCCGCTTGCTGGTACTGGGGGATCCGGCCTATTACGGGCGCCACGGTTTCGCCGCGACGTCGGACATCAGGCCGCCCTACGATCTTCCGCGGGAATGGGCGCCGGCATGGCAATCGCTTTCGCTGGGCGGGGACGACGCACCGATGAACGGCACCCTGCGCGTGCCCGGACCGTGGTGCAACCCGGCGCTATGGGCATGAATAACGGCCGCGTCGCCGCCCATCGGTGGCGGCGACGCGGCCGCCATCCTCAACGCAGATCGGGCAGGGTATAGTCGGAAAACTTCTGGCGCAGCGTCAGCTTCGACACCTTGCCGGTGGCCGTCAGCGGCAGGTCATCGACCCAGATCAGGTCGTCGGGCAATTGCCACTTGGCGAAATGCTCGGCCATGTGGTTGTGCATTTCCTCAAGGCCCGGGCGCTCCTTGCCGGCGGGCACCGCCACCAGGACGGGGCGTTCGTCCCACTTGGGATGGGGCATGGCGATGGCGGCACAACTGGCGACGGCCGGGTGCGACATCGCGGCGTTTTCCAGGTCGATCGAGCTGATCCATTCGCCGCCCGACTTGATCAGGTCCTTGGAGCGGTCCTGGATCGACAGGATGCCGTTGGGGGTGATCGTGGCGATGTCACCGGTGCCGAACCAGCCTTCGGCGTCTATCGCCTTGGCTGTGGCCTCTTCGTTGTGGAAATAGCCTGACACCACCGTGTTGCCGCGCACATAAAGTTCCCCCACGGCCTGCCCGTCATGAGGCAGCCGCTTGCCGTCGTCATCGACGATCTTGAGATCCACGCCAAAGATGCGGCGGCCCTGCTTGGCTTTCATGTCGATCATCTGCTCGAAGGGCAGTGCTAGCACGTCTGGCGGCATGTTGCCGTGGGTGCCGATGGGGCTCATTTCGGTCATGCCCCAGGCGTGGCCGACGTTGACGCCGTGTTTCTCGAACGTCTCGATCATGCTGCGCGGCGCCGCAGAGCCGCCCACGACCACGTCGCCGAAGCCCTTGGGCAGCCGGCCCTGCGCCTCGATTTCGGCCAGGAGGCCCAGCCACACCGTGGGCACACCCCAGGCGGAATAGACTTCTTCCTGGTCCATCAGCTTGAACAGGCTCGGGCCGTCCAGCGCCGGCCCCGGCATGACCAGCGTCAGCCCGATCAGCGGTGCCGAATAGGGCAGCCCCCAGGCGTTGACGTGAAACAGCGGCACCACCGGCAGCACCTTGACGCCTTCCTCGAAGACGGCGCCCTGAACCAGCGAGATCATCAGCGCATGCAGTACCGTCGAGCGGTGCGTGTACAGCGCGCCCTTGGGGTGCCCGGTGGTGCCGGATGTATAGCACAGGCCCGCGGCGGTATCCTCGGGGAACGCGGGCCAGTCCATTTCGGTGGGCTGGCCTTTGAGCAGTTCCTCGTAGCACAGCGCACCAAGGCTGTTTTCGGGCATGTGCGCGCGATCCGTCATCACGACGTAGGTGATGTCGTCGGGCAGGTGATCCTTCACCGCCTCGAGGATCGGCACGAAAGTCGTATCGACAAAGATCATCCGGTCTTCGGCGTGGTTGACGATGTAGATCAGTTGTTCCGCCGCCAGGCGCGGGTTGATCGTGTGGCAGATCGCACCGATCCCTGAAACGGCGTAATACAGTTCGAAATGCCGATAGCCGTTCCAGGCCAGCGTCGCGACCCGATCGCCCATGCCGATGCCGTGCGCCCGCAGTGCATGGGCCAGTTGCGATACGCGCGCCAGCGTCTCGGGGTAGGTCTGGCGGTGGATGTCGCCCTCGGTGCGCGACGAGATGATCTCGCCCTTGGGGTGAACCTCGGCCGCGTAGGTAAGAATGTCGCTGATCCGCAGCGGTTGATGCATCATCATGCCTTGCATGATCCCCTCCCATGGTCATGTGTCTGCTGGCTGAGAACCTAGCCGCCGGCCCCTGATTTCCCAAGTCAATTTCACGCTTCGGGCCGGATTTCCGCAGCGTCATCCCAATGCGCCGGCCGGACTGCCGCCAACCGTTCCGCGATGCGGGCCGCTTTCGATGCGACGCGACGGAACCCCTTGTTTCCGTTGCCTGATCCGCGTCGCGCGCCTAGGCTGGAGGCAATATGAGGGAGACCCCGATGAAAGCCATCATCTGCAACGAATTCGCCCCGCTCGATCAACTGGTTTACGGTGACATGGACGACCCGGTGCCAAGCGGCCGGCAGGTTGTCATCCGGACCGAGGCGGCCGGCGTCAACTATCCCGACGGGCTGCTGGTGCAGGGCAAATACCAGATGCGGCCCGAGCACCCCTTCGTCCCGGGGATGGAGGCCGCCGGCGTTGTCGAAAGCGTTGGCGCGCAGGTGACGCGCCTGCAACCGGGCGACCGCGTCGCCACCATCTGTTCGCTGGGCGGTTACGCCGAAAAGGTGCTGGCCGAGGAAGCACGCGTGTTTCCCATCGGCGACATGGATGCCGCCGACGCCTGTGCCCTGCTGGTGGCGTTCGGTACGTCGCACCACGCGCTCAAGCAGCGCGCCGGGCTGGCCCAGGGCGAAACCCTGGTGGTGCTGGGCGCGGCGGGCGCCACGGGCATCGCCGCGGTGCAGATCGGCAGGATCATCGGCGCGCGGGTGATCGCCGTCGCCTCCAGCGATGAAAAGCGCCAGTTGACGCGCGACAACGGCGCCGACGAGGCGATCGGTTATGACGACCTCAAGGACGACATCAAGGCGCTGACCGAGGGGCGCGGAGCCGACGCGGTGTTCGATACCGTCGGCGGCGCGGCTTTCGACGCCTGCGCGCGGGCGATGGCGCGCGGTGGCCGGCTGCTGATCATCGGGTTCGCCAGCGGCACGATCCCGCAACTGCCGGTCAACCTGGCGCTGGTCAAGGAATACAGCGTCGTCGGCGTGTTCTGGGGCAACTTCACCCGGTTCGAACCCGACACCTACGCCGACAACATGGCCGAGCTGCTGGGCTGGTACCAGGCCGGCAAGGTGCGCCCGCTGATCGAGGGGCGCTATCCCCTGTCCGAGGCCGCGCAGGTGCTCGACCGCATCCTGAATCGGGGCGCCGTCGGCAAGATCGTCCTGGTGCCGGAATAGATCAGGCGCCGGTGCGCCTGAGCGCCTCGGTCATCGCCACCAGGCGCGGACCGAGTTCTTCTTCCAGCCGCTCGCGTGGCAGGATGTAGGCGGGCCCGCCAAGATTGAACGCCAGCATTGGTGCATCGCTTTGCGAGGGGCGATAGGGAACGGACACCGCGTTCACGTCCGACTGCCACTTGCCGATGCTGGCGTAGAATCCGCGGGCGCGGATCTGTTCGGCGGCCTCGGTGATTTCGTCGCGGATACGCGGCCAATCCTCGGGCGGGGTGGCCTCTTCGATCCGCTCCATGATCTGGGCACGTTCGCTGTCCGATGTGCCGGCGATATAGGCGCGCCCCATGGCCGAGCGTTTCAGCGAAATCCGCGATCCGACATCGAGCTGCAACGAGATCATGCTGCGCGCGGCGCGCGCACAGGCGATATAGGTCATCGCAAGGTCGTCGCGCCCGCCAAGCGCCACCAGCACGCCATCGCCGCTTTCGTCGGCCAGTTTCTGCATCATCGGCTGCGCGGTCTCGCGTACCTTGAGCCCGCCAAGGCAGGCATAGCCCAGCCCCAGCACCGGCACCCCCATGCGATAACGGCCGGTGTCTTCGTCATAGACCAGGTAACCCAGCTTGAGCAGCGTGTAGGTCAGCCGCGACACGGTCGAATTTGGCAGCCCGGTGCGTGCCGCCAGTTCACGGTTGCCCAGCCCGGCCTTGTCCGAAGGCTTGTAGGCGCGCAGCAACTCCAGCCCACGATGCAGCGCGGTGACGAACTGGCGGTCGCCGTTGGCCTCCTCGTCGGGTGTCTGTGCGGTTCTTTTTCTCATTTCGCTTGTCCTGTCGCAGGAAGATGACGCCGCGTCAATTCCCGGAGTTTTCCGTCACGTCGGCTTCGGCCAGTTGACGCCACAGCACCTTGCCGGCGCCCGATTTCGGCAGGCTGTCCACCAGCGCCACGGCCCGCGGGCACTTGTAGGCGGCCATTTCGGTGCGGCACCAGTCGATGATGGCGGCCTCGGTGAGGGTGTCGCCGGCATGCACGGCAGGCACGACATAGGCTTTGACGGTCTCGCCGCGGCGCGGATCCTGCGCGCCGATCACGCAGACCTCGGCGATGTCGGGGTTGTGATGCATCAGCGCCTCGACCTCGGCCGGCCAGACCTTGAAGCCGGCGGCGTTTATCATCCTCTTGACGCGGTCGACCATGTAGAAATAGCCGTCCTCGTCGTAATACCCCAGGTCGCCGGTGCGGAAGAACGCCTTGCCCTCGATCTCGACAAA
Source organism: Sediminimonas sp. (assembly GCF_024637375.1). Taxonomy (GTDB): domain Bacteria; phylum Pseudomonadota; class Alphaproteobacteria; order Rhodobacterales; family Rhodobacteraceae; genus Sediminimonas. The sequence goes on along the minus strand of NZ_JAGXFK010000018.1, from coordinate 61,474 downwards.
AGCTTTGGCTGTCTCGTCGGGCCGGTTCCAGTAGCCAAGGAACACCTGCGGCGCGTGGGTAATGATCTCGCCTACCTCGCCGGGGCCCAGTTCGTGACCATCCTCGGTGGAAATCACGCGGCTGTCGACGTCGAAGACGGGGATGCCCAGACATTGCCGACGCGGTTCGGTGACCGGGTTGATATGCGTGGCGGCCATGGTTTCCGACAGCCCGTAGCCTTCGACGTAGTGCAGCCCGGTCATGGCGTGCAGCCGGGTGGCGATGGCCTCGGGCATGGCGGCGCCACCGCCGCCGACGGCCTGAAGGCTGGACAGATCGTAGCGGCTGAAATCGGGGTCGTTGACCAGGTCGATCGCCATCGTCGAGATCGAGCGCCAGCGTGTCACCCGGTGCCGTTCGATCAAGGCTGCGGCGGTGGCGCGGTCCCAGCGGGTCATCAGCACCATCGCGCCGCCCGCCATCAGCGGGCCGTTCATGCTGGCCTGCATGCCGGTGACGTGAAACAGTGGCAGCGTGGCAAGGTGAACGTCGGCCTCGTCCACCGGGTTCCAGACCACGCTGCCAAGCGCGGTGACCATTACCGTGCGGTGGCTGTGCATGCATCCCTTGGGCTGCCCGGTGGTGCCCGAGCTGTAGGGGATCACCGCCAAGTCGTCGGGCCCGGCGCGGTGCGCACCGGGGCGGAACCCGGCGCCAATTGCATCATTCCAGCCAATCACACCGGGGCCGGCGACGTCGCGGCCCGACATCGCGTCCAGCGGCCCGGGCAGGGGGATGTCGCGCGCCGGGTCGGCCATGTCCGCATAGGCCGCGGCGATGACGTGGTCCAGCGCGCCCGCCTCGACCAGCGGCGCGACATGCGCCAGCAACTCGGCACCCGCCAGCGCGACGCGCGCGCCGGTGTCGCGCGCCAGGTGCTCAAGCTCGGCATGGCGGTTCATCGGGTTGACCGGGATCACCACCGCGTCAGCGCGCAGGATCGCGTAATAGGCGATGACGAATTGCGGGCTGTTCTGCATGTAAAGCAGCACTCGGTCGCCGCGCTTGACACCATGAGCCTGCAAGGCGCCGGCCAGCGCCTCGACCTGCTTCAGCAGCGCGGCATAGCGCAGTACCGCGCCATGAAAGATCAGCGCCGGACTGTCGGGAAACCGCGCCGCAGCCTGGGCCAGGTTGTCGAAGATGCTGCGCGCGGGTAATTCCAGGTGGTGCGGCACACCGGATGGCCAGTGTGCCAGGTGTCGGGTGATCGCCGGCATCAGAACTTCATCCCCGGCAGGTTCAGCGACGCGGTGTTGCCACCATCCACCGGCAGCGCCTGCCCGGTGATATAGCTGGCGTCGTCGCTGGCCAGGAAGGCGATGGCGGCGGCGATCTCCTCGGGCCGGCCGTAGCGCCGCAATTCGCAACGCGAGCCAAGCCGCGATTCCTTGCCGGCGGCGCGGGCGTGCTCGAAGACGGGCCTTGTCATGCCGGTCTCGATCAGGCCGGGGCAGACCGCGTTGACGCGGATGCCGTATTGGCCCAGATCGCAGGCACTGGTCATGGTCAGGTTGATCACCCCCGCCTTGGATGCGGAATAGATGTTGCCCCCCGCGCCCGACCGGATACCCGCCACCGAGGCCGTGTTGACGATCGCGCCGCCATTGCCGGCCTCGATCATGACCGGTGCGGTGTGCTTGATGAAATGCGCCACCCCGAACAGGTTCACCCCCATGACGCGCGGCCACTCGGCGCTGTCGATGTCGGTGATCGATGCCGCGGTGCAGATGATGCCGGCGTTGTTGCACAGCACGTCGATGTGGCCGAATTCGGCCCGAACGGCATCGACACAGGCGCGCACGGCGTTTTCGTCCGACACGTCGCAGACGCGGGTCATGTGCGGGCCGCCGGTGTCCGGCCGGGCTTTGGCCAGCGCATCGCTGTCAATATCCACCAGCGCCACGCGCGCGCCCTCTGCCGTGAGACGGGCCGCCGTGGCCCGCCCGATTCCGCCGGAGGCGCCGGTGACGATGGCGTTCTTGCCGTCAAATCTCATGTGCTGCTCCTCGCGCTTTCACAAGACGTTTGCACAAAGCCTGAGCCGGATCAATATTTCGAAATATACTTCCGCCTTGCGGGATATGTCGTTCGCGGCCAGAGCTGACGCGGGCACCGATGTCGCAAGGTCACAAATACGTTCTCATCGCCCGCCGAATCTGAGATATCAGCGAAGGCATGTACGCGCGCGCCCAGATCCGCGCTTCACGACCGGAAAGGACGACCATGACCTCGCACGCCCCTGTCATCGACACCGCGCACATCCCCGCGCCCCTTGCCCCGATCATCGAGGCGCTCGCCGCCGCGGCGGTCGAGTTGGATGCCGTCATCGGCCGCGGCCCGCTGGGCCAGAGCCTTGGCGCGCAGGTGGGCGAGAACACCGATGGGGACACGCAAAAGGCGCTCGATGTGCAGGCCGACGAGATGTTCGCCGCACGCATGCGGCAGACGGATGTGCGCTGGTATGCCTCCGAAGAGCAGGACAGCGCGCAGGAGATGACCCCACAGGGCGCCTACGCGGTGGCCATCGATCCCCTCGACGGGTCGTCGAACATCGACGTGAACGTGTCGATCGGCACGATCTTTTCGATCCTCGATGCGCGTGACGATGCCGAAGCGACATTCCTGCGCCCGGCGTCCGAACAACTGGCTGGCGGCTACGTGATCTACGGCCCGCATTGCGCGCTGGTGGTGACCTTCGGCGACGGCGTCCTGATGTTCGTGCTCGACCGCGAAAAGGGGGTATTCGTGTTGGCCGAGACGGCGCTGCGCATCCCCGACGAGGCCCGCGAATTCGCCATCAACGCTTCGAACCGGCGCCACTGGAAAGACCCCGTGCGCGCCTATGTCGATGCGTGCCTTGCCGGAGCCGACGGCCCGCGCGGGTGCGATTTCAACATGCGCTGGGTCGGCTCGCTGGTGGCGGAGGCGCATCGCATCCTCAGCCGCGGCGGCGTGTTCCTCTATCCCGGCGATGCGCGCCAGGGCTACGCGCGCGGGCGGTTGCGCATGGTCTATGAATGCGCCCCGATCGCGTTTGTCGCCGAACAGGCCGGCGGCCTGGCCACGGACGGGCAGGCGTCGCTCATGGCGCAGCAGGCCGATGGCCTGCATGCCCGCTCCCCGCTGGTGTTCGGCAGCGCCGAAGAGGTGCGCGAGGTCGCGCGCCTGCATGCCGAAATCGCTGCGCGGTGAGCCGTGCAAAGGTTGCTGGAAACGCACCCCGCGGCGCGTTAAGAGCGGCGCGACAGGCCGAACTCCGGCGCGACCGACTGAACTGAAAGGGACGAACCGATGGCATTGATCACATTGCGGCAGTTGCTGGACGACGCGGCGGAGCGGGGTTACGGGGTTCCGGCGTTCAACATCAACAACATGGAGCAGGGTCTTGCGATTCTGCGCGCGGCGCAGGCGGTGGATGCGCCGGTGATCGTGCAGGCCAGCCGCGGGGCGCGCAAATACGCCGGCGACGTCATGCTGCGCCACATGGTGCAGGCGCTGGCCGAGATGCACCCCGACATTCCCATCTGCCTGCACCAGGACCACGGCAACGACGAGGCGACCTGCCTGAGCGCGATCCGCCACGGGTTCACCAGCGTGATGATGGACGGCTCGCTCGAGGCCGACATGAAGACCCCCGCCTCGTGGGATTACAACGTGGCGATCACCGAACGGGTGTCGCGCATGGCGCACTGGGTCGGGGCCTCGGTCGAGGGCGAGCTGGGCGTGCTGGGCAGCCTGGAGACCGGCGAGGCGGCCAAGGAGGACGACTCCGGCGCCGAGGGCAAGCTCAGCCGCGAGCAGCTTCTGACCGACCCGGCCGAGGCGGTCGAGTTCGTCAGGCTGACCCGCGTGGATGCGCTGGCCATCGCCTGCGGCACCTCGCACGGCGCCTACAAGTTCTCTCGCGAACCCTCCGGCGAGACGCTGGCGATCTCGCGCATCGAGGAAATCCACGCCCGCATCCCCGACGTGCACCTGGTGATGCATGGCTCCAGCAGCGTGCCGCAATACCTGCAGGACCTGATCAACGCCTGGGGCGGCGAGATGCCGCAAACCTGGGGCGTACCGGTGGAAGAGATCGAGCGCGGCATCAAGTCTGGGGTGCGCAAGGTCAACATCGACACCGATTGCCGGATGGCGATGACCGGGCAGTTCCGCAAGCTGGCAACCGAGAAGCCGCGCGAGTTCGACCCGCGCAAGTTCATGAGCCCGGCGATGGACGAGCTGGAAAAGCTCTGCCGCGACCGGTTCGAACGCTTCGGCACCGCCGGAAAGGCCAGCAAGATCAAACCTCTGCCCCTCGACGACATGGCAGAACGCTATGCGGGAGGGACGCTGTGAGCTTCGACCGTTCCATCAAGATCGCGCCGTCGATCCTTTCGGCCGATTTCGCTGATTTCGGCGCCGAGATCGCCGCCATCGAGGATCAGGGCGCCGACTGGGTTCATGTCGATGTGATGGACGGACATTTCGTGCCCAACCTCACCTTCGGCCCGCCGGCGGTCAAGGCGTTCAAGCGCCATGTCACCACCTTCATGGACGTGCACCTGATGATCGCCCCGGTCGACCCCTATATCGAAGCCTTCGCCGAGGCCGGCGCCGACCTGATCAGCGCCCATGTCGAGGCCGGCCCGCACATCCACCGCACGCTTCAGGCGATCCGCGCGCAGGGCGTCAAGGCGGGCGTGGTGCTCAACCCCGGCACCCCGGCCGAGGCGGTGGCCGACGTGCTCGACCTCGTTGACATGGTGCTGGTGATGACCGTCAACCCCGGCTTCGGGGGGGCAGAAGTTCATCCCCTCAGGCATCGAGAAAACCCGCAAGATCAGGGCGATGATCGGCGACCGCCCCATCCACATCCAGATCGACGGCGGCATCACGCCCGACACCGCGCCACTTGTGGTCGAGGCTGGCGCCGACGTGCTGGTCGCCGGATCGGCGGTGTTCAGGGGCGGCTCGGTCGCCAACCCCGCCCCTTACGGCAAAAACATCGCCGCCATCCGCGCGGCGGCCGAGGCGGCGCGTGGCTGAGACGGCGAACGGCCGAGAGGCGGAGCCACGGCAGCTTTGACACCGGCGATATTGGATGACAGCCCGCACGTATGCGACGGATGGCGCGTGAGCCATACGCAATCCATACGCACCCACGACGGGGGAGGGCACCCATGCAACATTCGGCCTTTTTCAGGCTCCGCACGCTCTATGCGGCTGTGATCGCGCTTTGCGCTGCCGGTCCGGCGGCGGCAACATCGGACGCGAAACCGTTCACGCCCCCGACCGTCATCGAGCTGTTCCAGGGCCGCTGGGACAGCAGCTTCGGCGAACTGCGCCTGCACCAGATCCACCGCGATCCATATACCTACATCATCGGCGACTATGCCGAGCGCGGCATCCTGGTGGGCCGCGTGGCAGAGGACGGCACCTGTGCCTCGGGCGTGTTCACCAACGGCGCGCGCAACGGTAGTGTTTGGCACCTGACGTAGGATTCCCATCGGTGAGTTGGCGTGTCAGTATCGGCGCATGAGACGCGATGACATCTGCCTGTATCTGAGCCCCGCCGACCGTGCCGAGCTTCAAGCTCTAACCACCAATCGCAACACGCCGCGCAAGCTCGTCTGGCGGGCCGAGATCGTTCTGGCGACGGCAGACGGTCATGGCACCTTCGAGATCATGCGGCGGGCGAACAGGTCGAAGCCCACTGTCTGGCGGTGGCAGGCGCGCTACCTCGACGAGGGCGTGGACGGGCTAAAGCGCGACAAGACCCGTCCCTCGCGTGTGCCGCCTCTGCCTCAAGAGACGCGCCTGAAGGTGATCGCGAAGACCGTGCAGGAGAGCCCGCCGAACGCCACCCACTGGACCCGCTCCGCCATGGCCGAGGCGGTGGGCATCTCGCCGTCGAGCGTGGGCCGCATCTGGGCCGAGGCCGGGCTGAAGCCGCACCAGACGCGCAGCTTCAAGGTCTCGAACGACCCGCTGTTCGAGGAGAAGGTTACCGACATCGTTGGGCTCTACCTCGACCCGCCGGAGCGGGCGGTGGTGCTATGTGTCGACGAGAAGTCCCAGATCCAGGCGCTGGACCGGACCCAGCCGGGGCTGCCGCTCAAGAAGGGTCGCGCAGCGACGATGACCCACGATTACAAGCGCCACGGCACGACCACTCTGTTCGCGGCGCTCGACGTGAAGTCGGGCAAGGTCATCGGTGACTGCATGCCGCGCCACCGCGCCAGGGAATTCCTGAAGTTTCTCCGCAACATCGACAAGGCCGTGCCGTCCAAGCGCGATGTCCATCTGGTGCTCGACAACTACGCCACGCACAAAACGCCCGAGGTGCGGGCCTGGCTGTCGAGGCACCCACGCTTCAAGCTCCACTTCACGCCGACCAGCGCCTCGTGGCTGAACCTCGTGGAGCGCTTCTTCGCTGAGATCACGTCCAAGCGCATCCGACGTGGCAGTTACACCAGCGTCGATGATCTGGAGGCCGCAATTTACGACTACCTGACGCAGCACAACACGACGCCGACGCCCTTCAAATGGACCAAAACCGCCGAAGATATCCTCACCCGGGAACGTCGCGCGCTGGACGCTCTCGATGAAATCCGTGGAAATAGGTAGGAAGCGTCAGACTCGGAACAGTAGCTTCCAGTTCGTGCTGAACCATGACGACCCGGAAAGATTCGGCGGGATCTGGGCCTGGCACGATGAGCCGCCGGCGGGCGAATGGACCGGCCGCCGCACCGGCCCGGCCCCGGACGCGCTGCGCAATTTCACCCGCGGCGGGGGATCAACGCGCACCATGCGGCAGGATCGGGCGATTCTGGACGGGCTCTACGAAAGCCGCCATGGCATGCTCGACCTTACCTCGCGTGATCTGTTCCTCCTGGGGGAATACGCCGACAAGGGAGTGATCGCGGGCATGTGGGACGGCAACGGCTTTGTCGGCCGCTTCACAAATGGCGCGCGCACCGGGTGGTTCGATTTCGACGTCCTGTCGAAGACGGGCACGATCCGCGGCGGACGCTGGGGATGGGCCGGTGAGGGCCGCAGTGGCCAGTGGCAGCCGACGCCGTTCGAGGGTGCGCGCACGATGATGATGGAGCCGCTGGATGTGGGCGGCCATATCGGCTGTTGATGCCGCCTGCTGCGTCGGCGTGGCGGATGCGTCGCGCCGGCGCCTCACTGGCCCAGGTCGCTGAGCCGGGCCAGCAGCAGTGCGGCGTTGCGCACGCCGTATTTTTTCAGCAGCCGTGCGCGCACGTCCTCGACGGTGCGCGGCGACAGGCCGAGGGCGCGGGCGATTTCCTTGCTGGTTTGACCGCGCGCCAGGCCGCTGACCACGTCGCGTTCGCGCGGGCTGAGCGGTGGCCCGTCGCGCGGCGCGATCGAGGCGAAGCTCATGACCACGCGCGCCAGCGGATTCTCTGGTGTAAGGGTGCGGGCGCGAAACCGGCACCACACCGCCCCGCCATCGGCGCGACGCAGCAGGCGTTCGTCGCTATAGGCCCCGTCGCGGCGTAGCAGCTCGATTCCGATATCGCGAACACGGTGAAATTCGTCGTCCGATGTATAGAGCACACGGAAACTGCGGTCGCGCAGCGCGCTTTCGCTGTGCCCGGTCATCGCTGCGAAGGTGGCGTTACAGGCGCGAATCACCCGTGCCTCCGTCAGCACCAACCCAACAGGCGCGGCATCGAAGGCCAGGCGCGCGAAATCTGTCATGGACACCCTAATTCCCGTAATTGTACGGTATTGATACCGTATGTGCAGAGCAGCATGATCGGGCGGACAACGCAACAGGACCGAGGCGCGCGAATGTCCCTTTCCGAACGATTGGTCGAGGCGGTCGAGGCGCGGCGCGATGACCTGGTCGCGTTGACGCAGGATCTGATCCGCATCCCGACGCTGAATCCGCCTGGCGAGAATTATCGCGAGATTTGCGACTACCTCGACCGGCGGCTGGGCGCGGCGGGGTTCGAGACGCACCTGGTACGCGCCCACGGCGCATTGGGCGACAGCGACCGCCACCCGCGCTGGAACATCGTGGCGCGCCGCGAGGGCGGTGGCGCCGGCGAGTGCGTTCATTTCAACAGCCATATCGACGTGGTCGAGGTTGGCCGCGGCTGGACGACCGACCCGTTCGGAGGCGAATTGAAGGACGGCCGCATCTACGGCCGCGGCGCCTGCGACATGAAAGGGGGGCTGGCCGCCAGCATCATCGCCGCCGAGGCGTTTCTTGAGGTGTGTCCTGACTTTGACGGCGCGGTCGAGATCAGCGGCACCGCCGACGAGGAATCGGGCGGCTTCGGCGGTGTGGCCTACCTGGCCGAAAAGGGATGGTTCGCGCCCGACCGGGTGCAGCATGTCATCATCCCCGAGCCGCTGAACAAGGATCGCATCTGCCTGGGTCATCGCGGCGTCTGGTGGGCCGAGATCGAAACCCATGGCGAGATCGCGCACGGCTCGATGCCGTTTCTGGGCGATTGCGCGGTACGCCACATGGGCGCCGTGATGCACGAGATGGAAGAGACCCTGTTCCCGGCGCTGGCGCGCAAACGCACCGACATGCCGGTGGTGCCCGAAGGCGCGCGGCAATCGACGCTGAACATCAACTCGATCCATGGTGGCGAATCCGAGCAGGCGGCGGATTACACCGGCCTGCCGGCGCCCTGCGTGCCCGACAGTTGCCGCATGGTGATCGACCGGCGTTTCCTGATCGAAGAAGATATCGCCGAGGTCCGCGAAGAGGTCATGGCGTTGCTGCGTGCGGTGGCCGAGCGGCGCGAGGGGTTCCGTTTCGACATCCGCGAGTTGCACAGCGTGCTGCCCTCGATGACCGAGAAATCGGCGCCGGTGGTGCGCACGGTCGCCGACGCGATCGCGCAGACCATCGGGCAGCCGCCGCAATACGTGGTCAGCCCGGGCACCTACGACCAGAAACATATCGACCGGATCGGGCGGCTGCACAATTGCATCGCCTACGGGCCGGGGATTCTGGACCTTGCGCACAAACCGGATGAATATGTCGGTGTCGATGATATGCTGATCTCGGCGCGGGTGATGGGCTTGTCCCTGATCCGGTTGCTGACCGAAGAAGGCCGGATGGCCGACAAACAGGGGGTATGACCGAATGAAACCGAAGACGACCACGACCGGACTGGCCAGTGTTCTGGCGTTGATCGCGGGAATGGGAGCAGCGCAGGCGCAGGGCGATCTGGTGATCGGCATGCAGCTTGAACCGCCGCACCTGGACCCGACGAGCGCCGCCGCCGGGGCAATCGACCAGGTAACCTATGCCAACATCTTCGAGGGGCTCACGCGGTTCGGGCCCGATGGCTCGGTCAACCCGGGGCTGGCCGAAAGCTGGGACATCTCCGACGACGGGCGGATATACACGTTCCACCTGCACGAAGGCGTGACATTCCATGACGGAACCGCGCTTGATGCCGGCGACGTGAAATTCTCGCTCGATCGGGCGCGGGGCGAGGACAGCACCAACGCCCAGAAGGGGCTTTTCGCCGGGATCGAGACGGTCGAGGTGGTAGACCCGCTGACCGTGCGCGTGACGCTGGCGCAGCCCGATGGCAGTTTCCTGTTCAACATGGCCTGGGGCGACGCGGTGATCGTGGCGCCCGAAAGCGTCGATCAGCTCAAGACCAACCCGGTGGGCACCGGCGCGTTTCGGTTTGCCGACTGGGCGCAGGGCGACCGCATCGACATCGTCCGCAACGAGGATTACTGGGGCACCCCGGCCGGCCTCGAGAGCGCGACTTTCAAGTTCATCTCGGACCCGACCGCGGCTTTCGCGGCTATGATGGCCGAGGATATCGACGCCTTTTCCGGCTTTCCCGCGCCCGAGAACCTGCCGCAGTTCGATGCAGACCCGCGGTTCAAGGTGCTGGTCGGGTCGACCGAGGGCGAAACCATCCTGTCGACCAACAACGCGCAGCCACCCTTCGACGACGTGAAGGTGCGCAAGGCGATGGCGCACGCCATCGACCGGCAGGCGATCATCGACGGCGCGATGTTCGGCTACGGCACACCGATCGGGACGCATTTCGCGCCGCACCATCCCGATTACGTCGATCTCACCGGCCAGAGCGCACACGACCCCGAGTTGGCGCGCAGCCTGCTGGCCGAGGCGGGCTATCCCGACGGGTTTACCACCACGCTGAAGCTGCCGCCGCCGTCTTATGCGCGGCGTGGCGGCGAGATCATCGCGGCGCAACTGCGCGAGGTCGGGATCGAGACCGAGATCACCAACCTGGAATGGGCGCAATGGCTGGAACAGGTGTTTCGCGGCAAGGATTTCGGCCTGACCATCGTCAGCCATACCGAGCCGATGGATATCGGCATCTATGCCGACCCCGACTACTATTTCCAGTACGACAACCCCGCGTTCACCGAATTGATGACCGACCTTCAGGGCGAATCCGAACCCGAAGCCCGCAGCGAGATGTTGCGCAAGGCGCAGCGGATCATCGCGGAGGACTATGTCAACGGCTACCTGTTCCAGTTGGCGTCGCTCAGCGTCGCCAAGACGGGCGTTCAGGGGCTGTGGAAGAACGCGCCGACGCAGGCGATCGACCTGACCGGCGTGTCCTGGGCCGACTGACGCCGCGATACCGCCCCGGCGCGATGCGCGCGGCCGGGGCGGGTTTTCTGAAATTCCCGGGGCAGGACGCCCCGATCTGGTAATGGGCGGTGGGTGCGATGCTGCGCTACATGGTCAAGAAGCTGCTGTCGCTGGCGGTCAGCCTGGTCGTGGCCAGCGCGGTGATCTTTCTGGCGCTCGAGGTGGTGCCGGGCGACCCGGCGGCCAACATGCTGGGGATCAACGCGCAGGAGGAAACCCTTGCCGCCTTGCGCGAGGAACTGGGTCTCGATCGCGGTCCGGTGGCGCGCTATGCCGACTGGGTCGGCGGCATGCTGGTGGGCGATTTCGGCACCTCCTACACCTATCGCACACCGGTGTCCGAAATGATCGCCGACCGGGTTGTGGTCAGCCTGCCGCTGGCGCTGTATGCGCTGGCGCTCAGCACCCTTGTGGCGATTCCCGCCGGCATCTGGGCGGCGGCGCGTCGCGGGTCGGGGGTCGACCTGGGGGTGATGGGGCTGACGCAACTGGGGGTGGCGATCCCGAATTTCTGGTTCGCCATGCTGATGGTGCTGATCTTTGCCATCAACCTGCGCTGGTTCTCGGCCGGCGGGTTCGCCGGTTGGGATGCCGGGGTCGGCCCTGCCATGCACAGCCTCACGCTGCCGGCGGTGGCGCTGGCGCTGCCGCAGGCGGCGATCCTGACGCGGGTTATGCGTTCTGCGCTGCTGGACACGCTGGGCGAGGATTTCATCCGCACCGCGCGCGCCAAGGGGCTGACCCGTGGTCAGACGCTGTGGCGGCACGCGCTGCGCAATGCCCTGATCCCGGTGCTGACGATCATCGGGTTGCAGTTCTCGTTCCTGATCGCGGGGGCAATCATCATTGAGAACGTGTTCTTCCTGCCCGGCCTGGGGCGGCTGGTGTTCCAGGCCATCAGCGCGCGCGACCTGATCGTTGTTGAATCGGTGGTGATGCTGCTGGTCTTCGCGGTGATCATGGTGAACTTCGTCGTTGATTTGACCTATGCCGCGGTCGATCCGCGGCTGAGGCGGTCAAGATGAGCGCGCGTGATGCGATTCTGGCCGCCGCGCGGGGGCGGAGCCTGCTGGTGGGGGCGCTGCTGACGCTGGTGTTCACCGGGGCTGCGCTGGTCAGTCTGGCGTGGACGCCCTACGATATCACCGCGCTGGACATCGCCAACAAGATGACCCTGCCCGCCCCGGCGCACCCGCTGGGGACCGATCATTTCGGTCGCGACATCCTGAGCATGATCATGGTTGGCGCGCGCACCTCGATCGCGGTTGCGCTTGTCGCCGTGGGTATCGGCATGGGGCTGGGGGTGCCGCTGGGGCTGGCGGCGGCGGCGCACAAGGGCAGCCTGCTGGACGAGGTCATCATGCGCGGTAACGACCTGGTCTTTGCCTTTCCGGCGCTGCTGATCGCGATCATGATCACCGCCGTTTTCGGCGCCAGTGCGGTGAACGCGATCATCGCTATCGGTATATTCAACATCCCCGTCTTCGCGCGTCTGACACGCTCGGGGGCGCTGAGCCTGTGGACGCGCGACTATGTTCTGGCCGCGCGCGTGGCGGGCAAGGGCGCGGCGCGCATCAGCGTCGAGCACATCCTGCCCAACGTGACCAACCTGCTGATCGTGCAGGGCACGATCCAGTTCAGCCTTGGCATCCTGGCCGAGGCGGGGCTGAGCTATGTCGGCCTCGGCGCGCAGCCGCCCACGCCCAGTTGGGGGCGGATGCTGGCTGACAGCCAGACGATGATCTCGCTGGCGCCGCACATGACGATCTTTCCGGGCATGGCGATCCTGCTGACGGTTCTCGGGCTCAACCTGACGGGCGACGGGTTGCGCGACCTTCTGGACCCGCAACTGCGCAGGGCGGGTCGATGACCCTGCTGCGGATAGACAAGCTTGACATGAACGTGCATGGCCTGCCGATCCTGCGCGAGGTCAGCCTTGCCGTCGCGGCCGGGCAGATCGTGGGCGTGATCGGCGAATCGGGCAGCGGCAAGTCGATGACGGCGCTTTCGGTGATGCAGCTTCTGCCACGCGGCGCGCACTGCACCGGCCGCATCACGCTCGCAGGTCAGGAGGTTCTGACATTGTCCGAGCCGGCGCTGTGCCGCGTGCGCGGGCGCGATGCGGGCATGGTGTTCCAGGAACCGATGACGGCGCTGAACCCGTTGCAGACCATCGGCGCGCAGGTGGCCGAGACGATCCTGGTCCACGAACGTGTCACCCGCGCCGAGGCGATGGAGCGCGCCGCCGATGCCCTGACCCGGGCCGAGTTGCCGCCCGGGCGGTTTCCGATGTCGCGTTACCCGCACGAGCTGTCGGGCGGGCAGCGTCAGCGCGTGGTCATCGCCATGGCGATCGCGCTGCGCCCGAAACTTCTGATCGCGGACGAGCCGACGACCGCGCTCGACGTGATAACGCAGGCCGAGATCCTGGACCTGCTCAAGCGGCTGGTGCGCGAGGAAGGCATGGGCCTGATGCTGATCAGTCACGACCTGGCGGTGGTGGCCGACATGGCCGACGAGATCGTCATCATGCGTGACGGCGAGGTGGTGGAAAGCGGCGCCGCCGGCTGGCTGCTGGACAACATGCGCCATCCCTATTCGCGCGCTCTGCTGGCGGCGTCGTCGCATCAGCCCGAGCGCCCGGTAGAGGCGCCAAGCGATGTTCTGCTGGACGTGCGCGGCGTGGTGCGCGACTACGCGATCCGGCGCAAGGGCTGGTGGGGCGGCGACGGGGCGTTCCGCGCCGTCAACGACGTTTCGTTCCAGCTACGCAAGGGCGAAAGCCTGGGGCTGGTCGGCGAATCGGGTTGCGGCAAGTCCACCCTGACCCGTGCCATTCTGGGGCTCGAATCGGTGCAGGGCGGCGAAATCCGCGCCTTTGGCCATTCCGTCGGGCGCGGCTTTCCCAACGCGTTGCGCGCGGGGATACAGGTGGTCTTCCAGGACCCTTACGGCAGCTTCAATCCGCGCTGGAAGGTGGCGCGGCTGGTCGCCGAGCCGTTCCACCTGATGGCCGCGCGCCCCGACGACTGGCGCGACCGCGTGGCGCGGGTGCTGACCGATGTCGGTATGGAGCCCGACGCGATGGACCGATACATCCACGAGTTCAGCGGCGGCCAGCGCCAGCGCATCGCCATCGCGCGGGCGCTGATATTGCGGCCCGAGATACTGATCCTCGACGAGGCGGTTTCGGCGCTCGACGTGTCGATCCGGGCGCAGATACTGGACCTGCTGGCGCGGTTGCAGGGTGAGTACGGTCTCTCCTACCTGTTCATCAGCCATGACCTGAGCGTGGTGCAGTCGATCACCGATCGGGTGCTGGTGATGCAGGCCGGCGAAATCGTCGAGCAGGGCGAAACGGCACAGGTTTTCGACGCGCCGCAACACGACTACACCAGAAAGCTGATCGCCGCGGCGCCGCGGTTGGCGACCGAAGCTGAAAGGAAGGCATGATGACGACGCAAGACTCCGAGCTGTGGTTCGACCCCGGAAAGTGCCTGATCGCCGGGCAATGGGTGGCGCCCGCGGGCGGTGGCAGCCTGCCGCTTGAAAACCCTTCGACCGGGGCGGTGATCGGGGCCATCGCGCGCGGGCAGGCCGCCGATGTCGATGCCGCCGTTGCGGCCGCGCAGGCGGCGCGCGATGGCGACTGGGGGCGGATGCCCGCGTTCGAGCGCGGCCGCATCCTGGCCCGGCTGGGTGCCATGGTGGCCGAGCGGGTCGCGGACTTGGCCTGGGTCGAGGCCTGCGACGTGGGCAAGCCGCTGGCGCAGGCGCGCGCCGACGCGCTGGCGCTGGCGCGCTACATGGAATTCTACGGCGGCGCGGCGGACAAGCTGCACGGCGAGACGATCCCGTTCCAGGAGGGGTATACCGTCTACACCCTGCGCGAGCCGCACGGCGTGACCGGCCATATCGTGCCCTGGAACTACCCGATGCAGATCATCGGGCGGTCGGTCGGCGCGGCGCTAGCAACCGGCAACGCCTGCGTGCTCAAGCCGGCCGAGGATGCCTGCCTGACGGCGCTGGCCTTTGCCGACATGGCGCGTGCCGCTGGCCTGCCCGACGGGGCGCTGAACGTGGTGCCGGGGCTCGGGGCCGAGGCCGGTGCGGCACTGAGCGCGCATCCCGGCATCCAGCACCTGAGCTTTACCGGCTCGGTCGCCACGGGTGCCGCCATCCAGGCCGCGGCGGCGGCCAATGTGGTGCCGGTAACGCTGGAACTTGGCGGAAAGTCGCCGCAGATCGTGTTCGAAGATGCTGACCTGGACGCGGCGCTGCCGTTCCTTGTCGGCGCGGGTGTACAGAATTGCGGTCAGACGTGTTCGGCCTCTTCGCGCATCCTGGTCCAGCGCGACCGTCTTGACGAGGTGGTGGAGCGGATGGCCGAGCGCTACCGCGCGCTCAGGGTCGGGCCGGCGATGGACGACCCCGATGTCGGGCCGCTGATCTCGGCCGCGCAGAAGGATCGCGTGCTGGGTTTCCTGGATCAGGGTGCCGATCTGACCTGCGCGGCGCGGGCGGAGATCGGCGATGTGCCCGCCGGCGGGCACTACGTGGCGCCCACGCTTTTCACCGGGGTTTCCCCCGATCATGCGCTGGCACGCGAAGAGGTGTTCGGCCCGGTGCAGGTGGTGATCGCGTTCGAGGATGAAGCCGAGGCAGTGCAGATCGCCAACGGCACCGATTACGGGCTTGTCGCCAGCGTCTGGACCCGCGACGGCGCGCGCCAGATGCGGCTGGCGCGGGCGCTGCGCTGCGGGCAGGTGTTTCTCAACAACTACGGCGCCGGCGGCGGGGTCGAACTGCCCTTTGGTGGGGTCGGGAAATCGGGGCACGGCCGCGAAAAGGGGTTCGAGGCGCTTTACGGTTTCACGACGCTGAAAACGGTTGCGGCGCGGCACGGCTGACCGCTTTGGCGGCACTATGAAAAAGGAGACAGCGACATGCGACTTGCAGGAAAAACGGCCATCGTGACAGGGGGCGCCAGCGGCTTTGGCGCTGGTATCGCGCGCAAGCTCGCCGCCGAGGGCGCGCGCGTGGTGGTGGTGGACATCAACGGTGACGGTGCCGCGGACCTGGCCGCCGAGCTGGGCGGCGGAGCGTTTGGGAAAGCCTGCGACGTGGCCGATGGCGACAGCGTGGCACGGCTGGCCGAGGCCGTGGCGGCGCAGATGGGCGCCCCGGATATCATCGTCAACAATGCCGGCATCACCCACATGCCCGCGCCCCTTGAAGATGTCAGCGAGGCCGATTTCGATCGCGTTTTCGCGGTCAACTGCAAATCGGTCTACCTGATGGCGCGCGCCTTCGTGACGGGGATGAAGGCGCGCGGCGGCGCGATCCTGAACGTGGCGTCCACGGCCGGAATCAGCCCGCGCCCGAACCTGAACTGGTACAACGCCTCGAAGGGCTGGATGGTGACCGCGACCAAGACCATGGCGGTCGAACTGGCCCCGTCGGGGGTGCGCGTCAATGCTATCTGCCCGGTGGCGGGCGAGACGCCGCTGCTGGCCTCGTTCATGGGCGAGGACACCCCCGAAATGCGCGCCAAGTTCCTGTCGACGATCCCGCTGGGGCGGTTTTCAACGCCCGAGGACATGGGTAACGCCGCCGCGTTCCTGTGTTCGGACGAGGCGGGCATGATCACCGGCGTCGCGATGGAGGTGGACGGCGGGCGCTGCATCTGAGGCGCCGGGCACTGTGCTTGCACATCCCCGCGCCCCGTGGCACGCAGCCTTTTCGGCATCATATTTACGGAGGGCGCAATGCGTCTCGGTCTTGTCCTGCTTTGCGCGGGGTACGTGCTCAGCCAGTTCTACCGCGCCTTTCTGGCGGTGCTCAGCCAGGTGCTGCAGGCCGATATCGGTGCCGGGCCCGAGGACCTGGCCTTTGCCTCGGGGTTGTGGTTCCTGACCTTTGCCGCGATGCAGATCCCGGTGGGTGAGGCGCTTGACCGGATCGGCCCGCGGCGCACGGCGGCGACGCTTCTGTTGCTGGGCGGTGGCGGCGGTGCGCTGGTTTTCGCCCTGGCCACCACGCCCGCGCATGTGGCGATTGCCATGGCGATGATCGGTGTGGGCTGTTCGCCGGTGTTGATGGCCAGCTACTATATATTCGCGCGGATGTTTCCCGCCCCCATGTTCGCCACCCTGGGCGCGGTGATGATCGGGGTGGGATCGGTCGGCAACCTGGCCGGGTCGGCGCCGCTGGCCTGGGCGGTCGAGGCGTTCGGCTGGCGCGACTCCCTCATGGCGATGGCGGCGATCTCGGCGCTGATGGCGGCGGGGATCTGGCTGACGGTGCAGGACCCGCCGCGCGTCGAGCAGGCGCGGCAAGGCTCGGTGCTGGACCTGCTCAGGCTGCCGGCGATGTGGCTGATCTTTCCGCTGATGTTCGTCAACTATGCCCCGGCGGCGGGGCTGCGCGGGTTGTGGGTGGGCCCTTACTTGGGCGACGTGCACGGGGCAAGTTCCGCCGTGATCGGCAACGCGACGCTGATAATGGGGGTGGCGATGATCCTGGGCACCTTTGCCTATGGCCCGCTCGATCGCTGGCTGGGTACGCGCAAATGGGTGGTGTTTGTGGGCAACGCGGGCGGCATGCTGGCGCTGGCGACGCTGGCGTTGTGGCCCGAACTGGATTTTGCCGCAACGGTGGCGCTGTGTGCTGCGGTAGGGTTGTTCGGCATGTCCTTCCCGATGCTGATGGCCCACGGCCGCAGCTTCATCCCGGCGCACCTGGCCGGGCGCGGCGTGACGCTGATGAACCTGTTCGGTATTGGCGGCGTCGGGTTGTTGCAGGTGGTCACCGGGCGCCTGCACGGCGCCGCCGATGCCATGGGGGGCGCGGCGGCGTTTCCCTATCAGGCGGTGTTCGGCTTCTTTGCGGTGCTGATGGCGCTGGGGCTGGGGCTATACCTGTTCAGCCGCGATCGGCTGGACTGACGCGCCCCCTTTCATACCTTGCCGCGCTGCGGTATCAGGCGCGCAACACTTGCAGCATTCCGGTTTTCCACCGAGTCGGAAGAAACGCCGCAGGTTTCAAGTTTGTCGCAATTTCGAACCGAGAAGGTATATCATCTTTTTCTGAAATTGCCTTAGCAAAGGAGTGTGTCCAAGATGGGCTACAAGATTGCCGTTGTCGGCGCCACGGGGAACGTGGGCCACGAAATGCTCAACATTCTGGCCGAGCGGGAGTTCCCCGCCGACGAGGTCGTGGCATTGGCCAGCCGCCGCAGCCTGGGCACCGAGGTCAGCTATGGCGACAAGACGCTGAAGACCAAGGATCTGGACGCCTTCGATTTCACCGGCTGCGACATGGCGCTGTTCGCCATCGGGTCGGATGCGACCAAGACCTATGCGCCCAAGGCGGCTGCCGCGGGCTGCGTCGTGATCGACAATTCCTCGCTCTACCGCTACGACCCCGACGTGCCGCTGATCGTGCCCGAGGTGAACCCCGGCGACGTTCACGGCTATGCCAAGAGAAACATCATCGCCAACCCCAACTGTTCGACCGCGCAGATGGTCGTGGCGCTGAAACCCCTGCACGATCGGGCGCGGATCAAGCGCGTGGTGGTCAGCACCTACCAGGCGGTGTCGGGCAGCGGCAAGGCGGGGATGGACGAGCTTTGGGATCAGACCAAGGCGGTCTACAACCCCACCGACGATGTGCCGCCCAAGGTCTATCCCAAGCAGATCGCGTTCAACGTGATCCCGCATATCGACGTTTTCCTGGAAGACGGCCAGACCAAGGAAGAATGGAAGATGGTCGCCGAAACCAAGAAGATCGTCGACAAGTCGATCAAGGTCACCGCGACCTGCGTGCGGGTGCCGGTCTTCGTCGGCCATTCGGAGGCGATCAATATCGAGTTCGAGGATTTCCTCGATGAAGCCGAGGCCCGCGACATCCTGCGCGAGGCGCCGGGCATCATGGTGATCGACAAGCGCGAGGATGGCGGCTACGTCACGCCGGTTGAATGCGTGGGCGATTTTGCCACCTTCATCAGCCGTATCCGCCAGGACAGCACCATCGACAACGGGCTGAACCTGTGGTGCGTCAGCGACAACCTGCGCAAGGGCGCGGCGCTGAACGCGGTGCAGATCGCCGAGCTTTTGGGCCGTGAGGTTCTCAAGAAGGGCTGAGGCCGCGACGACGCACTTTCGGATTGCGGGCGCCCCTTTGGGCGCCCGTTCGCGTCTTGCGGAAAGGGTTCCGGGCCGGTGCCCGACCTGTCAGAGCGGCTGGAACGACTTCGAATCGGGGTCGAAAGACTCCAGCCCCCCGCTGCCGATGTCGTGCCACAGACCGTGCAGCGACAGACGTTCGCCCCTGACCGCCTCGGCGACAAAGGGGAAGGTCATGAGGTTTTCCAGCGATATCGCGACAGCCTCGCGTTCCATCGCGCCCTGCAGTTGGGCCCCATCCTCGATATGTTTGACCCGCTCGTAGCCGGGGCGCAGGATGTCGAGCCAACGACCGACGAAACTGGTTTTTTCGGCCAGCGCGGGGTTGGCGCCCGAGCACATCTCGACACAGCCCTTGGCGCCGCCGCAGCCGGAATGCCCCACCACCAGGATATGCGCCACCTTCAGCGAGGTGACGGCGAATTCGACCGCCGCCGAAGTACCGTGCTGTGCGCCGTCGGATTCGAATGGCGGCACCAGATTGGCGATGTTGCGGTGGATGAAGAACTCGCCCTGATCGGCGCCGAATATCGAGGTGACGTGCACGCGGCTGTCGCAGCACGAGATCACCATCGCGCGCGGGTGCTGGCCTTCCTCGGCCAGGTGGCGATACCAGGTGCGGTTCTCGGCGAAACTGGTGGCCTTCCAGCCGTGATAGCGCTTGACCAGGTATTGCGGCAGCGGTTTCGCGTTTTCCATGTCATGATCCTCGCAGGTCTCCGGGGCCTGGCTGGTGATAGCGTGCATGCTATCGCAATTCGAGAGAAAATCACGCCCGGCCGCAACGTTTTGCCAACCCCGCCATGCCCATGATGCGGCTTGGAGTGGGAAGATTCCGGCGGGGTGATGAAAGCCATGGTGACACGGCTCAGGCATGAGAAACGTTTGCGCCTCGACGGGGCGCGGCTCCAGTGGTTTCTGGAGCAGATGGACGAAGACGCGGCCGAGGAGGCCCTTTGTGCGGCGCTGGAAGGGCTGGCGCGCGATCTGTCGCGGGTAACGGTGCTGGCGCGCGCCGGGGATCGTGCGTCGCTTGATGTCGCGTTTCGTGCGCTGGTGCCGGCGGCCGACCGGGTGGGCATGTGCACGCTGGCCCGCGTCGCGCGCGACGCGCTGCATTGCATTTCAATCGACGATTCCGTGGCGCAAGCGGCGGTGCTGGCGCGGCTGGCTCGGGTGGGCGAGCGCTCGGTGGCGGAGGTATGGGATCTGCGTGACATGTCCGTGTAGATGCCTGTGCCCCCTTGCAGGTGGGACGCCAAGGCGTAGGCTGCGCCGCGAGTGTTCAAACATTGGAGGCCAGCCCCATGACGCCGCGATTTGCCGACCCCGCTACAGCCGCGGATGCCTTGCCGCTTCACCTTGTCGAAGAGGGCGATGTCGACGAGTGGTGCGCACGGCAACCGGAGCCGGTGGCGCGCTGGGTCGACGCGCACGGGTTCACCGGCGCGCTGGGCCAGTGCCTTGCCGTGCCGGGGCCGGACGGCGCGCCGATCATGGGCGTCGTGGGGTTCGGCACGCCCGGAAAGCGGGCGCGCGGGCGGTTCCACCTTGCTGGCGCGCACGCGGCGCTGCCGGCGGCTACCTATCGTGTCGCGTCGGGCCTGCCCGGCGACGAGGCGGTGCAAGAGGCACTGGGCTGGCTGCTGGCCGATTACCGGTTCGACAGCTACCGGGCCGCCACCGAGCGCGATGCGCCGATGCTGGTGGCCCCGGACGGGGTGGATACCGCGCGCCTTGAAGTATTGGCCGATGCCGAGGTGATGATACGCGATCTGATCAACACGCCGGCCAATGACATGGGGCCGGACGCGCTGGAGGCGGCCGTACTGGGCCTTTCGCATACCCACGGCGCGCGGGTCGCGGTGATCCGTGGCGACGAATTGATCGAGCAGAACTATCCGCTAATCCATGCCGTGGGCCGCGCCAGCATGCAGGCGCCGCGCCTGATCGACATGCACTGGGGCGAGGCCGGCCCGCAGCTCACGCTGGTGGGCAAGGGTGTGTGTTTCGATACCGGGGGTCTGAACCTCAAGCCCGGCACGTCGATGGGCACGATGAAAAAGGACATGGGCGGCGCCGCGAACGTGCTGGGGCTGGCGCACATGATCATGGCGCTTGGCCTGCCGGTGCGGCTGCGTGTGCTGATCCCGGCGGTGGAAAACAGCGTCAGCGCCGGCAGTTTCCGCCCCGGCGACATCCTGACCTCGCGCAAGGGGCTGACGGTCGAGGTCAACAACACCGACGCCGAAGGCCGGCTGGTGCTGGCCGACGCGCTGTGCCGCGGGGCCGAGGACGCGCCCGACCTGATGGTGTCGATGGCGACGCTGACCGGCGCGGCGCGGGTTGCAGTCGGGCCCGACCTGGCGCCGTTCTTCACCGACGACGAGGCGCTGGCCGAAAGCCTGTCGAAAGCAGCGCCGGCCGCGGCCGACCCGGTCTGGCGCTTGCCGTTCTGGGCCCCCTACGAGGCCGATATCGAACCCGGCATCGCCGATCTGGACAACGCGCCCTCGGGTGGCATGGGCGGCGCGATCACCGCCGCGCTGTTCTTGCGCCGCTTTGCCGAAGGCGCGCCGCGTTATGCACATTTCGACATCTATGGCTGGCAGCCCAAGGATGCCCCGGCGCGGCCCAAGGGCGGCCTGGGCCAGGGGCCGCGGGCGCTGCTTGATGCGCTGCCGGCGCTGCTGAAGCTGTGACCGACCGGCGGTTGCTGAAATCCAACGGCCGGGTGGCCGATGCCACGCTGAAGGGGCAGGCGACCGCGGCGCGCTTTGTCGTACCGGTCGCGATGCGCGTCGTGCGTCCGGTTGCGCCGCTTTGCGATTCGGTGGAGGCCGGGGCATGGCGGCGCACCCGCGAACTGGTGCTGCATGAGCTTTTCCATGTACTCGAAATCGCCGGCGCATGGGTTTTCGGCTATGCCGACCGCGACGGATACGTGGGGTACATGGCCCGCGATGCCTTGGCCGATGCCGCGCCGATCAGGCCCACCCATGTGGTCGCGGCACGGCAGAGTTACCTGACCGGGGTGCCGGAACTGAAAAACGGCGATGAAATATTGCCGATCTCGTTCGGAACGGCGCTGGAGGTCGCAGGCCCCCACGAGGGCGGACGCTGGGCCGAGGTGTCCATGCTGCGACCGCAACCGGACAGGCACGAGACGGTCGACACCACATATGCCCCGGCGGCGCACCTGCGACCCATCGACGAGGTCGAACGCGAGCCGGTCGCCGTGGCCGAGCGTTTCATCGGCACGCCGTATCTGTGGGGCGGCAATTCGGGGTTTGGCGTCGATTGCTCGGGACTGTTGCAGATGGCCTGCCTTGCCTGCGGCATCACCTGCCCCGGCGACAGCGACCAGCAGGAGGCCGGGCTGGGCCATACCCTGCCCGAGGGCAGCGCGTATCGGCGTGGCGATCTGCTGTTCTGGAAAGGGCACATCGCGCTGGTGGTGGACGCAGGCACCCTGATCCATGCCAACGCCCACGATATTGCTGTGGCATACGAGGGCATCGACGCAGCCATTGCCCGGATCGCGGCGCAGGGCGACGGGCCGGTGACGGCGCACAAGCGGTTGTAGTGTGCTCTATTCCACCGCGCGGATCAGCTTGCGCTCCAGCACCCGCAGGAC
This sequence comes from Sediminimonas sp., assembly GCF_024637375.1. Classification (GTDB taxonomy): domain Bacteria; phylum Pseudomonadota; class Alphaproteobacteria; order Rhodobacterales; family Rhodobacteraceae; genus Sediminimonas. Next base: position 38,978 of record NZ_JAGXFK010000018.1, on the reverse strand, counting down.
TGATTTCAGGTCGTGCCCGCGCTTGAGCACCCTTCCATCCATGCCGATCACCGCGTACATGCCCTGCCGGTTGCGCAGCCCGGGGCGCTTCTCGATGCGGTAGAGCGGGTGCTCGGCGGTGCGGCGGAAGATCGAGAACACCGCCACCTCGCGCAGGCAGGAAATGCCGTAATCCCGCCATTCGCCGGCCGCGACCATGCGCCCGTAGAGCCCCAGGATAACGCCGAGTTCCTGCCGCTGGAATGCAACCTGGTCTGGCGTGACGCCATGCACGAGCGGGGCGTTGGGGGGTACGGTCATGTTTTTACAATTGCGCCGCGGGCGGGGGAAATCAAGCCTCGTGCTTGTTGCAGAAGCGCCAGCCCACCCCGTCCGACGCCGCCGGCATTGCCATGACATCGTCATCCGCATCGTCGAACCATTGCTCGGCGGCGGGGGTGAGACGGTGATAGGCCCGGGCCACGCGCGCCCGCGGCGCGGCGGGGTGGCGCAGGGCCCGTGGCAGCAATTCGTCGGCGGGTTCGTGGTAGCGCAGCACAATTCGCCGCCAGCGATGGATCAGCAAAGTGCGCGCCGCCGCCGCGTCCAGCGGCGAAGGCGACAACGCGTCGATGGCGTTCAGGTCGCGCCACAGCGCGTCGAGCGCGTCGCGCTGGCCGTCTGCAAGCAACCCGTCGCGCATGTCGTCCGACAGGGCGGAAAGCGCCCCGGTCACCGCGAGGGCTGGCGCAGGCATGTCCGCGTCAGCCGTGTCGGCCGGGCGCAGCACCCACCCCCCGCCAAGCGGCATGCCGGGCTGGCTGTCGCCGCAGGCGATCACCCATGACTGCACAGGTTGGTTGCGCGGCGGTGCGTAGATGCGGCCCGTGGCCTCGGTAAAGCGGGCAAGCCCGCTGTGGCTGAGCCGGTAGACGCTTGACCGGCCGACCTTTTCGGAAGTCACCCAGCCATCGCGCGCCAGCCGCGACAACGCCGTGCGCAGCGCCCCCGGCTCGACGCCCACGCGACCCAGAAGACGCCCCAGACGGGCGGTCGAAATGCGCCCGCCGCGGTGCTGGACGTTGTCGCCGAACACGGTGATGACCAGCGACCAGACGCGCAGGCGGCCCTCGGAATGCAGGGCGTCGATCAGGGGGGCAAGCGGGTCCATGCCACCCTGTTACACGGGCCCGCGCGGGGGGTGAAGCCCTGCCGGGCGGGGCACTGCGCTCAACGCTCGTAGGCGACCATGGTCAGCAATTCGTACTCGGCCACCTGCTCGTCGTCCTGGTTGGTCAGCGTGGCGTTCCAAGCCACCTCGCCATAGGTGTCGGTACGCCCGGTCTTGCGCTTGCAGGTCAGGGCCACCTTGATCGCGTCGCCGGGGCTGACGGGTTTCTGGAACGACAGCGCATTCAGCCCGGTATTGGCCAGAACCGGCCCCGGGTCGGGCTGCACGAACAGACCCGCGGCAAAGCTCAGTAGCAGGTAGCCATGCGCCACCCGTCCGGGGAAGAACGGGTTGGCGCGGGCGGCCTCTTCGTCCATGTGGGCGTAGAACGTGTCGCCCGTGAAACGGGCGAAATGCTCGATATCCTCCAGCGTCACGGTGCGTGCGTCGGTGTGGATCGTCTCGCCGATCTCGACCTCGCGAAAGGTGCGCTGGAACGGGTGTTTCGGCCCGGTCGTCTGTGCCGCGCCCTTGACCCATTGTCCGGTGATCGCGGTCAGCATGTCGGGGCTGCCCTGCACCGCGGTGCGTTGCATGTAGTGCATGACGCCGCGCACGCCGCCGAGTTCCTCGCCGCCGCCGGCCCGGCCCGGCCCGCCGTGAATCATGTGCGGAAGGGGCGAGCCGTGGCCGGTGGCTTCGGCCGCTGAATCCCGGCCCATGATGTAGATGCGCCCCATCCACGCCGCCGCGTTCAGGGTGATGTCGCGCGCGACCCCGGTGTCGTGGGTGAACAGCGATGACACCAGCGAACCGCCGCCGCGATTGGCCAGCGCCGCCGCGTGGGCGGTATCGCGGTAGGGCATGAGGGTGGAAAGGGGGCCGAACGCCTCGACCTCATGCACCGCGCGCGCCGCGTCGGGGTCGTCGCACGCCAGGATCATCGGCGGCAGGAACGCCTGCGCCGGGTCGGCATCTGTCAGGTTCAGCGCGTCGGGGTCGCCGTGGATCAGCCGCGCCTCGGTGCGCAGTTGCGCCAGCTGTCCCAAAACGTCGGCCTTTTGTGCGTGGCTGGCCAGCGCGCCCATGCGCACGCCCTCGGCCTCCGGGTTGCCGATGGTCACCCCTGACAGGCGCGCCGACAGCGCCTCGGCGACCGCCTCCATCCGCGCCTCGGGCACGATCAGGCGGCGCGTGGCGGTGCATTTCTGCCCCGCCTTGCTGGTGATCTCGGTCACGGCTTCCTTGATGAACAGGTCGAACTCGGGGCTGTCGGGGCCGGCATCAGGCCCCAGGATCGAGGCGTTGAGGCTGTCCTGTTCGGCCAGGAACCGGGTGGCGTTGCGCATCAGGTTGGGGTTACTGCGCAGCTTGAGCGCGGTATCCGCCGATCCGGTGAAGCTGACGATGTCCTGTGCGCCCAGCCGGTCGAGCAGGTCGCCGGTGCGCCCGATCACCAGTTGCAGCGCGCCCTCGGGAAGCAGCCCCGAGTCGACGATCATCTGCACACAGGCATGGGTCAGGTAGCAGGTTTGCGTCGCCGGTTTCACGATCGACGGCACCCCGGCGATGAGCGCCGGGGCCAGCTTTTCAAGCATCCCCCAGACCGGGAAGTTGAAGGCGTTGATCTGCACCGCCACCCCTTGCAGGGGCACGGCGATGTGCTGACCCAAGAAAGTGCCCTTGCGGCTGATCTGTTCCACATCGCCATCGACATAGACATGACCGTCGGGCATTTCGCGCCGGCCTTTCGATGCGAACAGGAACATGGTGCCGATGCCGCCGTCGATATCGACCCAGCCGTCACGCCGGGTGGCGCCGGTCAGCGGATTGATGGCGTACAACTCTTCTTTCCGGCCATCGATATAGGCGGCCAGCGCCTTGACCATCTTGGCGCGCTGGTGGAACGGCATCTCGCGCAGGGCCGGGCCGCCGCGGGTGCGGGCGTGTTCCAGCATGGCGCCGAAATCCAGCGCCGCACTGCCGGCGCGGGCGACGGTCTGGCCGGTGACGGGGCCGATGATGTCGGTTGCGGTGTCGTCCGGCGTGATCCAGCGACCGGTGGCGTAGCTTTGTGCTGTCAGCATATCAGGCTCCTCCTGCTTTGGCGCCAGCATGCTGGAAATCGCGGGCGCGCGCAATACTCTTGACCGTGCGGTCGGTTTTGTTGCATCGTCTGCAGAACGCGTCAGGGGAGGAAGCGCAGCACATGACACCACAGGAACGCGCCGAGCGGTCGGCACAGGCGATGTGGGCCGGCGATGCCGCATCCCAGGCCATGGGAATGCGGATCGACGCGATCGGTCCGGGCACGGCGACGCTGTCGATGACGGTCGCGGACCATCACCTCAACGGTCACAAGATCTGCCATGGCGGGCACATCTTCACCCTGGCCGACAGCGCCTTCGCCTTTGCCTGCAACAGCTACAACACGCTGGTGGTGGCGCAGGAAAACTCGATCACCTTCCTGTCTGCCGGGCGCCCCGGCGAACGCCTGACCGCGGTCGCGCGAGAGGCGGCGATGAACGGGCGCAGCGGCGTGTACGACGTCGAGGTAACGGGCGAGGACGGCCGCCAGGTGGCGCTGTTCCGCGGCCTCTCGCGCCAGGTCAAGGGGCAGCATTTCCAGGAGGACGACACATGACCGAGGCATTCCTGTGCGAGGGGCTGCGCACCCCCATCGGCCGCTATGGCGGGGCGCTGAGCGCGGTGCGCCCCGACGACATGCTGGCGCATGTCATGCGCGAGGTTGTGGCCCCGTTCGAGGGGCTGCGCGTGGATGACTGCATCATCGGCTGCGCCAACCAGGCGGGCGAGGACAACCGCAACGTCGCGCGCATGGCGGCGCTGCTGGCAGGGCTGGGCACATCGGTGCCCGGCGTCACGGTGAACCGGCTCTGCGGTTCGGGGCTCGACGCCGTGGGAAGTGCTGCGCGCGCCATCCGGCTGGGCGAGGCCGACGTGATCCTGGCCGGAGGTGTCGAATCGATGAGTCGCGCGCCGCTGGTCATGCCCAAGGCCGACGCGGCCTTTTCGCGCCGCGCCGAGATTTATGACACCACCATCGGCTGGCGCTTTGTCAACAAGGCGATGCACAAGGCCTATGGCACCGACTCGATGCCCGAGACGGCCGAGAACGTGGCCGAGGAGTTCGGTATCTCCCGCGTCGATCAGGATGCGTTCGCGCTGCGCTCGCAGACCCGGGCGCTGGCGGCGATCGAGTCGGGACGCATGGCGCGCGAGATTACGTCGGTGACCATCCCGCAGCGCAAGGGCGAGCCGCGCGTCGTCGATACCGACGAGCACCCCCGCGCTACTACGGCCGAAAAACTGGCCAACCTGCCAGCCCCGTTCCGCGACGGCGGCACGGTGACGGCGGGCAATGCCAGCGGCGTCAACGACGGCGCGGCGGCGCTGATCGTGGCCTCTGCTGCTGCGGTCGAAAAATACGGGCTTACCCCGCGCGCCCGAATCACCGCCATGGGGAGTGCCGGCGTGCCGCCGCGGGTCATGGGGCTCGGCCCGGCGCCGGCCACGCGGGCCTTGCTGGACCGGCACGGGCTGAAGATTTCCGACATCGACCTGATCGAGTTGAACGAGGCGTTCGCCGCGCAGGGGCTGGCCGTCATGCGCAAGCTGGGCCTGCCCGACGATGCCGACCATGTGAACCCCAATGGCGGCGCGATCGCGCTTGGCCATCCCCTGGGCATGTCCGGCGCACGCCTGGCGCTGACCGCGGCGATCAACCTGTCGGACGCTGGCGCCCGGCGCGCGATCTGCACCATGTGCATCGGCGTGGGCCAGGGCATCGCGCTTATGATGGAGGCTGTGTAATGGAAGATCTGTCCCCCAAACCCGGCGATCTGGAGCATATCGAGACGGCCAGCCGCGACGAGTTGTCGGCGCTGCAGTTGGAACGGATGAAATGGTCGCTGCGCCATGCCTATGACAACGTGCCGTTCTACCGCGATGCCTTTGACAAGGCCGGCGTGCATCCCGATGACCTGAAACAGCTTTCGGACCTGTCGAAATTCCCCTTCACCGTGAAGCAGGATCTGCGCGACAACTATCCGTTCGGCATGTTCGCCGTGCCGCGCGAGCGAATTTCGCGTTTGCATGCCTCGTCGGGCACGACAGGCCAGCCTACCGTTGTGGGCTATACCAAGGGCGATCTGGACATGTGGGCCGACGTGATGGCGCGGTCGCTGCGCGCCGCGGGGCTCAGGCCCGGTCATGTGCTGCACAATGCCTATGGCTACGGGTTGTTCACCGGCGGGCTGGGCGTGCATGGCGGGGCCGAGAAGATGGGCCTGACGGTGGTGCCCGTCTCGGGAGGGATGACGCAGCGCCAGGTGCGCGTGATCGAGGATTTCCACGCCGACGGCATCACCGTCACGCCCTCTTATGCGCTGTCGATCCTCGACGAATATGCCGCGCAGGGCCGCGACCCCCGCCAATCGCCGCTCAAGGTCGGGATATTCGGCGCCGAGCCGTGGACCAATGCGATGCGCCTGGAGATCGAAGAAGCCTTCGACATGCACGCGGTCGATATCTACGGCCTGTCCGAGGTGATCGGCCCCGGCGTGGCCAACGAATGCGTCGAAACCAAGGACGGCCTGCACGTCTGGGAAGACCACTTCTACCCCGAGGTGATCGATCCGGCCACCGGTGAGGTGCTGCCCGATGGCGAACTGGGCGAATTGGTGTTCACTTCGCTCAGCAAGGAGGCATTCCCCATCGTCCGTTACCGCACCCGCGACCTGACTCGGCTGTTGCCCGGCACCGCGCGCAGCATGCGGCGGATGGAAAAGGTCACCGGGCGCAGCGACGACATGATCATCCTGCGTGGCGTAAACGTTTTCCCGACCCAGATCGAGGAACAGTTGATGACGGTGACCGAGCTGGCACCGCATTTCCAGATCGAGCTGTCGCGTCCCGGCCGCATGGACGAGATGACCGTGCATGTCGAACCGATCGAAGGCGTGTCGATCGAGGCCCGCAATGCCGCGGCGCACGATCTGCGCGGTCGGGTGAAATCCAATGTCGGGATCTCCATCACAGTCAACGTCGCCGAGCCGGGCAAGGTGGCACGCAGCGAGGGCAAGGCGGTGCGCCTGATCGACAATCGCCCCAAGGCCGATTGATGGCGCGCGGTCTGGCCCGTGACCATGACGAGAAACGCGCGGCCCTGCGCAAGGGCGCGGCGCGGTATTTCGCGCGCCACGGGTTCGACCGTGCCTCGATGACCGGCGCGGCGAAGTCCTGCGGTGTGTCCAAGGCGTTGATCTATCACTACTGGAGCAGCAAGGAGGACTTGCTGTTCGATATCCTGGATACGCACCTGTCGGACCTGGTCGCGGTGGTCGAGGCCGCTCGCGGCGCCGGCCTGCGCGGTATCATCCGTGCGATCCTCGCCGCCTATGAAGACGCCGACGCCGAGCACAAGCTGCAACTGGACGCGCTGACGGTTCTGCCGCGCGACCGGCAAGAGCCGCTTTATGCGCTGCAACGGCGGCTGGTGGCGGTAGTGTCGGACGCGGTGGCCGCGCAGGCGCCCGAACTGCCGCCCGACCGGCTGCGCGCGGTGACGATGTCGATCTTCGGGATCATCAACTGGTTCTACATGTGGCACCGCCCCGGCAAGGGGTTGAGCCGCGCGGACTATGCCGACCTGGTCGGCGATTTCGTGATCGGCGGGCTGCGCGCCCTCTAGGATGCGCGTCGCAAGCGGCGGCTCGGCTGTCGCTGCGGGCGAAGCTGTCGGCACCGCCGGCGGGCAGCCTGACGGTTGAAACGCCGCCGTGATCGGGGCAGGGTTCGACCGTCAACAGGGAAGGATGCAAAGACATGCGCACACGTGCCGCCGTGGCCCTCGAGGCCGGCAAGCCGCTGGAAGTGATGGAGGTGAACCTCGACGGCCCGAAGGAAGGCGAGGTTCTGGTCGAGATAAAGGCCACCGGCATTTGCCATACCGACGAGTTCACCCGCTCGGGCGCCGACCCCGAGGGGCTGTTTCCCGCCATCCTGGGCCACGAGGGCGCCGGCGTGGTGCTTGAGGTCGGCCCCGGTGTCAAAAGCCTGCAACCCGGCGATCACGTCATCCCGCTCTACACGCCTGAATGCCGGGAATGCGAATATTGCCTCAACCCAAAGACCAACCTCTGCCAGTCGATCCGCACCACCCAGGGGCAGGGGCTGATGCCCGATGGCACGACACGGTTCTCGATGCTCGACGGCACGCCGATCCTGCACTACATGGGCTGTTCGACTTTCGCCAACCACACCGTTATGCCCGAGATCGCGCTGGCCAAGATCGACCCCGCCGCACCGTTCGACAAGGTCTGCTATGTCGGCTGCGGCGTCACCACCGGGATCGGCGCGGTGATCAACACCGCGAAGGTCGAGATCGGCAGCACCGCGATCGTCTTCGGCCTGGGCGGGATCGGGCTCAACGTGATCCAGGGGCTGCGCATGGCCGGGGCGCGGCAGATCGTGGGCGTCGACATCAACCCCGACAAGCGCACCATGGCCGAGCATTTCGGCATGACCGATTTCGTCAATCCCGAGGACGTGACTGGCGACCTGGTCGCGCATCTGGTCGACCTGACAGGCGGCGGCGCCGACTACACCTTCGACGCCACCGGCAACGTGGGCGTGATGCGCACCGCGCTGGAAGCCGCGCACAAGGGCTGGGGTGAAAGCGTCATTATCGGCGTGGCGCCGGCCGGCGCCGAGATCAGCACCCGGCCCTTCCAACTGGTCACCGGGCGCACCTGGAAGGGCACCGCCTTCGGCGGCGCTCGCGGACGCACCGACGTGCCCAAGATCGTCGACTGGTACATGGATGGCCGGATCGAGATCGACCCGATGATCACGCATGTCCTCAGCCTAGACGATATCAACAAGGGGTTTGATCTGATGCATAGCGGCGAGAGCATCCGCGCCGTGGTCGTGTATTGAGCCAGTGGGTCGACCAAGACATCTGCCCCCCTCCGTCTGGCAAAGACGCATCGTGGCAGGTCTTTCAAACGTCTTGACGAGTTGATCCATACCTAAGAACCTTGGTGGGTCGAAGCGTCAGAGCCGACCCTCCAGGGCTGCGAAACGGGCCGGTCGCGGGCACCGCGCGACACGAAGGCCGCCTGTCACGGGCGGCCTTTCCCGTTCGGCGCGCGGGAACCGAAACGCCTGTTTCATCCTTCTTCCGGGTCCATATCGAGAATGATTTTCCGATCTGGCGCTGAGCGACGCGCAACGTTGGAACAACCCTTTTCGACAGCCTTTTCGGCGCATAGGTTTACCCAAAGCAACCGGGAGACAGATCATGGCAGATACCGGCATTCGAGCCACCAAGGGGCGCGGCAAGCGCTATGACAGCATTCTGGACACGATCGGCGACACGCCGGTCATCCGCATCAACAATCTCGGCCCCGATCACGTCACGATCTACGTCAAGGCCGAGGCATTCAATCCGGCGGCTTCGGTCAAGGACCGGCTGGCGGTCAATATCATCGAGGCCGCCGAACGCGACGGGCGGCTGAAGCCAGGGCAGACCGTGGTCGAGGCCACCAGCGGCAATACCGGCATCGGTCTGGCCATAGTCTGCGCGCAGAAAGGCTATCCGCTGGTCATCACCATGGCCGAGAGCTTTTCCATCGAGCGGCGCCGCCTGATGCGGATGCTGGGGGCCAAGGTCGTGCTGACGCCAAAGGCCGAAAAGGGCTTCGGCATGTACAAGAAGGCCGAGGAACTGGCCGAGAAAAATGGCTGGTTCCTGGCGCATCAGTTCGAGACCGACGACAATGCCGATATCCACGAGGCCACCACCGCGCAGGAAATCCTGGGCGATTTCGAGGGCGAGCGTCTCGACTGCGTGGTGACGGGCTATGGCACGGGCGGCACGGTGACGGGTCTGGGCCGGGTGTTGCGCGACAAGCGGCCCGAGACGAAGATCGTCCTGTCGGAACCCGCCAACGCGGCCCTTCTGGGCAGCGGCCACGCGCAGGAGCGCACCGCTGACGGCGCCCCCGCCGAGAGTCACCCGGCATTCGAGCCGCACCCGATCCAAGGCTGGACCCCGGATTTCATCCCGCTGGTTCTGCAAGAGGCCGTGGACAGGCGTTATTATGACGACCTGGTGCCAGTCACCGGGCCTGACGGCATCAAGGCGGCGCGTGATCTGGCGGCGAAAGAGGGGATTTTAACCGGCATTTCCGGCGGTGCTACTTTCGCCGTCTCGCTTCGGGTCGCGGAAAATGCCGCGCCCGGATCGGTGATCCTGTGCATGCTGCCCGATACTGGCGAGCGTTACATGACCACGCCGCTTTTCGAAGGGATTCCCGAAGGGATGGACGACGAGGAGCAGGCGATTTCCGCCTCGACACCGGGCTATCAACTCGACTGACGCACCTTCCCATGCGCGGTTGCACATCCCCTTGTGCGACCGCGCCGATTGCGGGCCTGCCCCAAAGCAATAGGATGTTGCTGCCACACAAATCAAAGGACACTCAGATATGAGCGACGACAGCTACACCCCGCCCGAGGTCTGGACATGGGAGGGCGACTCCGGTGGTCAGTTCGCCAGCATCAATCGCCCCGTCGCGGGGGCCACACATGACAAGGATCTGCCGACCGGCGCGCACCCTTTCCAGCTTTACTCGCTAGCCACGCCCAATGGCGTCAAGGTCACGGTGATGTTCGAGGAGTTGCTCGCCGCCGGCCATGCCGGTGCCGAATACGACGCCTGGCCGATCCGCATTGTCGATGGCGACCAGTTCGGCAGCGGCTTCGTCGACATCAACCCCAATTCAAAGATTCCCGCGTTGGTGGATCATACCGGCGATGCACCGCTGCGGGTGTTCGAATCCGGCTCGATCCTGATTCACCTGGCCGAGAAATTCGGCGCCTTCCTGGCGCCCGAGGGGCCGGCGCGCACCGAAACGCTCAACTGGCTCATGTGGCAGATGGGCAGCGCGCCGTACCTTGGCGGCGGGTTCGGCCATTTCTATGCCTACGCGCCGGAAAAATGGAAATACCCTATCGACAGATTCACCATGGAAACCAAGCGTCAGCTTGACGTGCTTGACCGGCAGCTTGCCGAACGGCGCTATATTGCCGGTGATGACTACACCATCGCCGACATGGCGATCTGGCCGTGGTACGGGCAACTGGTGCTGGGGCGGCTCTATGACGCGGCAACCTTCCTTGATGCCGAAAGCTACACGCATGTGATGGACTGGGCCCACCGGATCGACGCTCGCGGCGCGGTGCAGCGCGGGCGCATGGTCAACCGCACCTTCGGCGAGCCCGAGATGCAGCTGCACGAGCGCCACGCGGCCGAGGATTTCGAAACCCGCACGCAGGACAAGATCGGCGACGGCGAAGGCTGATCGCCCTGATCGCTGGCACGGGCTGGCGGAGAGGGCGCCTCCGGCGGGAGTATTTTTTTCGGGCAGGATGAAGATGCACTCCGCCGGGGGCGGGTGCGTCTTCTGGTTGCGATTATCCGGCGTAGTTGCGGCTCAAGCGCGCGGCAGGGCGGCGTTTCAGCACGACGCACACGAATTTTTACTTGCTTTGTTAAATTTTTCTGGCATCTTGACAAAAGCGACCGTTTGGTCGGCTTTGTCAGTGGGGCACACCCCCGCGCGGCAGGAGGGGGCTTGATGTCAGCGATGCGCGCAACACGGTTGCCTTACGCCACGGCGTCCCCGCGTCCGGGCGGGGGTGGTGCATGACGCCGCTTTTCGCCCCGCCAGCCTTGCCCGTGGTGCCCCTTGCAGGGGGCGCACAGGGTTTTCCGGTGCGTCGGATATTTTGCGTCGGCCGCAACTATGCCGCCCACGCGGCCGAAATGGGCAATGAGGTCGACCGCGAGGCGCCGTTCTACTTCACCAAGTCGGCTTTCGCGATCTGCCACAGCGGCAGTACAATCCCCTATCCGCCCGGCACGCGAGATGTGCATCACGAGATGGAACTGGTCGTCGCGATCGGTGCGCCCGCTTTCCGGGTGGAGGTGGCGCAGGCGGAAGGCGCGGTTCTGGGCTATGCCACGGGGCTCGACATGACGCGCCGCGACCTGCAACAGCAGGGGAAAGACAAGCGCCGCCCCTGGGATTTGGGCAAGGATTTCGAAAACGCCGCGGTGATCGCGCCGATCACGCGGGCGGAGGAGTTCGACCCGTCCGGCAAATCCATCGCGCTGACATGCAACGGCGTCACGCGCCAGGAGGCGACGCTGGACGACATGATCTGGTCGGTGCCGGAAATCGTGGCGGACCTGTCGCGCTACTATCACCTCGACGCGGGCGACCTGATCTATACCGGCACGCCTTCCGGGGTAGGTGCGGTGTCGCCCGGCGATGTGCTGCATGGCACGATCGATGCGCTGGCGCCGGTCGAATTGAGTATCGGAGCGGCCCGATGATGCGCCTGTTGGGATATTTCCGCAGCTCCTCGTCCTATCGCTGCCGCATCGCCCTGAACCTCAAGGGTCTCGCCTATGAAAACGCGCCGGTCAACCTGCGGGCCGGCGCGCAGCACGAGCCGGATTTCGAGCGCATCAACCCGCAGTGCTTGGTACCCGCGCTTGTCACCGACGAGGGCCATGCGCTGCACCAATCGCTGGCGATCATCGAATGGCTGGACGAGACGCACCCCGCGCCGCCGCTGTTGCCGGCCGAGCCCGACCTGCGCGCCGCGGTGCGCGGTTTTGCACAGACCATTGCCTGCGAGATCCACCCGCTACAGAACCTGCGGGTGCTGGAATACCTGTCGGGGGAATTGGGCGTGGATGCGGGCCGGAAAAGTGCGTGGCTTGCGCACTGGATCGGCGAAGGGCTGGCCGCATGCGAGGATTTGCTGGCGCGGCGCGCGGAAAACACGAAGTTCTGTTTCGGAGACACGCCCGGGTTGGCCGATATCTGCCTGGTGCCGCAAATCTACTCTGCGGCGCGATTCGGGGTTGATATAGGCGCCCTGACCCGCATCAATGATATTCACCAACGTTGCGAGGCTCTGCCCGCATTTGCCGAGGCGCATCCCGCCCGGCAACCGGACTATAGGGAGTAGGCCGGCGTATCACTCGGAACCGGGCCGCCAGAAAATGGCCCGACAAGTGTTGAACCAAAGGGAGGACATCAACATGACACTGTTCAAGACAATGCTCCGGACCGCGGCCGCCTCGGCCGTGCTGGCCGGGATGAGCGGCACCGCCTTCGCGCAGGAGGTAACGCTGCGGATGCACCAGTTCCTGCCGGCGCAGGCCAATGTGCCAAAGCTGGTCCTGGAAAAGTGGGCCAAGGACGTCGAAGAAGACTCCGGCGACCGCATCGACGTGCAGCACTACCCCTCAATGCAGCTTGGCGGCAAGCCGCCGGAACTGATCGACCAGGCGATCGACGGCGTGGCCGACGTGGTCTGGACGGTGGCGGGCTATTCCCCCGGCCGCTTTCCGCAGGCCGAGGTGTTCGAACTGCCCTTCATGATGTCCAATGCCGAGGACACCAGCCGGGCCTATTGGGAATATGCCGAAAAGAACATGTTCGACTCCGACTACAAGGACTTCAAGGTTCTTGGCGTCTGGGTGCACGGCCCCGGCCTGATCCATTCGGCCGAACCGGTTACCTCGCTCGAGGACATGAACGGCAAGAAACTGCGCGGCCCGACCCGCATCATCACCCAGATGCTGGGTGATCTGGGCGCGACCCCGGTCGGCATGCCGGTGCCTGCCATTCCCGAGGCGCTGTCCAAGGGCGTGATCGACGGCGCGGTGATCCCGTGGGAAGTGACCGCGATGCTGAAGATCCCCGAGATGGTTCACAACCACACCACGTTCGGCGACGAAGCTCTCTATACCACCGCGTTCATCTTTGCCATGAACAAGGACAAGTACGAGGCGCTGCCGGATGACCTGAAGGCGGTGATCGACGAGAATTCGGGCGCCGACTTCTCGGCCTTCGCCGGCAAGACCCAGGCGGCGTCCGACCAGCCCGGCTACGAAGCGGCCAAGGAGATGGGGAACAACATCATCACCCTGCCGCCCGAAGAAGTCGCGCGCTGGAAAGAGGCGGCGCAGCCCACGATCGAGCAGTGGATCGCGAACATGGATTCCAAGGGCTTTGACGGCCAGGCCGTGTTCGACGAGGCCAAGGGCCTGATCGAAAAGCACAGCGCCGAGTAATCGGGGCTGTCACGAAAGACCCGCCGCGATGGTTTTCAGCCGTCGCGGCGGCACTGTTCCGGCTTACCTGCATGCAGAAACGGGGATGGGAATGCAGCGGATACACTGGGTGATGAATGCGGTCGCCCGCGCCTTCGCGATCGTCGGCGGCGCGGTCCTGTCGGCGCTGATCCTGTTAACATGCGTTTCGGTCACCGGGCGGGCGATCAACACCATCCTGCACAGCGATGCCGTGCAGGGATCAATGGGAAAGCTTGCCGACGCGCTTTTGGCGACAGGTGTCGGCCCGATCCTGGGTGATTTCGAGATCGTCGAGGCCGGGATCGCCTTTGCGATCTTCGCGTTCATACCGTTGTGCCAGATCACCGGCGGGCACGCGACGGTGGATGTCTTTACCTCGGCGTTTCCGACGCGGGTCAACCGCTTTATCCAGATGGTTGCCGATGCCCTGTTCGCGATTGTTCTCATCGTGATCGCGTGGCGGCTCTACGAGGGCATGATGAGCAAGTTGGGCTATGGCGAGACGACCTATCTGTTGCAGATTCCCGTGTGGTGGTCCTATGCGGCCAGCCTGGCCGCAGCCATCGCCGCCGCGTTGGTGGGTATTTACGTGGCCGTGGTACGCGTTATCGAATTCCTCAGCGGCCACGGCGTGCTCAGCATCGGCGGGGGGGGCGACCAATGACCAACCTGGAAATCGGCCTGACATCATTTCCCGTTCTTCTGCTGTTGATTTTCCTGCGTATCCCTATCGGGCTGTCGATGCTGCTCGTGGGGCTTGTGGGCATCTATTTCGTCACCGACGGCACGGCGGTTCCCCTCAACAAGCTCAAGTCCGAGACCTATTCGACCTTTTCCAGCTATTCACTGTCGATCGTTCCGATGTTCCTGCTGATGGGCCATTTCGCCACCCTGGGCGGCATGTCCACGGCGTTGTTCAAGGCGGCCGAGGCGTGGCTTGGCCACCGCCGCGGGGGCGTGGCGATGTCGGCCGTGGGTGCGTGCGCGGGCTTCGGCGCGATCTGCGGCTCGTCGCTGGCCACCGCCGCCACGATGAGCCAGGTCGCCCTGCCCGAACTGCGGCGCTATGGCTATTCGGGTGGCTTTTCCACCGCCACCCTGGCCGCCGGCGGCACGCTCGGGATTCTCATTCCGCCCTCGGTGATCCTGGTGATCTACGCGATCCTGACCGAGCAGAACATCGCCAAGCTGTTCGTGTCGGCGTTCATCCCCGGGCTTCTGGCGGCGCTCGGCTACATGATCACCATTTCGCTATATGCGCGCGTCCACCCGGGCTCGGCCGGAGTGCGCGAGCCGATCCCTTATCGCGAACGGTTCGTCGCGCTAAGGGCCGTCTGGCCGGTGCTGCTGGTTTTCCTCGCGGTCGTTGGCGGTATCTACCTGGGCGTCTTCACCCCCACCGAAGGCGCGGCCGTGGGTGCGGCAGGGACCGGGCTGATCGCACTGACCAAGGGCGGGCTGACGCGCGACTCGCTTGTCGAAAGCTTCATCGCCACGGCGCGATCCACCGCGATGATCTTTTTCATCGTCCTCGGAGCCGGATTCTATAACGGGTTCCTGGCGCTGACACGGGTGCCGCAGGAGTTGTCGGATTACGTGGTCGGCCTTGGCTACAGCCCGTGGATGATCCTGGCGATCATCCTGTCGCTTTACCTGGTCTTCGGCTGCCTGATGGACAGCCTCTCGATGATCCTGCTCACGATCCCGATATTCTTTCCGATCATCTCGAACCTCGATTTCGGGCTGACAACCGAAGAGGTCGCGATCTGGTTTGGCATCCTGGTACTGATCGTCGTCGAGGTGGGGCTGATCACGCCCCCGGTGGGGATGAACCTGTTCGTCATCAACTCGATGGACCGGCTGACGCCGATGGTCGAAACCTACAAGGCGGTTCTGTGGTTCGTGGCCTCCGATATCCTGCGCGTCGTCATCCTGGTGGCGTTCCCCGGTATCACCCTGTTCCTGCTGCGGCTGCTGCACTGACGCCGGCAAAATGATGTATTGTCGATGCGGCTTTGATTTGGATCAATGTCCGGGCTTCAGTCATATGCGAATCGTCATATGTAACGCGAAACGCAGGATCGCCGGCCGGGCCTTGGCGCGGCCGCAGCAGGAGCCCACCGATGACCGACACTTCTGCCACGCAGGCGCCACGCAACCGGCTTGAGAACTTCCCCGTTACCTTCTTCGCCACGGTGATGGGGGTGGGCGGGTTTTCGCTGGCGCTGCATGCGGCGGAACATGCCTATGGGACAGGCGGCGCCGCATCGGGCGCTGTTTTCGCGCTCGCTGCGGCGATGTTTGTTGTCATAGCGGTCATTTACGCGCTCAAGGCGCTGCGCCATCCACAAGCTGTTGCGGGCGAATGGCATCACCCGGTGCGGCTTTCGTTTTTCCCGGCGATCTCGATCTCTCTGCTGTTGCTCGCCACATGCGCGCTTCCGGGCAACGAGGGGGCCGCGCACGCCCTTTGGCTTGTCGGCATGGCCTTGCAGGGCGTGTTGACCATCGCGGTGGTCACCGGCTGGATCGGGGCACGGTCGTTCCTTGCCGGGCATCTGAGCCCGGCGTGGTTCATCCCCGCCGTCGGCAACGTGATCGTGCCAATTGCCGGCGTGCCGCTGGGATATATCGAGTTGAGCTGGTATTTCATGTCAGTGGGGCTGATCTTCTGGATCGTCCTCATGACGCTGGTCGTCAACCGCCTGATCTTTCACGACCCGCTGCCGGGGCGCTTGCAGCCGACGCTGGTGATCCTGATCGCGCCGCCGGCGGTGGCCTTCGTGGCCTGGATGCGGCTGGTCGGCGATGTGGATGCCTTCGCGCGGTTGCTGCTGAACGGGGCCTATTTCTTTACCCTGATCGTCGCCATACAACTGCCGCGCATGGTGAAGTTGCCGTTCGCCATGTCGTTCTGGGCGCTGTCGTTTCCCTTCGCGGCGGTGACGATCGCCAGTTTCGTCTATGCCGGCGCGGTCGGATCAACCACGCACCGGATCATCGGAACCGGCCTGCTGGCGGTTCTGGTCGTCGTGATCGCGGTACTCGTCGTTCAAACCCTGCGCGCGATGCGCGCCGGCGAGGTCTGCGTTCCCGAGTAAGCCCCGACGCGCCGCGGGTCAGGCCGGGCGCAGGCCCAGCATCTCGCGCGCCTGGGCCGGGGTCGCCACGGGGCGTTCGTGCTTGTCGCACAGCTCGACCACCCGCTCGACAAGCACCGCGTTGGAGGGCGCCAGCGTGTCGCGGTCGAGGCGGATGTTGTCTTCCAGCCCGGTGCGCGCGTGCCCGCCCGTGGCGACGGACCATTCGTTGACCACGATCTGCCCCGGCCCGATGCCGGCCGCGCACCATTCGGTGCCCGGCGCGAGCCGCTCGACCGTTTCGATGTAGAAATCGAAGGTCGGGCGATCGACGGGCATGGCGTTTTTCACCCCCATCACGAACTGTATGTAGAGCTTTCCGGGAAGCGCGCCCGCGTCGTGCAGGCGCACGGCCTGGTGGATGTGGCTGAGGTCGAACGCCTCGATCTCGGGTGTCACGTCGTATTTGCGCATCTCGGAGGTCAGCCACGCCACCAGGTCGGGCGGGTTCTCGTAGACGCGGGTGGGAAAGTTGTTCGATCCCACCGACAACGAGGCCATGTCGGGACGCAAGGGCAGCATACCGCCACGCGCCTGGCCCGCGCCCGAGCGCCCGCCGGTGGAAAACTGTATCACCATACCGGGGCAGTGTTTCTCCAGCCCCGATTTCAGGCGCGCGAATCTCTCCGGGTCCGACGATGGCGTGCCGTCGTCGTTGCGCACATGGGCGTGGCAGATGCTGGCGCCAGCCTCGAACGCGGCATGGGTGCTTTCGATCTGCTCATCGACGGTGACGGGTACGGCGGGGTTGTCCGCCTTGGTGGGGACCGATCCGGTGATGGCCACGCAAATGATGCAAGGCTTGCTCATGGGTGGGGGGCTTTCGTGTTCAGTGTTTCATTGACACTGCCACATTCCCCGCGCCCCCGGCAAGCCGGCGGTCGTCCCTCGTCGGCTGCCGGATCAGCCCAGCAAACGGCGGGCAATCACCTGCGCCTGGATTTCCGCGGCGCCCTCGAAGATGTTGAGGATGCGCGCGTCGCACAGGATGCGGCTGATGGTGTATTCCAGCGCGAAACCATTGCCCCCGTGGATTTGCAAGCCGTTGTCGGCCGCCGCCCAGGCCACCCGCGCGCCCAGCAGCTTGGCCATGCCTGCCTCCAGGTCGCAGCGGCGGTCATGGTCTTTCTCGTAGGCGGCGAAATAGGTCAGTTGCCGTGCCACCATGATTTCGACCGCCATCATCGCCAGTTTGTCCGACACCCGGGGGAACGCGATCAGCGGCTTGCCGAACTGCTTGCGGTCTTGCGCGTATTGCATCGCCACGTCCAGCGCCGCCTGCGCCACGCCGACGGCGCGCGCCGCGGTCTGGATGCGGGCCGATTCAAACGTCTGCATGAGCTGTTTGAAGCCCTTGCCCTCTTCGCCGCCCAGCAGGTTTTCGCCTTTGACGTGGAAATTGTCGAAGCCCAGTTCGTATTCCTTCATGCCGCGATAGCCCAGCACCTCGATCTCGCCGCCGGTGATGCCGTCGTCGGGGAACGGCGCGTCGTCGGTGCCCGGTGTCTTTTCGGCCAGGAACATCGACAGGCCGCGATGATCGGTGCTGTCGGGGTCGGTGCGCGCCAACAGCGTCATGACGTGCGTGCGCGCGGCGTGGGTGATCCAGGTCTTGTTGCCGGTCACGCGGTAGTCGTCGCCGTCCTTGACGGCGCGGGTGCGCAAGCTGCCCAGGTCCGAGCCGGTGTTGGGTTCGGTGAACACCGCTGTCGGCAGTACCTCGCCACTGGCGATGCCGGGCAGCCATTTGGCCTTTTGCGCGTCGGTGCCCCCGCACAGGATCAGTTCGGCGGCGATTTCCGAGCGCGTGCCGAGGCTGCCCACCCCGATATAGCCGCGCGACAGTTCCTCGGACACCACGGCCATGCTGGCCTTGCTGAGCCCGAGGCCGCCGAATTTTTCGGGGATGGTCAGGCCGAACACGCCCATTTCGGCCAACTCGGCGATGACATCCATCGGGATAAGCTCGTCCTTGAGGTGCCAGTGGTGGGCGTTCGGCTCGATCCGGTCGACGGCGTAGCGGCGGAACTGCTCGCGGATCATCTCCAACTCGTCATCCAGCCCGGTCGCGCCCACGGTGATTTCGGCGCTGCGTTCCTGCATCAACTCCACAAGGCGGGTGCGCGCGGCTTGCGTGTTGCCGGCGCCGCGCAGCGTGCGCACGGCATCTGTCTGGAAGGCGGCGAGAGTGTCCCAGTCGAGCCCGACATCGTGCATGCGGACACGCTCGCCCTGGCTCATCGGGATACCGCCGGCGATCTGGTCGAGGTACTCGCCAAGCGCGATCTGGTGGATCAGTTGTTCCACATCGCCGAACCTGCCGGCCGCTTGCAGGGCCTCGGCCCATTTCTGCATCTGGCGCAACGATTCGACGTAAGTCGCCAGCCAGGCCAACCCGTGCGCGGCGGTCTGGTGCGTTTCGATCAGTCGACCCGCGACCCGGCCATCCTCGCTCACCATCTCGCGCACCCGGGCCGTTGCCTTTTCCAGCACCGTCTCGGCGGCGCCGATCGCCCCCTCGCCAAGTGCCAGAAGATCGGTCAGCAGGGGGGATGATGTCATCGTGATGTCCTGTCCGTCATGAGCCATGGATCGATTCCTTTCGCTAGGGCCTGTCCTAGCTACTTTGCAGTTGCAGCGCAATTAATATGCCAAATATCATGCCCACGCGATGTATAGTTGCGCACGGAGATTTCTCCGTGCAGCGGAGTCGGGGCCGCGCTATGACCCTTCCATGATGAGCGCCTTCCCGATGCTGTCCGCTGAGGCACTTGCGGTTTCCTGTCTGGTTGTCCTGATGGCCGGGGTGGTCAAGGGCATGGTGGGTTTTGCGATGCCGATGATCATGATTTCCCTGCTCGGGGGCGTGATCGGCCCCGAACTGGCCCTTGCCGGGCTGATCCTGCCGACGCTGCTTAGCAACGGCCTGCAGGCGCTCAGGCAGGGCCCGCGCGCGGCGTGGCAGTCGCTCAGGCGGTTCCGCCGGTTCCTGCTGTCCGGGCTGGTGTTGCTGGTGCTCAGCGCCCAGATGGTGCGCGTGTTGCCCGGCAACGTGCTGCTGCTGCTGATCGGCGTGCCGGTGGTGGCATTCACCAGCATGCAACTGGCCGGCTGGCAACCGCGTCTGCCGGTGCGCGGCCATGCCTGGGTCGAGGCGACGCTGGGTGCCTTCGCGGGTTTTGTCGGCGGCATGTCGGGCATTTGGGGGCCGCCCACGATCCTGTACCTGACCGCGCTCGACACCCCCAAGACCGAACAGATCAGGGTGCAGGGGGTGATCTACGGGCTGGGGGCGCTGGCGCTGTTCTGGGCGCATGTCGCGTCGGGCGTGCTGCGTGCCGAGACGCTGCCCTTTTCGATCGCCATGGTCGCGCCGGCGCTGGCCGGGATGTGGGTCGGGTTCCGCATCCAGGACCGAATCAACCAGCAGGCGTTCCGCACGGCCACCCTGCTGGTGCTGTTCGTCGCGGGGTTGAACCTGATCCGGCGCGCGCTGATGGCCTAGGCATCGCAGCCCGGAGCGGTTCAGGCGCTGTGCGTCGCCGCAACTTCGCTGATGAAGCTGCGGATATGGTTGCGCAGCTTGGTATCCTTGATGCGGGTCAGCATCGCCGCGACCTTGGCTGCTTCGTCATCCATCCGGGGTGCCTTGTCAGGGCCCGTTCCTTCAAGCCCGTCGAAGAAATAGGCAGGCGGCACGTTCAGGATGCGGGCCAGTTCGAACAGCTTGCTGGCCGAGATGCGGTTGCGCCCCAGTTCGTATTTCTGCACCTGCTGGAACGAGATGTTCAGCCCGTCGGCAACATCTGTCTGCGTCATGCCGCGCAGGATACGGATCTGTTTCAACTTCTTTCCGACGTGAACATCAACTGGATGAGACATGTTACTTCCCTGAGAAATCTCCGATTACATCCTGAAGATGTCTATTGGACGCTGCAAATCAACTTGTTATCAATACACCAAATAGTGTTATAGATGTTCCCAATATGGATGATGAGTGTACCATCAACCGCCATCGCAACACGAGTCCGGCCATGGCCGGCTGGAATCGGCGACGCGACCCGTGCCGCGAAACCGGAAAGGCGGGCCCGTGACCGACAAGCGCCAAATGCACGCGATCCTGCACGAAATGCTGCGCTCGTTCACCACGCTGGCGCGCACGCTCAACCTGTCGCGGGCGGTGCGCGACCTGGGCAGCACCCGGCAGACCGTGCGCCGCCACATCGCGCAACTGGAACAGGCCCGCGGCGAGCGGCTGTTCGTGATGCGGGACCGCCAGTACCACCTGACCGATGCCGGGTGCGCGGCGTTGCAGGATGCCGAGGATATCCTGACCGGCGGCAATGCCTGGCTGGCCAACCAGTCGCGGCGGGTGGACGGGCTGACGCATATCGCGATCGAGGAGTCCGATGACTGGTGCTTTTTCCTGCAACAGCAGCCCATCAGCAAGGTCTGGACGCAGCGCGCGCCTTTGCTGCGTCAGGGGGTGCAGGCCTGGGCCGGGGCGGGCGGGGCGCTCGATCATCCGGCGCTGCACGATCTGCGCCCCTACCTGATGGTGTTTCGCAAGCTGGAACGCGAATGGATCTGCGTGGAGGTCGGAAAGGCATCGTCCTATGCCACATGGTACGGTCGCAGGTGGGAGCGCAGCGCCGTCGGCCGGGGCCTGCCCGGCCTGCCGGGCGGCCCGGGTCTGGCGCGGCTTCTGGGGCAGCACTTCGAAGAGGTGGCCACGCATCACGGGCTGCGATACGATCACATCCACACCCAGATGGCGCGCGGCGAGGAGGGTGTTTTCGAAGCGATCAATTACCGGCGCCTGTTGATGGGCGGACGTTTCCCCGACGACAGCTTTGCGTTGATCTCGCTGGTCGAGCGGACCTTTGACGTCGAGATCGAGGGGCTGCC
Source organism: Sediminimonas sp. (assembly GCF_024637375.1). Taxonomy (GTDB): domain Bacteria; phylum Pseudomonadota; class Alphaproteobacteria; order Rhodobacterales; family Rhodobacteraceae; genus Sediminimonas. The sequence goes on along the minus strand of NZ_JAGXFK010000018.1, from coordinate 17,578 downwards.
CGAGGCGCGCCGGCTGTCCATGCCCGCGGATCAGGCGATGGACGGCTCCACCGGTCACATGAAATAGGGATAGAACATCGACACGCTGGTTGGTCATCCTGTGGTTGTTCGCAACACGGGAGAGACGGCATGACCATCCAAGACGTTTTCGACGGGGCGCAGCTTTTGTGCGAAAGCATCGCGACCCTGCGCCGCAACCAGTTGTTCCTGACGATGGGGGACGATTTTGCCGAGTACGCGGCGCTCGTGGCCCAGCATCGGCCCGATCAGCCGCTCGGGCCGCCCTTTGATCCGGCAAAGAAATTGTTGCCGCGTTCCAAGGGGATGTGGGTTGTCGGGCACAATGCAGCGGGGCAGGTCGTGCACACCCAGGCGATGCGCCTGCTGGACCTGGACGACCAAACGCTGGCGCAGTACCTGCAGGCCCGGTTCCACGATTTTCCGCCGGCCGGGCTGGACATCGACTACGACGGATCATGGTTTCGCCCGGGCCCGGCAGCACACCGGATAAGCGGGCGCGTCTGCTATCACGGCGAGATGTGGTTGAACGATGATTCGGGGGTCTACCGCGGCCGCGGGATTATCGATGTGCTGGCGCGCGTCGCGTTCCTGACCGGGTTGCTGCACTGGCAACCCGACTACGTGGTGGGGTTCATGCTGCGCCCGGTGGCACGGCGTGGCCTGGCCGAGCGCGAGGGATACATGCACACCGACCCCTATTGCCTGAGCTGGAAGGTGCATGGCCGCAACGAACCGCTCGATTGCAACATGGTCTGGATGGCCGGCGACGATATTCGCCACGTCATGCACGTGCCGCTGGACGAGGTCGCGGCATGACCGGCCGCAAGTGAAAGCGCCCCGACCGGTTTGATCGGGGCGCGCGCGCATGGTGTGGGTCCGTCGATACGGGGTCAGCCGATGGCCGCGGCTTTCACGTCGTCGTCGATATAGGGCAGGTATTGCGCGAAATTGTCGGCGAACATCTTCACCAGCATGGCCGCTTGCGCATCGTAGGCATCGGTGTCGGGCCAGGTGCGGCGCGGGTCCAGCAGAACCTCGGCCACGTCGGGAACGGCAACCGGCACGTCAAAGCCGAAATTGTCGTCCTTGCGGAACTCGACATCGTTCAGGCTGCCGTCCAGCGCCGCGGTCAGCAGCGCGCGGGTTGCCTTGATCGGCATGCGCGAACCGGTGCCATAGGCGCCACCCGTCCAGCCGGTGTTGACCAGCCAGCAGGTCGCGCCGTGCCTGGCGATCTTCTCGCGCAGCAGGTTGCCATAGACCTCGGGACGCCGCGGCATGAAGGGCGCGCCGAAACAGGTCGAGAAAGTCGGCTGCGGTTCGGTGACGCCGCGTTCGGTGCCGGCCACCTTGGCGGTAAAGCCCGACAGGAAGTGATACATCGCCTGCGCCGGCGTCAGCCGCGCGATAGGAGGCAGCACGCCGAAGGCGTCGCAGGTCAGCATGATGACATTCTTGGGGTGGCCACCAAGCGAGGTTTCGGACGCGTTCGAGATATAATGCAACGGGTAGGCGCAGCGCATGTTGGCGGTCAGCGTGTCGTCGTCGAAATCCAGTTCCCTGGTGTAGGGGTCGAACACCATGTTCTCGATCACCGTGCCGAATTTCGACGTGGTGGCGTAGATCTCGGGTTCGGCGTCGGGGTCGAGGCCGATGGTCTTGGCATAGCAGCCGCCCTCGAAGTTGAAGGTGCCGCGATCGGACCAGCCGTGTTCGTCGTCGCCGATCAGAACCCGCCCGGGATCGGCCGACAGCGTCGTCTTGCCGGTGCCGCTGAGGCCGAAGAACACCGCCGCATCGACCGGGTTGTCGATGGCATGGTTGGCCGAGCAGTGCATCGGCATCACGCCTTTTTCCGGCAGCAGGTAGTTGAGCAGCGTGAAAACCGATTTCTTGTTCTCGCCCGCGTATCCGGTGTTGGCGATCAGGATCAGCTTGCGGTCGAAATTGAGCGCGATCACGGTGTCTGACCGGCAATCGTGGCGCTGCGGGTCGGCCTTGAAGCTCGGGCAGTTGACGATCGTGAAATCGGCAAGGTAGCCGTCCAGCGCCTCGGGCGTGGGCCGGCGCAACAGGTGCCGGTTGAACAGCGCGTGCCAGGCCAGTTCCGTCACCATGCGCACGTTGATGGCCATGGTAGGGTCGGCGCCGCCGACCAGGTCTTCGACGTAATAGTCGCGGCCCTTCATGTGTTCGAGCATGTCGGCATAGAGCGCATCGAACCCTTCGGGCGACATGGTGGCGTTGTTTTCCCACCAGATGCTGTCTGCGACCGAGGCGGTCTTGACCACGTGCTTGTCCTTGGGCGAGCGGCCGGTGAACTTTCCGGTCTCGACCATCAACGCACCGCCTTTGCCGAGGGTGCCTTCGCCGTTCTTCAGCGCGGCCTCGACAAGCGCGGGTTCCAAAAGGTTGTAATAGACATTTCCCAGCCCCGTGATCCCCTGTTCTTCAAGCCGGAATTGCGGGTTCACCCGTCCGAATGTCATGTGCAAGCTCCTTCAGCCGCATGAACTGCGGCGATCCTTGAGAAACGAATGCGCGAGAAATCGGGCCCGCGCCAGACCGGGCCACGGTGGCCCGTCGCGGGCCTCATAGCATGTGCATCCAGCGAAAGAACAGGGCGCTCCCAAGGCGTTAGCGCAACCAACGCGAGGTTAGCGCAAACGCGGCGGGATTCCTCGGATCGTGACCTTATGTGTGCGACTTGTCAGGATGCGTTTAACGCCTGGCTCATGCGGACCGTGTTCGAATGGGCGCGGTCGGCGGGCGATTCGCAGATAACGATTGATTGTAAAGCCCGAAAAGGGGATTATTGCGCACAAAAAACGGCAGGAACAGCAGTACAAGGAAATCAACCATGTCGAAGATCGCCCTGGTGGACGACGACAGGAATATCCTGACGTCGGTATCCATGACCCTCGAGGCCGAGGGCTTCGAGGTCGAAACCTACACCGATGGACAGTCGGCCCTCGACGCCTTCAACAAGAAGCTTCCGGACATGGCCGTGCTGGACATCAAGATGCCCCGCATGGACGGGATGGACCTGTTGCAGCGCCTGCGCCAGAAGACGCAGATGCCAGTCATCTTCCTCACTTCCAAGGATGACGAGGTCGACGAGGTGCTCGGCCTGCGCATGGGGGCAGACGATTACGTCAAGAAACCGTTCTCGCAGCGTCTGCTCGTCGAACGCATCCGCGCGCTGTTGCGCCGGCAGGAAGCGATTTCAGGTGATATCGTCGGCGATACCGAGGAAACCAAGGTGATGGAGCGCGGCGAGCTTCGCATGGACCCGCTCCGCCATGCCGTGACGTGGAAGGGCAAGGACGTCTCGTTGACCGTGACCGAATTCCTGCTATTGCAGGCGCTGGCCAAACGGCCCGGTTTTGTCAAGAGCCGCGACCAGCTGATGGACGTCGCCTATGACGATCAGGTCTATGTCGACGACCGGACCATCGACAGCCACATCAAGCGGCTTAGGAAAAAGATGCGCAATGTAGATGGCAACTTTTCCGCGATTGAGACACTTTATGGCATCGGCTACAGGTACAACGAAGAGTGATGGCGCTCGCGGAAGGGGTAGCGGTGAATGATCAGACGCCAAGGCGCGACGGCGATGTCGTTCTGGGCGATGATTTCATCGCACCGGCCCCTTCCGGCGACCGCGACACGGCCGGACGCGCGAATTCCAGCGGGCGGTTTTCGTTCCGGCATTCGCCGCTGACCCGCAAGATCATTATCTTCAACCTGGTGGCGCTCAACATCCTTGTCGCAGGGGTTCTGTTTCTGAATTCCTCGCGCGAGTCGCTCGCGATGCACCGGGGCAATGCCCTGGTCGGACAGGCCGAGTTGATTGCCGACGTGTTCGAGGCGCAGCTTCCTGCCGGGGCGCCCGTCAGCCTGGCAACCGGTGACGGAGTGGATGTCGCGACAACGCTGGGCGGGCTTGACCTGCGCGAGGGGCTGGAAGTGCTGGTCTTCGACACCTCGGCCAGGATCGTCGAGCGGGGCGTGGGGCGCAAGCCCGACAACGCCGGCCAGCGTGATGAGAGGACCGTCATCATTGATTTCCTGTCGTCGCTGTGGACGGCGATCGAGTGGTTGTTGCCGGGGGCGCCGCCGGACGCTGCCTCGCCCCCCAGCGTCGAGGCGCAGGCCGCCAAATTGTTGCCCGACGTCCTGGCGGGGCGCACCGCGCTGGAGACGGCGCGCGACGCTTCGGGCGGGACGGTGATTGCCACCGCGACCCCGATCATGCAGGGCGACAGGGCAGTGGGCGCGGTGGCCCTGATCAGCCCGGCGGGTGAAATCGACCGAATCGTGAGGGCCGAACGCGAGCGCATCCTGCAGATGTTTCTGGTCGCGACGCTGGTGTCGATCGGGCTCAGCATCGTTCTGGCCTCGACCATCGCGACACCGATTTCCGATCTGGCCAATGCCGCCGAGCAGGGCCACCGGCGCAACCGCAGCGGCTCGCGATCGCGCCGCATCCGCATCCCCGATCTCAGCGCCCGTCCGGACGAGATCGGTCGCCTCTCGGCGGCCCTGCGGGGCATGGTCACGGCCCTCTACGACCGTATCGACAGCAACGAACAATTTGCCGCCGACGTGGCGCACGAAATCAAGAACCCGCTGGCCTCGTTGCGCTCGGCGGTCGGCACCATGCGGGTGGCGAAGCGGCCCGACCAGGTCGAGAAGATGCTCGACGTGGTCGAACACGATGTGCGTCGCCTCGACCGGCTGGTTTCCGACATATCCAACGCCTCGCGCCTCGACAGCGAACTGGTCAAGGAAGAGCAAGAGCCGTTCGACCTGCTCAGGATGCTCGACAACCTCGGCCAGTACCTGGGCGAAGAGGCGCGCGGCAAGGGAATTGATTTCATCACCGACCTGCCCGATGGCGAAATCAGGATGCATGGGCTTGAGGCACGACTCGCGCAGGTCTTCGTCAACCTGATCACCAACGCGATCAGCTTCTGCGAAGAGGGCGACGCGATCCGCCTGTGGGCGCGCCGACGCGACGACCGCGTTCTCGTGGTGGTCGAAGATACCGGCCCGGGTATCCCCGAAGAGGCGCTGTCAAAGGTTTTCAAGCGGTTTTACTCGCAGCGCCCCGAGGGGGAGTTCGGCAACAATTCGGGCCTCGGGTTGGCGATTTCAAAGCAGATCGTCGAGGCCCATGGCGGTGCCATATGGGCTGAGAATATCCGCCCGACCGACGCCGACATAACGTCCGACCCGCTGGGGGCGCGGTTCGTTGTCGGCCTGCCGGTCTGACGTGACCGCGGGGGCTGCGCATGACGGTGGCGACGCGGTGGTGCTGCATGCCACCAGCGTCAGCGTGGCAGGTGCCGGCGTGCTGATCATGGGGCGCGCGGGCGCGGGAAAGTCGGCGCTGGCGTTGCGAATGCTGGCGCTGGGCGCCGGGCTCGTCGCGGATGACCGCACCAGTGTGACCCGGCGTGGCGAGGCACTGATCGCCGAGGCGCCGGCGGCGATCCGGGGACGGATCGAGGCACGTTTCTTGGGCATCCTGGAGGTGCCCTGCGCGGCGCCGGCGCCGCTGCGGTTGATCGTGGATCTCGACCGCGAGGAAACCGAGCGTCTGCCGCCCCCGCGCCGCCGCACCGTTCTGGGCTGTTCGCTGCCGGTTCTTCACAATTCCATGACCGATCATTTTCCCGCCGCCCTGATGCTATACCTCGAGGCACAAAGAAGGGAATGAAAGATCATGTCGCAGGCGCCCCTGGAAAACCCCGATGTCGAGGCACAGCGCATCGTGTTTGTCACCGGCCCGTCGGGCGCCGGGCGCACCACTGCGATCCGCGTTTTCGAGGATCTGGGCTTCGAGGCGATAGACAACCTGCCGCTGTCGCTGCTGCCACGGCTGATTTCGGGGCCGATCCCCGATCGCCCGCTGGTGCTGGGGCTGGACGTGCGCAACCGGGATTTCTCGGTCGATGGGGTGCTGGACGCGCTTGCCCAGCTTGAGAAGACGCACGGTTTCAAGCCGGAATTGATCTACCTGGATTGCCGGCACGACGTGTTGTTGCGTCGGTTCTCGGAAACGCGGCGGCGGCACCCGCTGGCCCCGGACGAAAGCCCCGGCGTGGGCATCGAGCGCGAGGCGCGGCTGCTGGGGCCGATCCGGTCGCGTGCCGACGTGCTGATCGACACCTCAGACATGACCCCGCATGACCTGCGCGAGGAAATCGATCACCACTTCATGCCCGACGGCGCGGGGCGGCTGGCGATCACGGTGGCGTCGTTTTCCTACAAGCGCGGGCTGCCGCGGGGGCTCGACATGGTCCTTGACTGCCGCTTCCTGCGGAACCCGCATTGGCAGGAAGACCTGCGCGCGCTTGACGGACGCGCGTCCGAGGTGGCCGATTACGTCGCCGCCGACCCCCGTTTCGCCGAGTTCCACGCCAAGGTTCTGGACCTTCTCGAAACCCTGCTGCCGGCTTACGCCGAGGAGGGCAAGGCGCATTTCACCGTCGGGCTGGGGTGTACGGGCGGGCGTCACCGCTCGGTTGCGAGTGCAGAAAAACTGGCCGCGGCCCTTGTAGAACGCGGCTGGCGGGTGTCAATAAGACACCGCGAACTCGACTGATCCCGGCGAGGCCCGCGACACTGCAGAAGGAAGCCTGCGTGATAGGAATCGTGATCGTTGCACATGGACGCCTCGCGCGTGAGTATCTCGCGGCGATTGAGCATGTGATCGGCCCGCAAAGCGGCATTCGTGCCGTCGCGATCGAGGCCGACCACAACCGTGCGCAGAAACAGGCCGAGATTTGCGAAGCCGCCGATCAGGTCGATCAGGGCGATGGCGTCGTGGTGGTTACCGACATGTTCGGCGGGTCGCCGTCGAACCTGTCGCTGCTGGCCTGCAGGCCCGAAGGGCGGCGCGTGCTTTACGGCGCCAACCTGCCGATGCTGATCAAGTTGGCAAAAAGTCGCCACATGGCTGTCGGCACCGCAGTGCGGGCAGCGATGGAGGCGGGCCGCAAGTATATTGACACCCAGACGATCAGCAAGGACCAGGGGTAGCCATGTCCGACACGATTCATCGGAGCCTCGAAATCATCAATGAAAAGGGGCTGCACGCCCGCGCGGCGGCCAAGCTGGTCGAAGTGGTGGAAGGGTTCGATGCGACGGCCGAGGTCTCTCGCGATGGGCAATATGCTTCGGGCGACAGCATCATGGGCCTTTTGATGTTGGCAGCATCGCGCGGGACGAGTATCGAGATTGCCACATCCGGACCGGATGCCGAGGCGCTGGCCGATGCCCTCGCGGCGCTGGTGGCGGATCAGTTCGGCGAAGACATGTAAGGCGCGCGGGCGTCGGGAAGGTGGAAGCGTATCGTGAAGGAACCGGCTCACAACGACAAGCCCGGCCAGGCGTCGGATGCGCCGGGGGTGACCTTCACGAAATACGACCGACGTAGTCTGACCTACGCCAACAGTTTCGACAGCGCCGCCAAGCGCACAGCCATCAAGACGATGGAGTGGATGACGGGCAAGATCACCATCCTGCGCCGTATCCGCGAGTTCGAACGGCGCGGCGTCCCAACCGGGCAGGCCTTCTGGCCCGCCACGATGGAGGTGATGGGGATCGACCTTCTGACACCACAAGAGCAGCTCGACCGTATCCCGGCCGAGGGGCCGGTGGTGTTGGTGGCCAACCATCCCCACGGCCTGGTTGACGGCATGATCCTGGCCGACCTGATCAGCCGGGTGCGCAACGACTATCGCATCCTGACGCGCTCGCTGCTGACCGGCATCGACGAAAGCGCGGCGGGTTACATGATTCCCGTTCCGTTCCCGCACGAGCCCGACGCCCAGAAGAGGATGATCGAGATGCGCAAGCAGGCGATGGATCACCTCGCGCAGGGCGGGCTCGTTGCGCTTTTCCCGTCTGGTGTCGTGGCCACGTCGAAGACGATGTTCGGCCCCGTGGTCGAGGCGGACTGGAACGTCTTCACCGCCAAGATGATCCGGCGGTCGGGCGCGGCGGTGTCGATGTGCCATTTCCCGGGATCGAATTCGCGCTGGTACCAGATCGCCAACCGGATATCGCCGACCTTGCGCCAGGGGCTGCTGCTGCACGAGGTGGTGCACGCCTTCGACAAACCGCAGGCGCCCGTCATCGGGCACCCGATTTCGCCCGAGGAAGCGCAGGCGCGCAGCGCCGAGCCGCGCGCCTTCGCGGCCTGGTTGCGCGAGCAGACGCTGTCGCTGCGTGACTGAAGGGCACGCCCAGCAGGTCGAATTCGACGAGTTGACCCTTTGGGTTTTCTTCACGGGTCAATCCATCGAGGTATTTCAACGCCTTGCCACGACCCGCTTGCCCGGGCTTGGGTTTCGGTTGCCTCGGCGATCTATCAACGCGACGGCACCGGCGTCTCGCCGCGGTAGTCGTAGAATCCGCGCTCGGTCTTGCGCCCAAGCCATCCGGCCTCGACATATTTGGTCAGCAGGGGGCAGGGGCGGTACTTGGTGTCGGCCAATCCGTCATGCAGGACGTTCATGATCGCAAGGCAGGTATCCAGCCCGATGAAATCGGCCAGTTCCAACGGCCCCATCGGGTGGTTGGCGCCCAGCTTCATCGCCTGGTCGATCGAGCGGACGTTGCCCACTCCTTCGTAGAGGGTATAGACCGCTTCGTTGATCATCGGCATCAGGATGCGGTTGACGATGAAGGCGGGGAAATCCTCGGCGCTGGCGGCCGTCTTGCCCAGCCTTTCGACCACGCCGAGGCAGGTGTCGTAGGTTTCCTGGTCGGTGGCGATGCCGCGGATCAGTTCGACCAGTTGCATCACCGGAACCGGGTTCATGAAATGGAACCCCATGAACCGTTCGGGGCGGTCGGTGCGGCTGGCCAGCCGGGTGATCGAGATCGACGAGGTGTTCGAGGTCAGGATCGTGTGCGGTTGCAGGTGCGGTTGCAGATCCTCGAAAATGGCCTGCTTGACTGTCTCGCGCTCGGTCGCGGCCTCGATGATCAGGTCGCAAATGCCCAGATCCGTCAGCGTCAGCGTGGTACCGATCCGGGCCATGGCCGCATCCTTTTCGGCCTGACTGATCTTTTCGCGGCTCACCTGCCGGGTCAGGTTGCGGTCGATCAGCGCCACGGCCTCGTTCAGCGCATCCTGGCTGATGTCGGTCAGCAAAACCTCGTACCCGGCCAGTGCCATCACATGGGCGATCCCGTTGCCCATCTGGCCGGCACCGATCACGCCGATCCTTTCGATCTCCATCACGCCACTCCCTTCGCCATTGCACGCGCAGCATAGGCCCGCGGCGGGTTCTGCCGCAAGGCCGCAGGGTCGCTAAAAACCGCGATAAATGCGGGCTTTAGCGATTTGGCAAGATGTCCGCGCGACTCTGGTCGCGGGTGAGAAAATCAATTGGTGGGGGTTTGCATGACCTATGCGGACGCGTCCGGCGGGGCGCTGGACTATATGCCGTGGCGCTACGGCGCGTCGAAGCTCATGTTCCGGGGGCCGGCGCGGCGCCTGGAGGGGCGCTATGTGCTGTTCCTGGGCGGCACCGAGACCTATGGCAAGTTCGTTGCCGAGCCGTTCCCGGTCATGGCCGAGCGGCTTGGCGGGATGCGGTGCATCAATTTCGGCTGGCCGAATGCCGGGGTGGATGCCTTCGCGCAGGATGACGACATCATGTATGCCGCCTCCGGCGCGCGGGCTGTTGTTGTGCAGGTGACCGGAGCGCAGAACGTGACCAACCCGTTTTACCGCGTTCATCCGCGGCGCAACGACCGCTTCGTCGCGGCCAACGCGCCGCTCTTGAGGCTGTTTCCCGAGATCGATTTCACCGAATTCCATTTCACCCGGCACATGCTGGGCCGGCTGTGGCGGGTGTCGCCGCGGCGATATGCGCAGGTGCGTGCCGCGGCACGTCGCTGCTGGGTGCGGCGGATGCGTATGGTTCTGGGTAGAATTGGGAGTAAAACCATACTGTTATGGGTTTCCGAACGGCCAATATCGCAGCGACTCAAGGAAGGTTGCGAGGGCGATCTGATCAGCGACCCGGTCTTCGTCACCGGGCCGATGATGGCCAAGCTGAGCCCCCATGCCGCGCGCGTCGTCGAGGTGGTGCTGAGCCGAAGGGCGCGCGCGCAAGGCACGAAAGGCATGATTTTCAACGAGATGGAAGCTCCGGCCGCGGCCGGGGTGCCCGGTCCGCTGGCACACCGCGAAGTGGCCGAGGCGCTGTTGCGGCCCTTGGCACGCGTGGCACAAGGGCGGCCATAACGCCGTGGAGAAAACGCAAAGGGGCCCGCCGACGGGCGGACCCCTTCTCGCAGGATGTACGGTTCGTACTGGCGCGGCGTACGATGTGCGCCCGAGCGTCCCCGCCTGTCAGAGCTTTTCGACCAGCTCGGGCACGGCCTCGAACAGGTCGGCAACCAGGCCGTAATCGGCGACCTGGAAAATCGGCGCTTCCTCGTCCTTGTTGATGGCGACGATGATCTTGGAGTCCTTCATGCCGGCCAGGTGCTGGATCGCGCCCGAGATGCCGATAGCGACATAAAGGTCGGGCGCGACGACCTTGCCGGTCTGCCCCACTTGCCAGTCATTGGGGGCAAAGCCCGAATCGACCGCGGCGCGCGAGGCGCCGACGGCCGCGCCCAGCTTGTCGGCCAGTTTCTCGATAAGGGCGAAGTCTTCCTGGCTGCCGACGCCACGACCGCCCGACACGACCACGCCGGCCGAGGTCAGCTCGGGGCGATCGGATTCGGCGACCTTGTCCTCGACCCATTCGCTGAGGCCCGGATCGGCGGCGGCATCGATATTCTCGACCGGGGCGGCATCCTGTTCGCCGGCGGCGTCGAAGGTAGAGGTGCGGATCGAAATCACCTTCCTGGCGTCCTTAGACTTGACCGTCTGCACCGCGTTGCCGGCATAGATCGGGCGCTCGAAAGTGTGGGCATCCACCACGCCCGAGACATCGGTCAGCACCATCACGTCCAGCAGCGCGGCGATGCGCGGCAGGATGTTCTTGGCGTCCGTGGTCGCCGGCGCGACGATGTGGTCGTAATCACCAGCCAGCGACACGACGAGGTCGGCCACGGGTTCGGCAAGGCGATGGCCATAAAGATCGTGCTCGGCGCACAGCACCTTCGCGACGCCGTCGATCTTGGCGGCCTCTTCGGCCGCGGCCGAACAGGTGGCGCCGGCGGCAAGGATCGTCACCTCGCCCAGGTCTTTCACGGCGGTCACGGCCTTCGCGGTGGCGTCGCGCGCCAGTTCGCCGTCGTTCACTTCGGCAAGCAGAAGAACAGCCATCACACGACCCCCTTTTCCTTGAGTTTGGCCACCAGCGTATCAACATCCGGCACGATCTCGCCCGCCTGGCGGGTCTCGGGCTCGGACGTCTTGACCACTTCGAGCCGCGGGCTGACGTCGACGCCGTAATCCTCGGCGGTCTTTTCATCCAGCGGCTTTTTCTTGGCCTTCATGATGTTGGGCAGCGAGGCATAGCGCGGCTCGTTGAGGCGCAAATCGGCGGTGACGACCGCGGGCATTTTCACCTTGATCGTCTGCAGGCCGCCATCGACCTCGCGGGTGACGACCGCATGATCGCCGTCGATGTCGATGTTGTTGGCATACATTGCCTGGCTCCAACCCATGAGCGCCGCCAGCATCTGGCCGGTGGCGTTCATGTCGTTGTCGATGGCCTGCTTGCCGGCGATAACAAGGCCGGGCTGTTCCTCGTCGATCACGCCCTTGAGGATCTTGGCCACCGCCAGCGGTTCGATGTCGGTATGCACGTTGTCGGCGGCCACCACCAGGATGGCGCGGTCGGCGCCCATGGCAAGAGCGGTGCGCAGGGTTTCCTGCGCCTGCTTGACGCCGATCGAGACGGCGATGACCTCGTCGGCCTTGCCGGCCTCTTTCAGGCGGATCGCCTCTTCGACGGCGATCTCGTCGAACGGGTTCATCGACATTTTCACGTTGGCGAGATCGACACCGCTGCCGTCCGACTTGACACGGACCTTCACGTTGTAGTCGATCACGCGTTTGACGGGCACAAGCACCTTCATATGCGTGGTCTCCTTTACAGTTTGGCGGGCGCCTCGTGAGGCTTACCGCGCTCCTCTCGCGCGTTGATACAGACTTGGCAAGCGGTGAAACAGGGGAAAATCGTCACGTTAGCGCCAACCAACGTCGCGTTACGGGTCGCGGTCAGGAATTCTTGCCAATCGGTGCGGCGCATGTGCCGCCTCGCGGGCCGCGGTGGCGGTCTTCGACCTGGCGCTGACACGGTGGCGCTGCGCGTTTTAATTCCGCGCCTTCGGGGGCTTGCCTGGGGCGGCCTAGCGGTTGGCGCCAGGCGTCCACAGCACGTCGGCGCGGCCCTCGTCGTTGGCCATGCGCGCGGCGACGAAGAACCAGTCCGACAGGCGGTTGAGGTATTTCACCGCGTCGGGGTTTACCGGCTCGGCCGTGGCCAGGTCGGTGCACAGCCGTTCGGCCCGGCGCGCCACGGTGCGGCACAGGTGCAGATGCGCGGCCAGCGCCGTGCCCCCGGGCAGGACGAAGCTGCGCAGCGGTTCCAGCGCCGCGTTCATCGCGTCGATTTCGGATTCCAGCCGCGTCGCCTGCGAGGCGGCGACGCGCAGCGGCGGATACTCGGCTTCGGCGTCGCGATCCATGTCGGGGGTGCACAGGTCGGCGCCCAGATCGAACAGGTCGTTCTGGATGCGCGCCAGCGCGGCGTCGGTGTCGCCATCGGCGTGCAGCCGGGCCATCCCCAGCGTGGCGTTCAACTCGTCCACCGTGCCGTAGGCGGTGACGCGCGGCGCGTGCTTGGGCACCCGTGTGCCGTTACCGAGCGCGGTTTCGCCCTTGTCGCCGCCGCGCGTGTATATCTTGTTGAGAACGACCATGTCAGTTTCCACCCCTGAGCCATACGAAAGCCAATATGAGCAACACGGCGATGAACTGCGCGATGATGCGCCAGCGCATCAGCCGGTTGGCGTTTTTGCGATTGAAGTCGCCGCCTTTGGCGAAGCCACCGATACCGACCATCAGGATGACCACCACCACCAGGCAGGCGGCGGCAACCACGTAGAATAGCGGATCGTCCTTCATCGTCAGGTTCCTCGCGTCATGCTTTTGGTCCCGATGTAGTGGTTACGGCGCAAAAAGCGAACCGGAAATTTGCCGAAAGTCCAAGGTCTGTCGGGCGATGCGGGATGACAACCTGCGCCGACGTCGTGGCGGTTCAGCCCCTGGCCAGCAGCCAATCCAGCGTGCGCACCGGCAGTACGCGGCGGAGCGTGCCCATCACGTAGGTCGGTGTGGTGACATAGTAGCGCGCCCTGGGCCGCGGGGTGTCGAGCGCACGGATCAGCTTGGCGGTGACCGCGGCGGGCGGCAGTTCGAACCGGTCGGGGCCGCCGTCGCGGTAGAGCCGCTTGAGAAGGGTCGCACGGTACTGATCGGCACGGGCCGATCCCTGCCAATCGACCCAGCGTTCGAAATGCGTGACGGCATTGACCCGGAACCGGGTGCTGATCGGCCCCGGCTCGATCAGCACCACGCGCACGGGGGTGTCGCGCATCTCGACGCGCAGCGTGTCGGTCAGCCCCTCCAGCGCGAACTTGGTGGCGTTGTAGGCGCCGCGCCACGGTGCCGCCACCAGGCCCAGGACCGACGAGCAGTTCACTACATGCCCGTGGCCCTGCGCGCGCATCACCGGCAATACCTTGACGGTCAGATCGTGCCAGCCGAACAGGTTGGTCTCGAATATCTCGCGCAGCGCATCGCGGGGCAGATCCTCGACCGCGCCGGGGCAGGCGAAGGCGCCGTTGTTGAACAGCGCGTCCAGTGTGCCGCCGGTGGCCTCCAGCACCTGCGCCAGTGCTGCGTCGATGCTGTCCGGGTCGGCGTAGTCGAGGCGCATCGCCTCGAACCCCTGCGCACGCAAGGCGCTCGCGTCCGCCTCCTGCCGGCATGAGGCGAAGACGCGCCAGCCGCGCGCCTTCAGTGTGGTGGCGGCGTCGAGGCCGATGCCCGAGGAACAGCCGGTGATCAGGATGGATTTGCGCGTCATCGGCGCGACCATGCCCCGACATGCGGCCGGGCGCAACGCCGCCGCGGCTATTTTGGCGTCGCCCTGAATACCCGCCCCCGCGATGAGCGCTTTACGCACCTTTACGCACCGACCGCACGTCGCTAAACCCGGCCCCATGAATGACACGCCCGATGATGCCCCGGCCCCGCTGCCAGACCTGACCGAGCCGCTGCGCCGTGCCATCGGCGAGCGTTACCTCAGCTACGCGATGTCCACCATCATGGGCCGCGCGCTGCCCGATGCGCGCGACGGGCTGAAGCCCGTGCACCGGCGCATCCTTTACGCCATGCGCGAACTCAAGCTCGCCTCGTCGGGGGGCTTTCGCAAGTCGGCCAAGATATCGGGCGACGTGATGGGCAACTATCACCCGCACGGCGACGCCGCGATCTATGATGCGATGGCGCGGCTGGCACAGGATTTCAACGTGCGCTACCCGCTGGTCGACGGGCAGGGCAATTTCGGCAACGTCGACGGCGACAACCCCGCCGCCCCGCGCTATACTGAGGCCCGCATGACCGCCGCCGCCGAGGCGCTGCTGGAAGGGCTGGGCGAGGACGCGGTCGACTTTCGCGACAATTACGACGGTACCCTGCGCGAGCCCGTGGTGCTGCCGGCGCGGTTTCCCAACCTGCTGGCCAACGGGTCGAGCGGAATCGCGGTGGGCATGGCCACCAACATCCCGCCGCACAACATAGGGGAGTTGATCGGCGCCTGCCTGCACCTGATCAAGTCGCCGAACGCGCGCGACGAAACGCTGCTCGACCACATCCCCGGCCCCGATTTCCCCACCGGCGGGGTCATCGTCGAGCCGCGCGAGGCGATCGCCGAGGCATACCGGACGGGCCGCGGCGCGATCCGCCTGCGCGCCCGCTGGGAAGTCGAGGATCTGTCCCGCGGCCAATGGCAGATCGTCGTGACCGAGATCCCCTACCAGGTGCCCAAGTCGCGCCTGATCGAGAAACTGGCCGAACTGATCCAGACGAAAAAGGTGCCGATCCTTGCCGACGTGCGCGACGAATCGGCCGACGACATCCGCATCGTGCTGGAGCCGCGCTCGCGCAACGTGGAAGCGCAGGTGCTGATGGGGATGCTGTTCCGGCAATCCGATCTCGAAGTTCGTTTCGGCCTCAACATGAATGTGCTGATCGACGGGCTGACGCCGAAGGTGTGCAGCCTGCGCGAGCTGCTGCGCGCCTTCCTCGACCACCGCCGCGAGGTGCTGCTCAGGCGCACGCGCTACCGGCTGGGCCGCATCGATCACCGGCTCGAGGTGCTCGAAGGGCTGATCGTGGCGTTTCTCAACCTCGACCGGGTGATCGACATCATCCGCTACGACGACGACCCGAAAGCCGCCCTGATGGCCGAGCAGTGGGGCCGCGGCCGTGCCCGCGCCGCGTCCGAGGCGGATTACGTCTCGCCGCTGCCCGCCGACGGCGAGGGGGAGCTGTCGGAATTGCAGGCCGAGTCGATCCTCAACATGCGCCTGCGCTCGTTGCGCCGGCTTGAAGAGATCGAACTCAACCGCGAGCGCGACGCGCTGATCGAGGAGCGCGCCGGTCTCGAAGACCTGATGGCCGACGAGGCCCGCCAGTGGGCGCACATTGCCGACGAGCTGCGTGCAATCCGCAAGCAGTTCGGCCGCGACGCGCCCGGCGGCGCCCGCCGCACCACCTTCGGCGATGCCGGGGCAGCGCCCGAGACGCCGATCGAGGCGATGATCGAACGCGAGCCCATCACCGTGGTCTGCTCGCAGATGGGCTGGATCAGGGCGCTCGCGGGGCATGTGCCCCTCGACAAGCCGCTCAAGTTCAAGGACGGCGACGGCCCGCGCTTCATGTTCCACGCCCAGACCACCGACCGCCTGCTGCTGTTCGGCTCCAACGGGCGCGCCTACACCTTGCCGGTTGTCAACCTGCCCGGCGGGCGCGGCATGGGCGACCCGGTGCGCCTGATGGTCGATCTGCCGAACGAGGCCGACATCGTCACTCTGCTGGTGCACGCGCCGGGGCGCACGCTGCTGGTGGCCTCCAGCGCTGGCGACGGCTTCCTGGTTCCCGAGGACGAGGTGCTGGCCCAGACCCGCGGCGGCAAGCAGGTACTCAACCTGCGCGGCGATGCGCGGGCGCTGCTGTGCAAGCCGGTCGCGGGCGACCATGTCGCCTGCGTGGGCGAGAACCGCAAGGTGATCGTCTTCGCGCTTGACGAATTGCCGCGCATGGCGCGTGGCAAGGGCGTGCGGATGCAGAAATACCGCGATGGCGGGCTCAGTGACGCCACCACATTCACCTTGGCCGACGGCTTGTCGTGGAAAGACCCCGCCGGGCGTACGCGCACCGAAACCGACCTGGCCGAATGGCTGGGAAAACGCGCCGGGGCGGGGCGCATGGCACCGCGCGGTTTCCCGCGCGACAACCGCTTTACCTGACGCCGCGTCCCTTATCTAGCTTCAAGCACTTCCGCCGGAGGCACAGCTCGCCCCGGCGTGATTGCGTGGACCGCAGGGCTGCGCTATGCAGGTCGCGCAACTGCCAAGAGCCGGAGTCCCGGATGCCGCGTTTCATCACCGCCCTGCTGATCATGGCGGGCCTCGCTGCCTGCACCAACGCCAACGACCTGGACCGCGCGCCGGTGGATATGGGCGATTTCCGGCTGGGCCACAACATCGTGGTGGCCCCCAAGATGCAGAAGGGCCCGCTGTCGCGCGAGGCCAGCAAAGAGGAATGGGCCGAGGCGCTGACCGACGCCATCGCCGAGCGGTTCGACCGCTACGAGGGCGACCGGCTCTACCATTTCGGTGTCAGCGTCGAGGGTTACGTGCTGGCGCAACCGGGCGTACCGGTGGTGCTGTCGCCCAAGTCGGTGCTGATCATCCGGCTAACGGTCTGGGACGACGCGGCGGAGAAAAAGCTCAACGCAGAACCCAAGCAGATCACCATCATGGAGACCCTGTCGGGCGACACGATGGTCGGCTCGGGCCTGACCCAGACCAAGCAGGAGCAGATGCGCAATCTCAGCCGCAATGCCGCCAAGCAGATCCAGACCTATCTGGTGCGCATGATGAACGCCGAGGGCTGGTTCGTGCCCGAAGAGGCAGCCGCGCCGGGTGACGAGACAGGCGCGCAGCCCGCGCAGGACGCCGAAGAAACCCCCGACGAGGGGGACGGAGATACCGCCGCATCCGCGCCACCCGCTGACGCGGACTGACCTGCGCCAATCGGCGCACGTGGCGCTTGATTTTCCCTGCCCGACGAAATAAACGGCGCGCGAACCTGAAACGGGCCCGTGTCGGCCCCCAAATCGCGAGGCGCCTCTGACATGGCTAAGGAAAAGTTTGACCGTTCGAAACCGCACGTGAACATTGGCACGGTTGGTCACGTTGACCACGGCAAGACGACGCTGACGGCGGCGATCACCAAGTATTTCGGCGATTTTCAGGCGTATGACAAGATCGACGG
>NZ_JAGXFK010000017.1 GCF_024637375.1 Sediminimonas sp. | reverse complement strand
TGCTCTCGGTGATCCTGTTGCAGCTTGCAACCGGCGGCGTCGGGCCGCTGGATACGCTGTCGGGGGTGGTGCTGGATTTCAGCACCGCGCAGATCGGCCTGCTGGGGTCGGCCCATTACGTGGGCTTTTTCATCGGCTGCTGGTGGGCGCCGCGTCTGATGGGCACGGTCGGGCACAGCCGCGCCTTCGCCGCTTTCACCGCCGGGGGCACGATCGGGTTGATCTCGCACATGCTGGTGATCGACCCTTGGGCCTGGGCGGCAATGCGCGTGGCCTCGGGGTTGTGCGTGGCGGGCTGCTACACGGTGATCGAGGCGTGGCTTCAGGCGCGGGTGTCGAACGCCACGCGCGGTCGCACCATGGGCAGCTACCGCGGCGTGGACATGGGCGCCTCGCTGGTCGCGCAGATGCTTATCTCGGTGCTGGAGCCGGCCTCCTACGTCTCCTACAACCTGTTGGCGCTGCTGTGCTGCGCGGCACTGCTGCCGATAACCCTGACCCGAATCCGCCAGCCCGAAACCCCCGTCGCCCCGCGCCTGCGCCCGATGCTGGCGGTGACGCGCTCGCCGCTGGCCGGCGCGGCGGTGCTGGTGGCGGCGCTGTCGGGGGCCTCGTTCCGCATGGTCGGGCCGGTCTACGGGCTGGGCGTGGGGCTGAAGCCGGACCAGATCGCCTGGTTTCTCGCCGCGTTCGTGGCCGGCGGCGCGCTGGCCCAGATCCCCGCGGGCTGGTTGGCCGACCGCTACGACCGGCGGCACGTTCTGATCTGGCTGTCGGTGGCAGCGATCGGCAGTTCGACACTGACCGCGCTGACCCACGACCTGAGCACTGTGCAGGTGTTGCTGACGGCGGGGCTGTTCGGGATGACGACCTTCCCGATCTACTCGGTCGCAGCGGCGCATGCGCACGATTTCGCCGACGCCTCGGAACGGGTCGAGCTGTCGGCGGCGCTGATGTTCTTCTTCGCACTTGGCGCCATTGCCGCGCCGCTGGCGGCATCATGGCTGATCGACCTCTACGGACCTCCGGCGATGTTCGTGATGATCGCGGCGGGCCATGCTGTGCTGGTTGTCTTCGGGGTGCTGCGGATGCGCGCCGGCCGTACCGCGAAACGGCGCACGCGCTATATCTGGGCGCCGCGCACCTCGTTCCTGATCGGCCGACTGACCAGGCAAAGCCGCGAGGACAGCGATACCGACATCGCGACCGGCGAGCGCGACACGCCATGATGGCCGCGTCATCATCGACCTGTCGCCGGGCCGTGATAGAATCGCGCGAATGACAAACGGAGGATATTGGACATGACCCAGGATTTCAGCGGCAAGACCGCCATCGTCACCGGCGGTGGCTCGGGGATAGGCGCGGCGATCTGCCGGCAACTGGCCGCGGGCGGCGCGACGGTGATCGTCGCCGACCTGAATACCGGCGACGCGCAAGCCGTCGCCGACGCGATCACGCAAGAGGAAGGCGCCGCGCTGGTCCATACCGTGGACACCGCCGAGCCCGCGCAGGTCGAGGCGATGGTCGCCCGCGCCGAGGCCGACACCGGTGCGCTGCACCTGCTGGTCAACAACGCGGGCATCGGCGGCACACCGGGACCTGTGGGCGAATACCCGCTGGAGGACTGGCACAAGCTGATCGGCATCAACCTCAACGGCGTGTTCTACGGCATGCGTTACGGCCTGCCCGCGATCGAACGCGCAGGCGGCGGTGCCATCGTCAACATGGCGTCGATCCTGGGCAGCGTGGGCTTTGCCAACGCCGGCGCCTACGTGGCCGCCAAGCACGGTGTCGTCGGCCTGACCAAGGTCGCGGCGATGGAATACGCGCAGCGCGGCATCCGCGTGAACGCGGTCGGGCCGGGGTTCATCAACACCCCGCTGCTGGAAAACAACCTCGATGCCGAAACGCTGGCCGCGATCGCCGGCATGCACCCGGTGGGGCGGCTGGGCACCGCCGACGAGGTGGCGAACCTCGCCTGCTTCCTGCTCGGCGACGGGGCCGGCTTCATCACCGGCAGCTATCACCTGGTCGATGGCGGCTACACCGCGCAGTGAGGCACCCGCCAATTTCGGTGTCCGTTGCGCTGGAACCGTCGCGCGGCTTGGTCTAAACGGGGCCAAACCGGAGCGAAGGGCAAGGGCACATGGCACGGCATCTGATCACATCGGCGATCCCCTACATCAACGGGATCAAGCACCTGGGCAACCTGGTGGGCAGCCAGTTGCCCGCCGACCTTTTCGCCCGCTACCTGCGCGGGCGCGGCCACGAGGTGCTGTTCCTGTGTGCCACCGACGAACACGGCACCCCCGCCGAACTGGCCGCTGCCAAGGCGGGCAAGCCGGTGGCCGAGTACTGCGCCGAGATGTGGCAGGTGCAAAAGGATCTCTCCGACGGGTTCGGCCTGTCGTTCGACCATTTCGGCCGCTCGTCGAGCCCTCAGAACCACCGCCTGACGCAGCATTTCGCCGACCGGCTGCACGCCGCCGGCCTGATCGAGGAAGTGACCGAGAAACAGGTCTATTCCAACGCCGATGGCCGTTTCCTGCCTGACCGCTATATCGAGGGCACCTGCCCCAATTGCGGCTACGAGAAAGCGCGCGGCGACCAGTGCGAGAACTGCACCATGCAGCTTGACCCGGTGGACCTGATCGACCCGCGCTCGGCCATCTCGGGTTCGACCGACCTGGAGGTGCGCGAGACCCGGCACCTCTACCTGCGCCAGAGCCAGATGCGCGGCAAGCTGAGCGACTGGATCGGGTCCAAGACCGACTGGCCGGTGCTGACCACCTCGATCGCCCGCAAATGGCTCAACGACGGCGACGGCTTGCAGGATCGCGGCATCACCCGCGACCTGGACTGGGGCATCCCGGTGCGCCACGAGGATGGCAGCCCCTGGGAGGGGATGGAAGGCAAGGTCTTCTACGTGTGGTTCGACGCGCCCATCGAATACATCGCCTGTGGGGCCGAATGGTCCGAGGCACAGGGGCTGGAGGCGGCCGCGTGGGAACGCTGGTGGCGCGAGGACAAGGGTGCCGGGGATGTCACCTACACGCAGTTCATGGGCAAGGACAACGTGCCCTTCCACGCGCTGTCCTTCCCGGCCACGCTGATGGGCTCGGGTGAGCCGTGGAAGCTGGTCGACTACATCAAGTCGTTCAACTACCTCAACTATGACGGCGGGCAGTTTTCCACCAGCCAGGGGCGCGGCGTGTTCATGGACCAGGCGCTCGACATCCTGCCGGCCGATTACTGGCGCTGGTGGCTGCTGTCGCACGCGCCCGAAAACTCGGATGCCGAATTCACCTGGGAAAACTTCCAGATGAACGTGAACAAGGACCTGGCCGACGTGCTGGGCAATTTCGTCAGCCGGGTGACCAAGTTCTGCCGCTCGAAATACGGGCTGACGGTGCCCGAAGGCGGCGCGCCGGGGCCGCGCGAAGAGGCGCTGATCGGCCGCCTCGCCACCCGCATCCGCGGCTACGAGGCGCACATGGACGCGATCGAGGTGCGCAAGGCGGCGGCGGCGCTGCGCGCCATCTGGGTCGAGGGCAACGAATACCTGCAGGAAGCCGCGCCCTGGGCCACCTTCAAGCAAGACCCCGAAACCGCCGCCATGCAGATCCGCCTGGCGCTGAACCTGGTGCGCCTCTACGCGGTGCTCTCGGCGCCGTTCATCCCCGACGCCGCGGCGGCGATGCTGGGGGCCATGAACACCGATGACGACGCCTGGCCCGACGACGTGCTCGCAGCGCTGTCGGCCCTGCCCCCCGGGCACGGCTTCGAAGTGCCCGAGGTGCTGTTCGCCAAGATCACCGACGACGCGCGCGAAGACTGGCAGGCGCGCTTCGCCGGCCAGCGCGGCGCCTGAGCGAACTCAGCCGCCGACCAGCGCGCGTGCCGCCGCGGCGGTGCCCGGGCCCACGATGCCGTCGATGGCGCCCCGGTAATGCCCCCGCTCGCGCAATATCTGCTGGAATGCGATGGCGGTGG
This sequence comes from Sediminimonas sp., assembly GCF_024637375.1. Taxonomy (GTDB): domain Bacteria; phylum Pseudomonadota; class Alphaproteobacteria; order Rhodobacterales; family Rhodobacteraceae; genus Sediminimonas. The sequence goes on along the minus strand of NZ_JAGXFK010000017.1, from coordinate 1,912 downwards.
CGCGGTCCCAGCTCGGCGCGCGCGCGCCGCCCACCTGGCGCAGTTTGCCGAACGGCACATCGCCGCTTTGCAGCGCCTCGACATACAGCCTGGCGGCGCGCTCGGGGTCGCGCGCCACCCCGCGCCCCTGCTCCAGCAACACCCCCAGCGCCGCCTTGGCGCGCGGCGCGCCGGTTTGCGCCGCGCGCTCGACCCAGCGGGCGTAGCGCGCCGCATCGGCCGGAATGCCGTCCGCGTCATCCGCATAAAGCGCGGCCAGCTTCAGCATCGCCGTGACGCTGCCCTGCCCGGCGGCGCGGGCATAGTACTCGACCGCCCGCGACGGGTCGGGCAGGCCCAGCGCCGCCGCGTCGTCGCGCCCGATCCCCTTTGGATCGAGATAAAGCTCGGCCAGCCGCAACTGGGCAAAGTGATAGCCGCCATCGGCGGCCTGCTTCAGCAATTCCAACATCCGCGCGTGGTCCTGCGGCACACCGCGGGCGAAGCGGTGCATCAGCGCCAGCGTGGCCATCGCCGGCAAATCTCCCGCCTTGGCGGCAGCACGGTACTCCGCGACCGCGCGCGCGTGGTCCTCCTCGACCGGGCCGATACCGAAATTGTAGTAATCGCCAAGCTTGCTGCGCGCGGCGGCCAGCCCCGCCGCTGCCGCTGCCTCGAAATTGTCCACGGCTCGCGCATGATCGCCGGCGCGCTGCTGCGCGGAAGCCAGGTTGAACAATGCCGCCGGCGGCGGCAGGTCGGCCCGCGCGGCCGTCTCGCAATAGGGACGCGCGCGCGCCAGCGCATCGAGATAGACGCCCATCGCCGCCCGGCTGACCGGCGCACCGGCATCGGGCGCCCCCGCGATCGCCACGCAGCGCGCCAGTGCGCGTTGTGCGTCGTCGGCGGCCTGCGCCTCGTCGGCCGCTTGCGCGGCAGCGGGCAACAGCGTGAACACAAGCGCCGGCCAAGCGCGCGCGAGGGAGAAGGAAAAGCGGGGAAATGACATCTGCTGACAGCCTTTTTGAACCAATGTGATTGAACGCTAGCAAAGCCCCCGGCGAGCGTCGATACCTTCCCCGCAAGCTCTTTCGCATCGGCGGTGCTTTCTCTCTACTCCCGAAATATTCCGGGGGGCAGCGCGCCCTGCGCGCAGATCTGGTCAAGACGCACAGGCTGTGCAAGGTTGACCGGCGATCAGGACGACCAGATCAGGGACGGAGGGCCTGGACAGGTGAACAAGGCGACAGCGCAGCAAGGGCCCGCGGCGAACGACGTGCCGGATCTGGCGATGGCCCCCGAGGCGGTGCTGGCGGTCGATCTCGACGGCACGCTGACCCGGTCCGACCTTCTGCTCGAAGGCTTCTGGGCCGCCACCGCCCATGACTGGACCGTGCCGCTACGCGTCTGCGCGTGGGCCTTGCGCGGGCGCGCGCATCTCAAGCGCCGCCTCGCCGCGCGCGTGGAGCCGGATTTTGAAAACCTGCCCTGGACCCAGGAGGTGCTGGATCTCGCCGCCGCCTGGCGCGCCGCAGGCGGGCGCACCGTATTGGTCACGGCGTCGGACAGCCGGGTCGCCGACGCGGCTGCCGCGCAGCATCCCGACCTGTTCGACGAGGTGCACGGCTCCGACGGGGCACGCAACCTCAAGGGCCGGGCCAAGGCAGCGTTCCTGGCCGAACGCTACGGCGCCGGCGGCTATGTCTATGTCGGCGACAGCCAGGCCGACCTTGCCGTCTGGCAGGACGCGGCGCAGGTGATCACCGCCAATGCGCGCCCCGGACTGCGCGCCCGCGCCGGGGCGCTGGCCGCGCGCAACGGCCGGCCGGTGGCTCACCTCGCCCCCGCCACCACCGGCCCCGGCCCGGCGCTGCGCGAGATGCGCCCGCACCAGTGGATCAAGAACGTGCTGATCTTCGCCCCGATGGTCGCG
>NZ_JAGXFK010000016.1 GCF_024637375.1 Sediminimonas sp. | reverse complement strand
CCGACGCGGAAGTAGTCGCCGCTGGCGCCGGCATCGGCGCCCATGGGCACGATGGTGACGAAGTCGCGCGAGTGCACGGTGCCGGTCCAACTGACGTCGAAGGCCGACCCGGCAAGCGCGGTGTCGGGCGCGCTCACCGTCACCTCGGGCTCTGACACCTCGATGGACTGGCTGGCCATGGTGCGTTTGCCCTCGTTGAGGACGTAGCGGACCTCGTAGAGCCCGGTCTCGGCGGGCGCCTTGAGGCTTTTGGTGCCGTCGCTGTCGCCGACGCGGAAGTAGTCGCCGCTGGCGCCGGCATCGGCGCCCATGGGCACGATGGTGACGAAGTCGCGCGAGTGCACGGTGCCGGTCCAGCTGACGTCGAAGGCCGACCCGGCAAGCGCGGTGTCAGGGGCAGACAGGCTGACATCGGCGGTGGTGACCTCGATCGGGGCGCGGCCCAATGGCGTGTCGCCCGATTGGGGCATGTAGCGCAGTTCGTACATCCCCGTTTCGCCGGGCGCGACCAGGCTGCCGCTGGAGTTGTCGTGCACCCGCAGATAGGTGCCACTGGCGCCGTCGTCGGCGCCCATGGGCACGATGGTGACGTAGTCGCGCGGGTTGTCGCCGGTGGGCGCCCATGACAGGTCGAACGCGGCGCCCTGGGTCACGCTTTGCGGCGCGGTGACAGTGATTTGCGGCTCCGGCTCTGGTTCCGGCTCGGGTGGCGCCTGGGCGACTTCGGCGCCGACAGTGCTCAGCGCGGCGCCCAGCGTCGCGGCGTCATCGGCGGCCAGGTATTTGCCGCCGGTCTGTTCGGCGATGCAGGCCAGCGACGCGGTGTCCGCGTCCGCGCCCAGGCCGAAACCCACGACATGCGCGGTGAAGGAAACGCCGGTGCGCGCCAGTGTCTTGGCCAGCGCGCAGGGATCGCGGTCGCAGCTTTCCAGCCCATCCGAGATCAGCAGAACCGTGGCCGGCCGGTCACGGAACGACAGCGCCTCGGCCGCCTGTTCGACGGCATCGGTCAGCGGTGTCTTGCCGGTCGGCGTGATGCGCGCGACACGATCGAGAAACGCCGCGCGGTCCAGCGGCCCGGGCGGCAGTATCACCTCGATATCGCTGCAATCGCCGCGGCGGCGGTGGCCATAGGCCATCAGGCCGACATTGGTGTCGGCGTCCAGCTCGGCGGTCAGGTTGCCGATCGCGTCGCGCGCGATCTCGATCTTCGCGGTGCCGTTGATCTGGCCCCACATCGAGTTGGAGCCGTCGAAAACCACCATCATGTCGTCGGCGGCACCGGCGGGCGCGGCGGTCAGCCCGGCGGTCAGCGAAAGCAGGACCGTTGAAAGCAATTTGCGCATGTCAAATATCCCTTGCTTGGTGAAGGTGGCGTGGTCTTGGCCTCAGGTCGTTGGCGCGTCGCCGTGCAGCCGGTCGATGATTCGCCGTACCAGCGCGAGATCGTCGAACACCCTGTGCAGATCTTCCTGGATTTCGCCGACCGGCGTGGTCAGCGACCCCATCTTGAGGAAGTCGCCGTCGCGCCACAGCGCCAGGTAGAACGACTCTCCCTGGAAGGCGGCGGTCATCCCGCCGGTGCCGCGGTCGCTTTCGTCTTTGGCGATGGCAAGGAGGTTGTCGAGGAACGGCGCCGGCATCAGCCGGCGGGCGGCGTCGGGGTCGTCGGCGTGGACGGCGAAGGCCTTTTCGAATTCCTCATGGTCGAATTCGACCTGCGGCATGCCGCGCCCGGTGTTGCCGGCGAACATCCCGGCCAGCTTGTTGCCCACGCCGCCATGATCGCGCGCGATCAGGATGTCGCTGGGCACCTGCTCTGGCACGCCGATGCGAAACAGCAGGCCCTTGAACACCGTCTTGTTGCGGCTGTCGCCATCGGAATCGGTGTCGCGGTAGACCAGATTGGCCTCGACCATCTCGAATTCGGTGTCACGGTAGGTGCCCTCGATCCGGTCTTCCATGTTGGCGCGGTTGTGATTGCCGATCATCCCCAGCCCTTGCAGCCGGTCGACCGGAAAGCGCAGCCGCGCCGTGCGGTCATAGCTCAGCCCGCCAAGGAAATCGCACAGCACCGGCATGACCGTATCGGCGACCGACCCGCCCCATTTGCGCGCCTGGCGCTGCCACAGCAGGTAGGCCAGCACACCGCCGAGCGCGAGGAGTACCGCCGCGCCAACCAGTTTGCCGGTCAGCTCGTCCGCCTTCCAAAGCGCGATCAGCGCCAGAAACGCGGCGATTCCCATCGGGATTCCGGCATGCTGCTTGGCCTTGTTGAGCAGCGCCTGCCGCTCGGATTCGAGCTGGTCCAGCTCGGGCGCGATGCGGTCGTCATAGACTGCGGCAAAGCCTTTCTCGATCTCGGTGCGTTCGGTAAATGGCATTGACCCCCCCCTGATTTTCCCGCTGCCCCGCCGCCGGTCACGCTTCTTCGTGGTGCGGGGGGGCTGTTTTTTGCAGCGACCTGGCCCGACGTTACGCACTCGGCATGGCCCGCGCAACCGCCGGGTGCGTGCCTCTTGCGCGCAAGGCCGCGACGCGCAACTCTGGGCGCGCCGGCACGCGACCAAGCCCGGGAGGGGTCATGCCCGAATATCCGCCGCTCGAACTGCCCGACAACCCGCGGCTGACCGAGAACGTCACCCATTTCGCCCGCGCGTTGCGCCGGGCCGGCCTGCCGATCGGGCCGGGCCGGGTGATCGAGGCGGTGCGCGCCTTGGAGGCGACCGGGTTCACCGACCGGCGCGATTTCTACTGGACGCTGCATGCCTGTTTCGTCAACCGCCCCGAGCATCGGGCGATCTATGACCAGGTGTTCCGGCTTTACTGGCGCGACCCGCGGTTCCTGGAACACATGATGTCGATGCTGCTGCCGGCGGTGCGCGGCGTGCAGGAAGACCGCGCCGCCAGGGCCGCCGAGAAACGCGCCGCGCAGGCGCTTCTGGGCGACGCCGACCGCCCCGCGTCGGAGGCCCCCGAGACCCCGGAAGACGAGACCGAGATCGAGGTCGATGCATCGATGACGATCTCGGCCGAAGAGCGGCTCAAGACGCTGGATTTCGAGCAGATGAGCACCGACGAGGTCGCGCAGGCCAAGCGGATGCTGGCACGGCTCAGCCTGCCGGTCGACCCGCTGCCGTCGCGCCGCGCGCAGGCCAGTGCCAATGGCGGGCGCATCGACGCGCGGCGCACCATGCGGCTGGCCATGCGCTACGGCGGAGAGCTGCACCACCTGGCGCTGAAACGCCCGCGCCCGCGTTGGCCCAACCTGGTGGTGCTTTGCGATATTTCAGGCTCGATGTCGCAATACAGCCGAATGGTTTTGCACTTCCTCCATGCCGTGGCCAACGAAAAGGGCGCCGGCTGGTCCCAAGTGCATGCCTTCACCTTCGGCACCCGGTTGACCAACATCACCCGCCACCTCGCCACCCGCGACGTCGACCAGGCGCTGGCCGATGCCGGCGCCGAGGCGCAGGACTGGGAAGGCGGCACGCGCATCGGCGCCTGCCTGCACGCCTTCAACCGCGACTGGTCACGGCGGGTGATGGGGCAGGGCGCGGTGGTGCTGTTGATCACCGACGGGCTGGACCGCGACGACAGCGCCGACCTGGCCCGCGAGATGGAGTGTTTGCACCTCAGCGCCCGGCGCCTGATCTGGATCAACCCGCTTTTGCGTTGGGACGGGTTCGCACCCCGCGCGCGTGGCATTTCCGCGATGTTGCCCCATGTCGACAGTTTCCGCGCCGGCCATTCCATTGCCAGTATCGAGGATCTGGCCCGTGCGCTGTCCGACAGCCGCGACAGCGGCGAGAAAGCCCGGCTGATGGCGATGCCTGGGCCGATGGCGGGGTAGATCGGCGCACGGGGCCTGGTTCGGGTCAGGCGCCGCGTGCGGCGGCGGCGCGTCGGGCATTGCGGCGCAGGCGCGCCTCACGTTCGATCGTGTAAAGCCCCGACCCCACGATCAGCGCCGCGCCCGCCAGCGTTAGCGCGTCGGGCCGCTCGCCGAAATGGATCACCCCGATCAGCATCGCGAAGATCAGCCGCGAATAGCGGAACGGTGCGATGATCGAGATATCGCCCATTCGCATCGCCGCAACGATGGCGTAATAGGCGGTCACGCCGAAGGCCAGCGCGGCACCGAGCGCCGACCAATGCGCCGGCGTCGGCATGACCGGCGCGCCGGGGCTGACGATCAGCAGGATCGCGCCGGCGGGCAACAGCGTGAGAAAGGCATAGGTCGACAATTGCATCGACGAGATCGCCCGCGGCACCGCGCGCGTGGCCAGATCGCGGATCGCCAGGCCGATCACCCCTTGCACCGCGAACAGCGAGGCAGCCTCGAACCCGGAAAGCCCCGGGCGGATGATCAGCAGCACGCCGGCGAAGCCCACCAGGATCGCGCTCCAGCGGCGCCAGCCGACCTGCTCGCGCATGAACATCGCCGCGCCCAGCGTCACCGCCAGCGGCGTGGCCTGCAGGATGGCCGAGGCCGTCGACAGCGGCGTCAGCGCAATGGCGGTGACAAAGCCGATGGTGCCGATCAGCTCGCCGGTGTTGCGCACGATCACCCAGCGGTCGCGCAGGTCGCGCGACACCAGCCGGTCGCGCCGCGCCAGCGCCAACGTGGCAAAGACTGATGCGCCGCCCGCGCCGAGCAGCATCAGGATCTGCCCGACCGGCAGATCTTGCGCCAGTGTCTTGATAAAGGTGTCTTCGAGCGCGAAGCCCGCCATCGCGGCCACCATCAGCGCCGCGCCGCGAATGTTGTCCATGTCGGTCGCCCCGCCTGTACCTCGGCGTCTGCCGCCGCCGGGCCAGCCCATAGCCGCGGCTGCGCCGGTGTACAAGCCCGGTAGGCGGCCTGGCGGCTATTCGGCCGCGCGCAGTGAGTGGCGCGACCCGGCGGGGGGCTCGGCGGTCAGCTCCTCCGGCGGCATCTCGTCTTCCCAGATCAGCTCGGGCGCCTTGAGGCGGCGCGCGGCGCGGCGCAACGCCCAGTCGCGCGACACCCGGCTGGACCGGCCGCCGGTCAAAATGGCGAAAAGCCGCCCCAATCCGCGCAGGTAGCTTGTCGCCCAGACCCTGAGCGCCAGCAGCGAGGGCGTGAAAACCAGCGTCAGCAGGGTGGCAATGCCCAACCCGAAGACCACCGCGGTGGCCAGTTGTTTCCACCACAGCGCCGTGGGGCTGTCGATCGAATAGCCGCCGCCGATGAAATCCAGGCTGATGCCCAGCATCATCGGCGTGAGCCCGGCCATGGTGGTGGTGGTGGTCAGCAGAACCGGGCGGATGCGCGCCTCGGCGGTGCGGATGATCGCCTCGATCTGCGGCATGTAGCGGCTGTATTCCTGGTAGGTGTCGATCAGCACGATATTGTTGTTCACCACGATCCCGGCCAGCGCGACGATGCCGGTGCCGGTCATGATGACGGAAAAGGATTGCTCCATCACCAGCATGCCGATCAGCACCCCGGTAGTCGACAGCACCACCGCCAGCAGCACCAGAACCGCGTTGTAGATACTGTTGAACTGCGCCAGAAGGATGATGAACATCAGCCCCAAGGCCCCGGCGAAGGCTTTCATCAGGAAGGTCTGGCTTTCGGCCTGGTCTTCCTGGTCGCCGGTCCATTCCCAGTCGATACCAACGGGCAGGGGAGCGGTGTTCAGCCATTCGGTCAACTTCGCGATCCGCTCGTTGGCGTTAACGGGGTCGGTGCGCACCGTGCCTGCGTCTACGGCAGCGCGCAGGTCGTCTGCACCGACGCCGGGAGCGCGTTCCAGCACCTCGTAGCGCCCGCCATCGGGCAGGCGCAGCGCGTCGCGTGTGCCGTCCGCGGCCGGGCGCAGGGTGGCCAGCGGCTCGGTGCCTTCGCCGACTTCGCGGCTGAGCTTGATCAGCCCGGTCTCGACCGCGGCCTTGACGTCGAAATAGCGGGTCTGATCGACGCGCTTGATCTGGGCCAGCTTGGGCACCGGCTGGCGGGTGATGAAATTGGCCAGCGGCACCAGCCCGTCGCGGGTGCGCACCTTGAGCGAATCGAGGGTGGACAGTACCCGGTCGGCCTCGGGCAGGCGCACGCGGATGTCGATTTCCTCGTCGCTGCTTTCCACGCGCATGGTGTCCAGCAACAGCCCGCGGGTGACCAGTTGCACCATGGCGCCCACGGTGGCGACATCGGCGCCGAAGCGGCCGGCCTTTTCCACGTCGACGTCGATCTGCCAGTCGATGCCGGGCAGGGGCAGCGTATCCTCGATCTGCGTCAGGCCCGACGTCTGTTCGAAACGCGCGCGCGCCTCGGTGGTGGCCTGTTGCAGCGCCGACCAGTCGTTGCCCGACAGGCGCAGGTGCACGGGTTTGGCGCTGGCCGGGCCACGGGCCTGTTCGCGCACCTCGATATGGATGCCGGGCAGCTTCGACAGCGCCGCGGTCAGTTCCTCGACCACCACGTTGCCGTCAAGTTCGGGTTGGAAACGGCGGTCTTCCCACGGCACCAGTTCAAGCTGAATCTGGCCGATCGAATCCAGCGGCGGCTGCGCGCCGCCGGTGTTCTGCTCCAGCCCGCCGTCGCCGGCGAAGGCAAAGGCGTTGTCGACGCCGGGGTGTTGCAGCACGATCGCTTCGGCCTTTTTCACCAGCCGGTCCTTTTCGGCCAGCGACAGGTTGCCGCGCGCCTGCACGTGGACGATGGCCTGCTCGGGCTCGGTGTCGACGAAGAAATCGACGCCCAGGTTGTTGTCGCGATAGGTCAGGAACACCGCGCCGACGAAAGCGGCGACCGCGGCGATGGCCAGCAACGGCATGATCGGGTTGCCGACGATGGCCTTGATGAACCAGCCGAACGGGGTGCGCCGGTGACCGGCGCGGACGCCGCGACGCCGCCAGGTGATGCGCGCCGCGCCCAGGGCGATCGACGCGGCCGCCGCACCGCCCATGAACAGCCCCGCCCCGGCGGCGAACGCGGCTTGCGGCGGCACCGTATCCGGCAGCAGGTAGATGGGGTTGAGCACCTGCATCGCGCCCAGGAACATCGTGTACATCGCCACCGGCACCAGGGCTGCGCGCACCACCCATGGCAGGCGCGCCCTGAGCGCATCGCTGGCGCGCCCGAATACCCGGCTGATACGGCCGGTGACGCCGCCCATCACCGGCAAGTAGATCAGCGCCACGATCAGCGACGCCGACAGCACGAAAATCAGCGTGACCGGCAGCATGCCCATGAACTCGCCCGGCACACCGGGCCAGAACAACATCGGCAGAAAGGCACACAGCGTCGTGGCGGTCGAACTGACGATGGGCCAGAACATGCGCTTTGCGGCGTCGGTGTAAGCGTGCATGGGGCCGACGCCCTGGGAAATGCGCTTGTCGGCATATTCCACCACCACGATGGCGCCATCCACCAGCATGCCCACGGCCAGGATCAGCCCGAACATCACGATGTTCGATACCGGCACGTCCATCACCGCCAGCAACACGAAGCACAACAGGAAAGAGGTGGGAATGGCAAAGCCGACCAGCAGCGCCGCGCGGGTGCCCAGCGACGCCAGCACCACGATCATCACCAGCGCGATGGCGGTCAGCACCGACCCCTCGAGTTGGCTGACCATCGAACCGACGACGCGGCTCTGGTCGTTCGAGGTGCCGGCGGTCACGGCGGCGCGCAACCCTTCGGGCCATTCCTTCTGCGCCTGCGCGACGGCCTCGCGCACCCGCGCGGCGGTGTCGATCAGGTTGAAGCCCTTGCGCTTGACCACCTGCAGGGCGACGGTGGCTTCGCCGTTGAACCGGGCCGTGCCCAGCCTGTCCTCGAAGGTCAGGTTGATGCGCGCCAGATCGCCCAGAGTGACGACGCGGGTACCGTTGGTCTTGACCGGCAGATCATAGATGTCGCGCGGCTCGTCGAAGGACGACGGGATCTTGACGCTGAACGAGCCCTTCGCGGTATCGACATTGCCGGCCGGAACCAGCAGGTTGTTGTTGCGGACCACGTCGATCAATTCGCCCGCCGTGACGTTGTAGGCCTCGAGCCGCAGCGGGTCGATCACCACCTCGACCATCTCTTCGCGGTTGCCGGCGATGCCGGCCTCCATCACCGCGTCCATCCCCTCCAGCCGGTCCTGGAGATCCTGGGCGATGCGGGCCATGCTGCGCTCGGGCACGTCGCCGGTCAGGTTGACGATGATGATCGGGAACTCGGAAAAGTTGATCTCGTTGATCGAGTATTTCTCGAACCCGTCGGGAAACTTGCTTTCGGCGGTGTTCATGGCCTCGCGCACGTCGGCCATGATCTTGCTCTTGTCCCAGCCGAACTCGAACTCCAGCGCGATGCCGCCGTAGCCCTCGGCGGCGGTTGAGGACATCTTCTTGAGCCCGTCGAGATCGGACAGCTCGGTCTCCATCGGCTTGACCAGCAGCTTTTCGCTGTCCTCGGCCGAGATGCCGGGAAACGGCACCGACACGAACAGCGCCGGGATCTCGATATCCGGCTCGCCCTCCTTGGGCAGCCCCCAGTAGGCAAAACCGCCCGCCGCCAGCGACAGCACGATGAAGGCCATCACCATGCGCGCCCGCGCGGCGGCCCAATCGACTATGCCGGTCATGGCTGGGCGCCCTGGTAGGTCGGGTCTATGGGCACGCCGGCGGTGACGTATTCCTGCCCGACGACGATCACCGATACCGTGTCGGGCAGGCCGCTGACCAGCACCCCGTCGGGGGTGTCGCGCAGCAGTTTCACCGCGCGGAACCCGGTGATGTTGCCATCCTCGACGACGCGCACGCCCAGGGTGCCGTCATCGTCCAGCGTCAGCGCCGAGGCCGGCAGCAGATGCGCCTTGGCACCCCGCGCGGCGATCATGACCTCGGCGGTCTGGCCATCGCGCACGCGGCCGTCGCCGTTGGCGACCTCGACCTCGACGCGGAAGGTGCGCGTTGTCGGGTCGGCCGAACGCGAGATGAACGTCACCTGCCCCTGCACCTGCGTGCCCGAGGCCAGGCGCGCCTGTGCCGGCGCACCGATGTCGATGCGCCCGACCTCGGTTTCGGGCACGAAACCGACCAGCTTGACCGGGTCGAGTTGGATCACCGTGGCGCACAGGCCGCCGGGCTGTAGCAGGCTGCCGCGTTCGGCGGTGTCGCTTTCCAGGATGCCGGCGAAGGGCGCCGCGATGGTCAGCCGGCTGATTTCCGTGCGCGCGGCAGCGACGGCGGCCTCGGCCGACTGGATGGCCGACTGGGCGCCTTGCAGCCCGGCCTGGGCGCTCTGCACCGTGGCCTCGGCGCTGCGCAGATTGGCGCGGGCGGTGGCCAGCCGCGTTTGCGAGGCGAAACCGTCTTTCGACAGTCGGGTCGCGGCGTTCTCGTTGATCTGCGCCTCTTCAAGGCGCGCCTTGGCCTCCGCGACGCGGGACTCCACCTCCGGCACGCGCGCGCGCGCCTCGTTCAGCCGCGCTTCGGTCTCTTTCAGTTGCGCCTTGCGGGTGCCTTCGTCGATGCGGCACAGCACTTCGCCGGCGTCGATCTCGGCGCCCTTGCGCAGCGGTTCGGATACCACGTTGCCCGAGGTTTCGGCGCGCACTTCGACCTGGCGATAGGCCTGCGTCTCGCCGCGCAGGATCACGGCGTCGTCCACCGTTTTCGCGGTGAACCGCTCGGCGACTACGGACACCCCCGCCGCGTCATCACTTGGGGCGGGCTGCGCGCCCGGCGACTGGCCGGGTGTAGGCTCCGGCGCGACCGCATCATCGGCCTGCGAGGCCGCGGGCGGCGCCGTGTCGGTAATCTCGGCGATGCGCCGCTCGATCGGGGCGATCCCGTCGCGGGCCACGTTGATCAGAAGATCGCGTTCCATCACCGCCAGATACAGGACGGCCGACACCAGAATCGCGGTGAGGATGGGGATCAGTCGCATTCAAGGACCTTCGTTCGGCACGGGTTGCACAACGGACGGCTGCAAAAGGTAGATATCGCCGTCTTTAGAGATTGCAACGCTTGCTGGCAATTCTTCTGAACCGATCGGTTCAGAAAAGTCGCGCAGCCACCGTGGCACGGGGCGAATTTTCGCCCCGTGCAAGTATTTTGTGCGTTCGAAGGCCCGGCCCGGGGGCGCCGTCGCTGGACGTGTCCAGCGGCGGGTCGGGTCAGGTCAGCCCCTGCGTGCGGGCCCAGTCCTGTGTGCGGTCCAGAACCCGCGCCATGATCGCGGCGATCTCGTGCGCGTCGTCCTCGGTCAGAATCAGCGGTGGGCACAGCGCCAGCGTGTCACCGATGTTGCGCATGATCAGCCCTTCCTCGTGGCCGATGTTGAACGCCGCCAGCCCCAGCTTGCCGACCGGGTCGAAGGGTGTCTTAGCGGCCTTGTCGGCGACCAGTTCCAGCCCCGCGATGAGCCCGGCGCCGCGCACCTCGCCGACCAGCGGATGATCCGAAAGCTTGCCCAGCTCGGTCTGCAACACGGCGCCTACGCGGGCGGCATTGCCGACCAGGTCCAGCTCTTCAATGATCTTGAGGTTTTCCAGCCCAACGGCGGTGGCCACCGGGTGGCCGCTGGTGGTGTAGCCATGCCCGAAGGTGCCGATGCGGTGGCTGTTGTCGGCGATGGCGTCATAGATATCTTCCGAGAAGATCACCGCCGCCAGCGGCATGTAGGACGAGGTCAGCTGTTTCGAGGTCACCATGATATCGGGGGTGAACCCGTAATGGGTTGCGCCGAAGGAACTGCCAAGCCGGCCGAAGCCGTTGATGACCTCGTCGGCGATCAGCTTGATGTCGTGCTTGCGGCAGATCGCCTCGACGCCCGGCCAATAGCCCGCCGGCGGGGGCATGACGCCGCCGGCGGCCATCAGCGGCTCGCCGATGAACCCGGCGATGGTGTCGGCGCCTTCGCGGGCTATCACCTCTTCCAGTTCGGCCAGCAGGCGGGCGGTAAAGGCCTCTTCGCTTTCGCCCTCGGTGCCGAAGCGGTAGAAATGCGGGCAGGTCAGGTGCGTGACCGGGATCGCCGGCAGATCAAAATCGCGGTGGTTGTTCGGCAGGCCCGTCAGGCTGCCCGAGGCGACGGTGATGCCGTGATAGCCCTTGGTACGGGCGAGGAATTTCTTCTTTTCCGGCCGGCCGAGGGAGTTGTTCATGTACCACAGCATCTTGACCACGGTATCGTTGGCCTCGGACCCGGAATTGGTGAAAAACACGCGGGTCAGGTTTTCGGGGGTCATCTCGACCAGTTTCTCGCCCAGCCTGATCGATGGCTCGTGCGCCTTGTGGGCGAAGCTGTGATAGTAGGGCAGGCGGTCCATCTGCGCCATGGCGGCATCGCGCAGGCGGGGCTGGTTGAAGCCGACAGCGACCGACCACAGCCCCGCCAGCCCCTCGATATAGCGTTTGCCGCCCTGGTCGTAGACGTGGATGCCCTCGCCCCGGTCGATGATGATGGGGCCCTGGGCCTCGTGCGCTCGGGCGTCGGTGTAGGGGTGCAGCGCGGTCGAGATATCGACCTGGGCAGAAGAATTGGACAGCGGTTCCATGGTGGGCTCCTGTTCGGCTCAACTCCCGCGCGGCCCGCGGGGTGAATGGTTTTCGGTGTCTGGGCGCCAGTGTGTGCCGCTTGCGCGGGCTTGTCACGCCGGTTTTGCCCGCGCAGCGCCGGTTGCGGGTGCTGGCCTCATGATTTTGGCCGCACTGGTCTTATCGGCATGCACCCCGGGTGCAGCGGCCTGGGGCCATTGACGGCGCCAATGCGAGGCTTATGGTCTGCGCAACCCGCACAAACCCCGGAGACCACGCCGATGACCACCGCGACCGCCCCCATCGACCCCGTCAAGCTGGACCGCCTGGCCGAGGTGGCCGTCAAGGTGGGGCTGAACCTGCAACCGGGGCAGGATCTGCTGCTGACCGCGCCGATCGCGGCGGCGCCGCTGGTGCGGCGCATCGCCGTGCACGCCTATCAGGCCGGCGCCGGCGTGGTGACGCCGCTGCTGTCGGATGATCAAGTGACACTGGCGCGGTACGAGCACGCCCGCGACGACAGTTTCGACCGTGCCGCCGGCTGGCTGTACGAAGGCATGGCGCAGGCGTTCGACGCGGGCACCGCGCGGCTGGGGGTCGTGGGTGACAACCCGATGCTGCTGTCCGATCAGGATCCCGAGCGCGTCTCGCGCGCGTCAAAGGCGCAATCCGAGGCCTACAAACCCGCGCGCGAACGCATAACCGGGTTCGACATCAACTGGAACCTGGTGGCCTGGCCCGGAGAGGAGTGGGCGAAGCTGGTGTTTCCCGACCTGGCCCCTGACGCGGCGGTGGCGAAACTGGCCGACGCGATCTTTGCCGCCTCGCGCGTGGATGGCGAGGATGCCGTGGCCAACTGGCAGGCGCACAACGCGCGGTTGCGCACGCGCACCGACTGGCTGAACGCACAACATTTCGACGCGCTGCATTTCACCGGGCCGGGGACTGACCTGCGCGTCGGGCTGGCCGATGGGCACGAATGGATGGGCGGCGCGTCGCTGGCGAAAAACGGGGTGGTGTGCAACCCCAACATCCCCAGCGAAGAGGTATTCACCACCCCGCACGCCGCGCGCGTCGAGGGGCATGTGCGCGCCACCAAGCCGCTGTCCTACCAGGGCACGCTGATCGAGGATATCGCCGTGCGGTTCGAGAGCGGCCGTATTGTCGAGGCCAGCGCCAGCCGCGGCGAGGCGGTGCTGCGCAAGGTGCTCGACAGCGACGAGGGCGCCCGCCGCCTGGGCGAGGTGGCGCTGGTGCCGCATTCCTCGCCGATCTCGCAATCGGGGCTGCTGTTCTACAACACGCTGTTCGACGAGAACGCCGCCTGCCACATCGCCCTTGGGCAGTGCTATTCCAAGTGTTTCGAGGACGGCGACAAGCTCAGCCGCGACCAGATCGCCGCGCAGGGTGGCAACGAAAGCATGATCCATATCGACTGGATGATCGGCTCGGACGAGATCGACATCGACGGGGTACACGAGGATGGCCGCCGCGTACCGGTGTTCCGCAAGGGCGAGTGGGCCTGAGCATATGACCTGCGCCTGTCATCGCGGTGTTTCATTGGCGCGCTAGTGCCTTGGGCGCGATCGCCACATGGATGGGGCTTGCCCCGTGGCGAACGCGATATATAGTGTTCATGTGCCGGGGCGGTCCCCCGCCTCGTCGCCTCGGGACAGGCAGGCAGGGCAGGGAGATTTGCCGGATGGACGGAGATTTCAGGCGCGAATTCGTGAGAGAGCCCGGGGGATTGAAACACCACCCGGCACTAGTGCTGAACGCTGATTACCGGCCCTTGTCCTATTACCCGCTGTCGCTGTGGCCCTGGCAGGAGGCGATCAAGGCGGTGTGGCTGGACCGGGTCGATATCGTGGCCGAGTACGAACAAGAGGTGTGCAGCCCCAGTACGCGGATACGGATACCGTCGGTCGTGGTGCTCAGGGATTACGTCAAACCTAGGAAGCGCGTGGCCTTCACGCGCTTCAATCTTTTTCTGCGCGACGAATTTCGCTGCCAGTACTGCGGCAGCCGCGACAACCTGACCTTCGACCATGTCGTGCCGCGCGCGGCGGGCGGGACGACGACCTGGGAAAACGTGGTCGCGGCCTGCGCGCCGTGCAACCTGCGCAAGGGCGCGCGCAGCCTGCGCCGGTCGGGGTTGCATCTGCGCAAGACGCCGCGCGCGCCGGGGGCTGAGGAAATGCGCAACATGGGGCGCAGGTTTCCACCCAACTACCTGCACGAAAGCTGGATCGACTTCCTGTACTGGGATGCCGAACTGGAGGCTTGAGAGGCGCCACCCCGACGCGATATGAAAAGGGCGCCGCACACGGCCGTGCGGCGCCTGTTTCGCACAGTGACCGGAAACCCGGAACGGGCGCGGCGCTCAGGCGCCGCTGCCGCCCTTGCCCCGCGGCGGTGTGGCGGGGTCGGCAGGCGTGGCGGGTTTGGCTGCGGCGGGTTGCTGGGTGGCCCGCTGTTGCTGTTGCGACTGTTGTTGTTGCGGCTGCTGCTGTTGCGTCTGTGGCTGTTGGCGCTGCTGCGGGGCGGTTCCCTTGTCGCGCGGTGTCAGCGGGTCGTCCTGCCGCTGCACGGAGCCCTCGAAATGCGCGCCGGATTCGATGGCGATGGTCTTGTGGATGATGTCGCCCTCGACTCGTGCGGTCGAGGTCAGCCGCACCTTGAGCCCGCGCACCCGCCCCACGATTCGGCCGTTGATGACCACGTCGTCGGCCATGATCTCGCCCTTGATGGTGGCGCTTTCCCCAACCGTCAGAAGGTGGGCGCGAATGTCGCCCTCGACCGTGCCTTCGACCTGGATATCGCCGCTGGTCTTGATGTCGCCGCTGATATGCAGGTCCGCCGACAGCACCGAGGCGGGCGGCTTGGGCTTGGCCGGGCTGCTGGCCGATTCCGACGACGCGGCCTTCGCCGTGCTGCTGGCAGGGGCCGCCGGCACGGCGGGTTTGCCGGCCTCGTCCGCCTTTTTCGGGCCGGGTTCGTTGATCTTGCTTCTAGAAAACATTTCTCGCAGCCTTGATGTAGGTCATTGGATTGACGGGCTTGCCGTTCACGCGCACCTCGTAATGGGTGTGCGGACCAGTTGACCGCCCTGAACTCCCGATATCACCGATCCGGTCCCCGCGCGAGACCTTTTGTCCCCTC
The DNA here is from genome assembly GCF_024637375.1 of Sediminimonas sp. Classification (GTDB taxonomy): domain Bacteria; phylum Pseudomonadota; class Alphaproteobacteria; order Rhodobacterales; family Rhodobacteraceae; genus Sediminimonas. The sequence goes on along the minus strand of NZ_JAGXFK010000016.1, from coordinate 670 downwards.
TTCACGCGGATCTTTGACATGTGAGCGAAGAGGGTTTCGATACCGAAGGCGTGTTTGATCTCGACGACGCGGCCATAACCCGTCTTCCAGCCGGCATATGTGATAACGCCGTCGGCGGTCGCAAGGATCGGCGCGCCCATGGGGGCCGCGAAATCGACCCCCTCATGCATCCGTACCCCCCCGGTGACCGGATGCCGGCGCGGGCCGAAGGGGCTGGTGAAGCGGTAGGAAGTACGCATCGGGTTGGCGAACGGCGCCTTCTCGGCTGCGATGCGGTAGAGGTTGAGCTTGTCCATCTTCTGCAGGATGCGGTTGGCGCGAATCTCGTCGGGCGACAGCGCGTCGCCCTTGGTCGAGACCGTCAGCGGCATCAGCGGCCCGCCCTGCCCGGAATAGGTCGACCGCACCTGGTCGAGCACCGTGTCGGTGTTGATACCGGCGGCACGGAACATCTTGTCGAGCGGCGTCACCGAGACCGCCATCGCCTCTTCGATCTGGCGGAATATCTGGTCGTTCTGGTCCTGCATCAGGCGAATCCTGAATTGCAGATCCTCGACCGCCTTCATCGCGCCGCGCGCGTCGCTGGCGATGATGTCGCGCTCGGATGCGGTGTCGGACAGCGCGGCAAGCACCATGTCCATGGTTTCGCGCGCGGTTTCGTTGTCGGTGG
>NZ_JAGXFK010000015.1 GCF_024637375.1 Sediminimonas sp. | reverse complement strand
TCTTCGGTGTGGTCGTCGCTTGGCTGTGAAGCTTGATCAGCATGCCGATCTCCCGTCTCGCACCTCGTTCAGAACAGATCGTGCCATGAACAGCGCAGATCGACGAGGAGCTATGTGATCATCCGGGATGAAACAATTACCCTTTCCCAGAACAACTGATGCCGCAGATGCGAGAATATCTGAACAAGCACCGACCGCTGCTCTTGTGCGAGAACGATGGGGCAGGGCTTTGGATCAATCAGTATGGAGAGCGCCTTTCGTACGATGGCTTTACGCGCGCGTTGGGAAATATCACGAGAAAACACTTGGGCCATACTATGCGGCCTCATGCATTTCGGCATATTGCAGCGACATCCATCGCCGAATTCGATCCGGCGCATGTCGGGATCATTCGGGACATTCTCGGCCATGCTACCTTGGACATGGCTGAGAAGCACTATAATCGGGCATCGCAGGTATCGAGTTGCAACGCGTTGCAGACACTTCATGAAGAATATTTGCGATAACACCTAAGGCTCGTGGCGCGCAGGAAACGTCATTTGAAAATCTCTGATCGCAACATCGGCACAACTGTCGTGACGGCCCTGAGCCGCCGCTGGTCGACCCAGCCCAATGCTCCGGTGCGGCCCGTCGAAGCGGCCATTCATGCCCCGCGCAGCATTTTCAATCGGCGAATGACGGCAAAGCGGGACGGAGCTGCCATTCGCTGCGGCTGCGCTAAATTCTGCAATGACCGCAACCGCACCTAATCGATACCGTAAATCATTGCCGCATACTCGCGAACCTCGTCCGGTGTTTGGCTTTCTATTTCCTGCAAGTATCCCAAGAATTCGTCTGGGTTGTTCAGAGAGAATATGCGGGCCTTGTACTCCAATTCCGCCCGAAGTGGTTCTTCCTTCAATAATGCGGCGCAGCGTTTGTCGATGAAGAGCGCATCCACGTATGGCGCATACGTCGAGATTGTCCTCACATCGTTGATGAGTCCACGATCAACTATTTTCTTCTCGCCCATGACCACCCGCCTAGCTACAGCGGCGAATAGGTATGATGAAATCCTTTGATGTGGTATTTCCTGTTGCCGTTCCCAATGCCAAAACTTCATGATTTCAATTGGCTGCTGATTTTCATCAATTCCACGATCTTCGAGGAGGCGGCAAAGCTCTCTGTACTCGCGATAAATCGGCCTACCGCAGGCCAGATAGACACGGACTCCTGTGCCAGGCCCGATCATGCCGTCTCCACCGCCCGGATCAGCCGAGTCAGCGCCGCCGCATCCATCGCACTGTCAAACCGAAGGCACCGACCGTTGGCCAGGCGAAGCTCGACCGGCACAGGAGGAACCGGTTCCGGTTCGGACGGCGTGGCCCCAAAGGCCGGCACGTCAACCGGCAGGAAGACCGCGCCCTGCTCCGACGACCAGAGCCCCTTCTTCTTCAGCTCATGGCGCCACGCGTAAATCTGCTGACGAGTGATGTCGTTGCGCTGCGCAACCCGCGTGACCGTCGCCCCGTCGATGCCGACCGACGACACGATCGCAAGCTTCTCCTCGTCGCTCCAACGCCGTCGGCGGGCAGGGTACCACGCCCGCAGCCGGATCGAGGCGAAGATGCGCGGCCTCAAAGCCTTCGGCGAGCGTATCGCGCGCCAAGAGACCCCGACCGCCAGGCCGTCGAAATCCACATTCGCATCGCGCTCATGTACCGCGTCAACGCCCTCGGCACTGCCGAGATCGTCCGCGTGGACGTCAGTGGGCCAAGGGGACGTCACGCCTCAGGCGTGAGGTCTGCAGCAATGCCGTGGGCTTCAGCCAACGCTGAAGGCGGTGTATAAGGCCGTGGACGACGAAGCGGCAAAAGCAGCGCTGGCCGCGTTCGAGGACAGCGACCTGACCCGACGCTACCCGGCCACCCTCGCGACCGGGGGCCGGGCTTGGAGTGAGGTCAGCCCGCCACGGGCCAGCTCGGCCACCCCGGGGCCGAGGCCCGTGGATGCGGCAGCGCGTCGCCGCCGCATCCCGTTTCTCCCGTCAGGTTCGGCCGGCCAGCATCGGCAGCGTCATGGCGCTGGCGAAATCCCGGGCTTGCGCCAGGTAAGCATCGTAACTATCCCGAACGCGGGCGATGTCGGAGTTGCCCTGGGTCAGTTCCTCTTGCACTTCCCCCCACGCTTCGCGCATCCCCGAGACGATTTCGTCGCTGAATGCACGGAAATCGACGCCGTCTTCGCGCAAGGCAGCCATGGCCTGCGCGTTGTAGAAATCGAATTCGGCATGGCTTTCCAGCGCCGCGGCATGGGCCGCCGTCTCACAGATGCTCTGCAAGTCGGCGGGCAATTCGTTCCATGCGTCCTGGTTGAACACGATTGCCAGGCCGGCGCCCGGCTCTGTCAGGGCGGGCAGATAACACAGCTTGGTGATCTTCTGCAGGCCGAACGCCTGGTCCAGCATCGGACCAACCCATTCGGCGGCGTCGATGGCCCCGGATTGCAGCGACTGGAAAATCTCCGGCGGCGGCATCAACACGGCATTCACGCCCAGCTTGCGGAACACCTCGCCACCCAGACCGGCAATGCGCATGTTCAGGCCCTTGAGATCGTCAAGCGTGTTGACCTCTCGCTTGAACCAGCCCCCGGACTGCGTGTTCGAATTGCCGCAATAGAACGGCTTGAGGCCCCGCTGTGCGTATATGTCATCCCAGATTGCCTGCCCGCCACCATACTTGAGCCAGGCGAAATGTTCGTTGGAGGTCATCCCGAACGGCACGGCGGTGAACCAGTGCAAGGCCGGGTTCTTGCCGGCGGCGTAATAGGTCGGCCCGTGCCCCACGGGGGCATTGCCCTGCTGCACCGCATCCTCGACTGCGAAAGGCGGCACCAGTTCGCCGCCTCCGAATACCTTGAAGCTGAGCCGCCCATCGGACATGGCGGCAACCTTCCCGGCGAAGTTGCGGACGTTGGTTCCCACACCCGGTGCGTTCTTGGGAAACGCTGTCGGCAGGTTCCATTCGATCTTGCCCTGAGCGATCGCAGGGCTGCTCAGCGTGGTCGCGGCAGCGGCGATTCCTGCGCCCGACGCAAGGAATGTTCTGCGTTCCATGTGATTGTCTCCTCCTACAAGTGAAATCCTAGTTGCCGAATACCAGTTCCGGCAGCCATGTTGCCAGCGCCGGGAACGCAATCAACAGACCCAGCCCGACAAGTTGAAGCACAACAAACGGCGCAACACCAACGTATATATCACGTGTCGTAATGTGGCGCGGCGCGGTCGAGCGGAAATAGAACAACGCAAACCCAAAAGGGGGCGTCAGGAAGCTGGTCTGAAGGTTCATCGCCAAGAGCACGCCGAACCAGACCGGAGAGATGTCGGTACCCAGGATAGGCGGCCCCAGAAGTGGCACGACGATATAGATGATCTCGACCGCCTCCAGAACGAAGCCCAATAGAAACACGATCAGCATGACGGCGGCCAGCGCCCCCCACTCGCCGCCCGGCATTGCCTTCATGGCCTCAACCACGATTTCATCACCGCCGAAGCCGCGAAACACCAGCGCCAGAAGCGACGCAGCGACGACGATCCCGAAGACCATGCCGGAGATCCGTAGCGTGTCGCGAACGGTGCCTTGCAGCAAACGTGCGAACCACAGACGCCAAGCGGCGACAGCAACGCCGAGGATCAGCAAAACAGCCAGCCCTGCCGCGAGCACGCCCAGCCCCGTGCTTTCGCTGCGCGCATCGCTGAACAGCCGCAGCGCCATCAGTGCGAAGGCCGACAGCACCCCCAGCAGCACCAGGTTGCGTTGCGGGCCCGGCAATCCGCCCCGGTAGGCCGCCAGCATCAACGCGCCGATCGCGCCCAGGCCTGCCGCTTCGGTCGTGGTGGCGATCCCGGCGAGGATCGAGCCGAGCACCGCCAGAATGAGCAGGAGCGGTGGCGCGAAGCTGGACAGCACCTCGCCGATGCCGACCGATGCAACTGCGTGCCTTACCGTGGATGCCCCGGCCGCTGGACGCAAGCGCGCGAAGATATACAGTGCGTAAAGGCCCACCAGGACCAGGCCGGGCAGCAGCGCGCCGGCGAACAGATCGCCCACCGAAACCGGGTCGGGCGCGAAATTGCCCGCCTTTTGCTGCGCCTCGAGATACGTGTTCCCGATCTGGTCGCCCAGTAGCACCAGCAGGATGGAAGGCGGGATGATCTGGCCCAGCGTACCACTGGCGCAAATGATGCCTGTGGCCAGCCGCTTCGGCACACCGGCCTCAAGCATCGCGGGCAGGCTGATCAGAACCAGCATCACCACCGTCGCCCCCACGATCCCGGTGGATGCGGCGATGATCGCCGAAAAGACCAGGACCGACAATGCCATGCCGCGCGTCGACCCGCCCAGCATGCGGCCCAGAACCTCAAGCATGGATTCGGCCAGCCGCGACCTCTCCAGCAGAATCCCCATCAGCACGAACAGCGGCACCGCCATCAACAGGGGGTTCGACATGACCCCGTAAACCCGCGCCGGGAAGAAATTTAGAAACCCCGGATCGAAGACGCCCACCATGGCCCCGATCACTGCCGTGAGCAGCGGCACACCCGCGATCGCCAGCATCGCGGGAATACCGCTGAGAATACCCGCGAACAGGGCAAGCATCATGCCCAGCAGAAACATCTCGTCAGCGATCATGTGTCGACCACTTCGGGGTCGATCAGCACGGCAATTCCCTGCAGGATCATCAGCACGCCACTCAGCGGGATCGCCGTCTTGACCAAGTATATCCCGCCCAGGCCGCCGGTTTCGACCGCGCCCTCCCGGATCGACCAACTGTAGATCAGATCGGGCATCCAGACCCAGGCCAGCAGGCCGAAAACAGGTATCAGGAACGCCACGAGCGCAACACTGTCCGCCACCCGCAGATACCTGACAGGCAGTCGTTCCGAGAATACCTCGACCCGCACATGCCCACCCCGCCGCAAACAATAAGGCAGCGACAATATCATCAGAATCGCAAAGGCGTATCCGGCGAGGTTTTGTAACTTGATGAACCCGGTATCAAACCCGAAGCGCAAAATTACGGTCCCCAGAACCGCACCGGTCAGCACGGCGCAGGCCAGGGCGCACAAAGCGACCGTGAACCGGTCAAGCGCCTGACAGACGGACAGGAAAATCGTGCGCAAAGCTGCCTCCCTCGCTGGCCATGGGCGTTTGACCTAGCATCAAGCGCCGCGCTTGACCATGTGCATCCGCGCAAGCTTCGGCGTCACGCTGGTCATCTCGACCTCCCGCAGCATGCCGTCGGCGATCAACCCATCGCGTACCCAGCCCAGCGCGGGCCAGCTTGGTTAGGCGGATCGCCATGCGTTTGCCGCCAAGGCTGTCGGGTAGCCCGAGGACTGCGGCGGTGATCGCCTCGGCGTCCTCGTGGGTATAGCTACCCATCATGTGCTGCCCGCCATCGACTCTGAACCGCGAGATCAAGCGCCGCACCGACGTCGTCGGCATCTTTCCCAACGATGACGCCATCATTCGGCTCGTCGGGGCGATCACGCTTGGTGATCCGACCATGGTAGGTGAACTGGCCCCATTTTCGACCGGACACCTGGGCCTGAACCAGATGGGATGGTTGCCGCCCTCCCCTGACGGCATCTCATTGTGCCAAGATCGTGGTGTTCAAAGCCACGCAACGGAGAGGACGGCGACATGAAAGATATGATAATCGGGGTGGATTTGGCAAAACGTGTTTTCCAACTCCACGGAGCGACGACAACGGGGCATGTGGCGTTCCGCAAGAAGCTGAAGCGCGAGCAATTCCGGCGGTTCATGGCTGAGCATACATCCTGCCTTGTCGTGTTCGAGGCTTGCGGCAGCGCCAGCTACTGGGCGCGCGAGATGGCGAAGCTCGGCCATGACGCCAAGCTCATTGCGCCGCAATACGTCCGGCCTTTCGTGAAGCGACAGAAGAATGACGCCGCCGACGCTGAGGCGATCGTGATCGCCGCGCGCCAGCCCGAGATGCGGTTCGTGTCCCCCAAGACGGAGGATCAGCAGGCCAAGGCGATGTTGTTCCGCGGTCGTGAGCGCCTGGTGCATCAGCGCACCGAACTGGTGAACGCGCTGCGGGCGGTGCTCTACGAGTATGGGCATGTCTTTCCCGCCGGTATCGGCCATCTCAAGCGGATCGAGGCGGTGATCGAGGATTCCAACTGTGACCTGCCGAACCTGATCACCGTGGAATGTCGCGATTTGCTGGCACAGATCGCCGAGAAGACCGACAGGATCGACGAGAAAACCAAGGCCCTGAAGGAGCTGGCGGCCGGGACAGAGACGGCGCGTCGCCTGCAGACCATGCCGGGGGTCGGGCCTCTGACGGCGCTTGCGGTCGAGGCCTTTGCGCCTGACGTGTCACAGTTCAAACGGGGCCGGGATTTCGCGGCTTGGCTTGGGCTCGTGCCACGCCAGCACTCTTCGGGCGGCAAGGAGCGCCTGGGTCGAATATCGAAGGCCGGTCAGACCGACATCCGGCGGCTACTGATCATCGGCGCGATGACCCGGATCATGGGTCGCGCGCGCGACAAAATTCCGTCCGAGAGCTGGCTTGGTCGCATGCTAGCGCGCAAACCGAAGATGCTGGTCGCGATCGCGCTGGCCAACAAGATGGCCCGGCAGCTCTGGGCGATGCTGACGAAGAACGCGGATTACAGGGATCCGGTACTGGCAACAGCGGCATGAACATCATGCCGTAACCAGCCAGTGCCGGTGCCAAGGGGAGTGTGAGAAGACGACGACCTGAATGGGCGCAACGATCGAACAGATCCGGATCGGGAAAACCAGAAAGCCTCCTCGAGTTCATAGCTCGTGATTCAGATTTGGACCTGATCCGCTGATCACCATACCGGCCCGCGGCTTCTGGAATGCCGCACAACAAGGCCTGACAGAAGACCGCACTCGATCACACGCCAACAAGGTCAGAAAATTCTTGCACAACGGGCGGCAACCACAGAAGGAGGCTTAGGGATATCCCTAAGACGTGCTCATGTCTGAAGTTGAAATCATCACAGATGGCGGGCGTCGGCGCCGCTGGAGTTCCGCCGAAAAGCTGCGGATCGTCGAGGAGACGCTGGACGGCAGCGAGAGCATCTCGGC
>NZ_JAGXFK010000014.1 GCF_024637375.1 Sediminimonas sp. | reverse complement strand
TTCGCTCGCCGAGATGACGCAGGCCATCAACATCCTGCCCAACCTCTACACCCGCCTGGGCCAGATCGGCCTGTTCCGCTTCGAGGGCGTCACGCAGCGCTCCATCGTCATCGAGCAGCGCGAGGGCGTGCTGAGCCTTCTGCCCTCGGTTCCGCTCGGCGCGCCCGCCACGGTCGGCGATCGTGAACAGCGCTCGATGCGCAGCTTCGCGCTGCCGTGGATCCCCCACGACGACGTCATCCTGCCCGCCGATATCCAGGGCATGCCGGCGCTGGGCGTCTCGGACGCGGCCGATCCGCTGGTCGAGGTGATGAACCGCAAGCTCACGCTCATGCGCCGCAAGCATGCCCAGACCCGCGAGTACATGGAGATGAACGCGCTGCGCGGCATCGTGAAGGACGGTGCGGGCACCACGCTCTACGACTACTTCACCGAGTTCGGGATCGCGCAGATCTCCGTCGACTTCGTCTTTGGCACGGCCGGCACCAACATCCAGGGTAAGGTGCGCACCACCCTGCGCGGGATCGAGGACAACCTGCTGGGCGAGACCATGACCACCGCCCATGCGCTGGTCAGCTCCGAGTTCTTCGACAAGCTGATCAGCCATCCCAAGACCGAGGACGCCTACAAGTTCTTCTCGGCCACCGGCGGCCAGCCCCTGCGCCAGGACATGCGCCGCGCGTTTCCCTTCGCGGGGATCCTGTTCGAGGAGTACAACGGCTCGGTCACGCGTTCCAACGGCACGTCGGAGCGCCTGATCCCCGCGGGCGAGGGCATCGCCTTTCCGCTGGGCACGTTTGACACCTTCACCACCTATGGCGGGCCGGCCAACCTGCTGGAGACCGCCAACACCGTCGGCCTGCCGCTTTACGCGCGCCAGATGATCGACGCGAAGGGGCGCTGGATAGACCTGATGACGGAAAGCTCGATCCTGCCGGTCAACAAGCGTCCGCGCCTGGCGATCCGCCTGCACAGCTCGAACTGAGGGCGGCTGCTGATGTCCCTCTTTGCCGTCGTCATCGACACGCTCTTCGGCGACCCAAATATGGGCCGCGATGCCGTCTATACGGCCGCGGGCGGTGCCCCGGTCCTTGTTCGCGTTGTTGCCCGCCGCGCGGACGACACCACCGGGTTTGGCGAGGCGCGTCTCTGGTCGGAAACCACGCGCGTGGATCTGCGCGTGGCGGAGGTGCCGACCCCGCGGCCTGGCGACCGTGTGGAGATCGACGGCGAGGCATTTCTGATCCAGGGCGAGCCGGTGCGCGATCGCGAGCGGCTGGTGTGGACGATTGATATGAGACCAGTGTGACCCGATGAAGCTCAAGCTCGACGTCACCCCGGATCTCGCCGCGCTGATGGCCGCCGAGATCAAGGCCGGCGAAAAGGCTGTCAGCACAGCCACGCGTATTGCGGGCCGGGATCTCAAGACCGCCTGGCGCGCCCAGATCACCGGCGCGGGGCTGGGCACCCGGCTCGCCCGCACCATCCGCTCGGCACAATACCCGAAGGGCAAGTCTAGCCTCAACGCCGCGGCCTTCGTCTGGTCGAACGCGCCGGAAATCGTCAGCGCCCACGACACCGGCCCGCTGATCCGCTCGAAGGATGGGTTGTCTTAAGATTCCCCGTAGCTCCTGTGCGATACAGGAGCCGCTCTCCGGCACCTCACATATGCCGGAGAGCGGCGGGGGACGGATCGGAAGGACGGTGGTCTTTGGGACCGGTCAGAAGTTGGATCGCCCCCGCCTTTCGCATGACCTGAACGGATACATGGGGAAGGCTTCGACCTTGCCCCGCATGACAAGCATAGGGGACGAAAGGCAATGCAGGATACCATTGGGATCGACATTTCCAAAGACACGTTCGACATTCACCGGCTTTCGGATCGCAGGCACGAGCGGTTCGGCAATGACAAGGCGGGGCTTGCGGCCCTGCGTCGCTGGATCGGCAAGGCACCGGTTCGCGTCGTATACGAGGCGACCGGGCGCTATCATCGTGACCTCGAGGCGGTGCTGGGCGCGGCCGCCCACTCCCTCGTCAAGGTTAACCCCACCCGAGCGCGCCGCTTCGCGCAGGCCACAAGTCAGGGCGCCAAGACCGATCGCGTCGATGCCGCCATGCTGGCGCGGATGGGAGCGGTGCTGGACCTGGACGCCAAACCAGTGCGCAGCGAAACTATGCATGAAATCCGCGAGTTGCACGTCGCGCGCCTCGCGCTGAACAAGGATCGTACCGCCTGCCGGAACCGTCTGGAGGCCGCGCGGAACAGGGTAGTCCTGGCCCAGCTTCGCGCCCGTCTGAGGCAGGTGGACAGCCAGCTCGCGCAGATCGATACCGAACTCGCCCGCCTTATTGCCGAGGACCCCGCTCTTGCGCGGCGCCAGGCGATTCTGCTTTCCATCCCCGGCATCGGTGCGGTCACCGCGATCGCCATGATCGTTGAAATGCCGGAACTCGGGACGATGGATCCAAAGGAAGCTGCCAGTCTCGCGGGGCTCGCCCCAATCACCCGGGAGTCCGGCAAGTGGAAAGGACGGTCCAAGATCGGCGGTGGCAGACGCGGCGTGCGCAACGCGCTCTACATGCCCGCCCTTGTCGCGATCCGCCACAACCTGCACTTTGCGGATATGTATCGCAAGCTCGTCGAAGCCGGAAAACCGGCCAAACTCGCCATCGCGGCGATCATGCGCAAGCTCGTGATCCTCGCAAACGCGCTCATCAGGGATGACCGAAAATGGACCGAAACCGCCCCTTGACCAAGACGGATAACTTCTGGCTGGCGATCCCGACCGAGGCCGCCGGGCGCGGCCTGCGCGGCGGCAAGATCACGCCGGGTGAGTGGGAGCGGCGCCGCGGCCTGCGGCTACGCTTTGTGTATCGTCGCCGCGGTCCGAGCTTGTTGGTGGCGGAGGGACGGCTGAACACGAAGGGTCGCGCCGTAGCCTCGCGCTCAAAAACCGGACGAGGGTTGACCACCGTGCCGATCTTCCTGCTCGTCTCGCAGGTCAAGCTGCCGAAGCGGCTCGACCTCGACCGCGACGCCGAGCGGGCGCGTGGCGCCGTGCCGGGGCTGATTGTGGCGAATTGGGTTGAGGGGCGATTGAAGTAAGGGCTGCCGGCTATCGACGGTGAGGCCGTCTTGAAAGCCCGGTTACCCCGGGGCCTGCGCCCGGTCGAACTGGCCGTAATCGCGGCGGATGCTGTAAGCTGCGGCTTCTTCCACTCCCGGAGCGTCAGTATGCGCGTGCAGCGCCGCATTAGCGGCTGCACGTCCATCAGCCGTTGCCAGTGAGATGAACCTGCCTTTCCAATTCACGCTTTCAAAAGTTTCGAAGCCCGGCTCTTTCACAGGCTGTGTGCCGTAAAGCGCCAGCACATGCGAAGTGTCGGGCGCCGCCTCCACTTCGGCAGGCATCTTCGTTTCGCCGGCCTGCCAATGCAGAACCCTCGCCCCCACACGGATACGATAGTCGGCGAAGTGTATCCGCCGCCCCGCGCCTTGTGAGCGCCGGTGTTCAGCATCGGCGCGCCATGCGACGATCGCGTCTTCACTGTCCCAGAGCTGGTGCGACAGCAGCAGATCAGGCTCACTCAGCGAGGAATAGCGATCCAGAAACGTCAGGCCGGTATGGCGTGCAAGCACCGGGCGCAGCCGGGCCACGTGTTCAAAATAGTGTTCAAGATGTCCCGGGTGCGGACGCACCTCGAAAAACAGCGCATGCATGGGATGCTCCCCTCTTTGATGGGCTACGCCATGACTTCGGATCAGGCCGATCGGGTCATCCCCGCCTGAAAGTCACCGACCGGAAAACTGCCCGGGTCTCCGTGCAAAAGCAAGGGATGGCTTGTGTGAGGTGGTCGCCAGCTGCGAAACGCGGATTTGCCTGCAAGATCCCGGCGACTCTCCTCATCGAAAGCCTGCATGCAGCCGCGGGTGCCTGACAGGCCCACGCGAGGCGTGTCCCTGGCGATCTTTCCAAGTAGAGGCTCACATATCAATGCCCACCCCCCGCGAAACCATCCTCTCCGCCCTCCACGCGCGGCTCTCGGCACTGCCCGCCACCGCCCTGCGCGGTGAGGTGCTGCCCGAGCGGGTGCCCGCCGCTGGCCTGCTGATCCTGCGTGACGGCGAGCCGGGGGCGCCGGAGGTGACGCTCTCGCCTTTGTGCTATCACTATCAGCACCGGGCCGAGATCGAGGCGGTGGTACAAGGCGCCGACCGTGACGCGGCGTTTGATGCGCTGACCGCCAGCGTTGGTGCGGTGGTCTCCGCCGACCGGACGCTGGGCGGGCTCTGCGACTGGGTCGAGGCCGAGGCACCGCGCCCGGTCGATCTGCCCGTCGAGGGCGCGGCCAGCCTGAAGGCCGCCGTCATCCCGGTGGTGCTGCACTACTCGACGTCTGACCCGCTTTCGTGATCGGTCGGGGCTTGGCCCTGGCTTGACGCGCGGGGAATGCATTCCCCCTCCACCTGTGCGCCGCTCTCGATGCTCAGGCTGTCATAGGTGATGTCACCGACCACGCGGGCGCTGGTGTGCAACTGGACCGCGCCGCCTTTGATCCGGCCCTTGAAACGCCCCTTGATCGTAATGCTCGAGGCGTGCAGTTCGCCTTCGACCTCGCCGGCCTCTTCGATCACGATCCCGGCAGCCTCGACGTTGCCGTTCACGTATCCAGGCAACTCGACCGTGCCGGGGAAACAGAGTTCGCCGGTAATGCGCGAGCCGGCGCCGAGGTGCGACCGGCCGCCAGACCCGGACGGGGCGCGCGGTTCATCCGTCATTCAATACTGTCCCTTTTTCGTTTCCTGCCGCCTGATCGACGGCACGACTATAACTGCACGACTATACAGGAGAAACCACGATGGCACGAGCGCAAGGCGCGCGGGCGCAGATGGCGCTCGGCTTCGAGACCACCTATGGCACGCCGCCAGCAGGCGGCTTTATCCGGATGCCGTTTGCCAGCACGACGCTGGGGGCGGAGCAGCCGCTGATCGACAACGAGCTGCTGGGCTTCGGGCGCGACCCGCTGGCCCCGATCAAGGACGCGGTGACCGCCGACGGCGACGTGGTGGTGCCGATCGATGCCGAGACCTTCTGGATCTGGCTGAAGGCGGCGTTCGGCGCTCCCGCCACCACCGGCACCGGGCCCTACGCGCATGCCTTCACCTCGGGTAGCTACAGCCTGCCCAGCCTGGCGATCGAAGTCGGCATGCCCGAGGTGCCGCGCTTTGCCATGTATTCGGGCTGCGTGCTCGACCAGCTGTCGTTTCGGATGCAGCGCAGCGGGCAGCTGCAGGCCACCGCGAGCCTGGTCGCGCAGGGCGAGGCGCGGGCCACCGCCTCGGCGGCGGGCACGCTGGCCGCGCTCAATCTCAGGCGGTTCGGCAACTTCAACGGCGCGATCCGGCGCGACGGCGCCCTGCTGGCCAACCTGGTCTCGGCCGAGATCACCTATGCCAACACCCTCGACCGGATCGAGACCATCCGCTCGGACGGGCGCATCGACGGGGCCGACCCGTCCGTGGCGGCGCTGACCGGGCAGATCGAGACGCGCTTTGCCGACGAGACGCTGGTCGAGCAGGCCGCGAACGGGACGCCCTGCGAGCTGGCCTTCGCCTTTACCCTGGCCAGCGGGGAGGCGCTCGAACTGATCGCCCACGAGGTCTACCTGCCACGCCCGCGCGTGGAGATCTCGGGGCCGCAGGGCGTGCAGGCGAGCTTCGACTGGCAGGCGGCGCTGAGCAGCAC
>NZ_JAGXFK010000013.1 GCF_024637375.1 Sediminimonas sp. | reverse complement strand
GAGCCTGTTGCGGCTCGGGCGGCGCCGGCCGCCGGGGCTGCGCCGCCGCCCGGGGTTGCTCGTCGGCTCGCGGCGCAGCCTCCTGCGTCTTTTGCGGCGCGGGCTCGGGGCTTGCCTGCGGGCTTGCCCCGGCGGCGTCGGTGCCGCTGCGCCGGATGCGGAATTTTCTAGCCTTGGGTTTCGTAGTCATAGAGCTGCTTCGCTTCTTCCAAGGTGTCAAACATGTACAGTTGCCCGCCCATCAGCACGGCGGCCGAGCGGGCGAACTTTTCCAGCACTTCGGGCTTGTGCGACACGATGATCACGGTTGTCGTGCGCAGCCGATCGCGCAGGATTTCGCCGGCCTTGCGGTTGAACTCGACATCCGTCGAGCCGGGCATGCCCTCGTCGATGAGATATATATCGAAATCGAGCGCCAGCATCAGTGCAAAAGAGAACCGCGCCCGCATTCCCGAGGAATAGGTGCCCAGGGGTTGCTCGAAATATTCGCCCAGGTTGCACAGCCAACGGCAGAATGCTTCGACATAGTCGGGGTCGAGTCCGTAGAGCCGCGCGATGTAACGGCTGTTTTCCACGGCCGTGTGCTTGTTGATGACGCCGCCCATGAACCCCAGCGGAAAGCTGATGCGCGAGCTGCGGCGAATCACGCCCTCGTCGGGTTTTTCCAGCCCCGCCATCATGTTGATCAGCGTCGTCTTGCCGGTGCCATTGGGGGCGAGGATGCCCAGCGAGTTGCCCAGCTCGACCCGGAACGAGACCCGGTCGAGGATCACCTTGCGCTGTTTTCCGGTCCAGAAGGACTTGCTGACATCTTCGAATTCCAGCATTGATGGCTCTCCGCTGCGGCCTGTTATCTGCCCTCTTGAGGGGGCATGACTAAGCGTTTGTAGGGCCCGCCCGGCCCGCAATATCGTGGCACAATACCGATCTTGCACGCTTTGAGGGCGAAATTATGTCTCATATGGAAACAAACGATGGCAGGATCGGCAACATGATTGCACAGAATGGGCGCTGACGCAGACGCAATGGCGGATATCGGTGAGCGGATCAAGGCCTGCCGGCTGTGCGCGGGGCGTTTCGCCGCGACGCAGACCGCGCACGCGCCGCGGCCGGTGGTGTGGTTCCGCCCCGGCGCGCGGGTGCTGATCGCGGGGCAGGCGCCGGGGCTGCGGGTGCACCGCTCTGGGCGGCCGTTCGACGATGCCTCGGGCGACAGGCTGCGCGGCTGGCTGGGCCTGAGCGAGGCCGAGTTCTACGACCTCGACCGCGTTGCGATAGTGCCGATGGCGTTCTGCTTTCCCGGCTACGACGCGCGCGGCTCCGACCTGCCGCCACCGCCCGCCTGCGCGCGCGAATGGCACGCGCAGGTGATGCAGGCGCTGGACGCGGTCGCCTTGCGCATCGTCATCGGCGGGCCGGCGCAACGCTGGCACCTGGGCACCCGCGCGGGCGTCACCGAAACCGTGCGCGCATGGCGCGACCACGTGCCGGGGGTTTTCCCCTTGCCGCACCCGTCGTGGCGCAATACCGCTTGGTTGAAGCGCAACCCGTGGTTCGAGGAAGAACTGCTGCCGGTGTTGCGTGACGAAATGCGCAAGGTGATGGATGGATAGCGAAACGCCGCTCGACCGCGCCCATGCCGCGATGCAGGCCGCGCCCGAGGATGCCCGAGCGCGGCTGCGGTTCTACGAACGGGTGGCCGACAGCGAACTGGTGCTGCTGCTGAGCGGGGAGGCGCGCGGCGATACCCTGGACCCCGAGACCGTCGAGATCGACGCGGCGACCTACGTGCTGGCCTTCGACGGCGAGGCGCGGCTGGCGCGTTTCGCCGGTGCCGCCGCCGCTTACGCGGCGCTGCCGGGGCGGGTGGCGGTGCGGATGCTGGCCGAGCAGGGCGCCGGGCTGGCGCTCAACCCCGAGGTGGCACCGTCGGCGACGCTGCTGCCGCCCGAGGCGGTGACGTGGCTGGCGGGCGCGCTCGACAACCCGCCCGACGAGGCCGAGGCGCGGATCACGGCGGTCGCGGCGCCCGCGGGGCTGCCCGAGGGGCTGTTGCGGGCGCTCGACGCCAAGCTGGCCGGGGCAGCGGGGCTGGCGGAGACGGCCTACCTAGTGCAAGCCACCTACGAGGGCGGGGCACGCAATCACCTTCTGGCGGTAGTCGGCGCGCGCGCGGGCGCCGAGCGGACGCTGGCCCGGGCGGTGGCCGAGGCACTGACCTTCACCGGGCTGGAGGCCGGGGCGCTGGACGTGAGTTTCGTCGCGCCCGGCGAGCCGATCGTGGCGCGACTCGACCGGCACGGCTTGCGCTTCGATCTGCCGCAACCGGTGGCCGAGGTGCCGACGGCACCGGCCGCGCCGGGGCGCGACCCTGACAAGCCGCCGATCCTGAAATAGGGGGCGGACGCCGCCGGGCGATGCGGGTGGTTCCTGCTACCCGCTGACGTCAATGGTCTGCCTCAGTAGCCCCGGTCGCGATCCACCAGGTGCAGCAGCGCCTCGCCTGCCTCGCCGCGGCGGACGTTCTCGGCGATCACCCGCGCCGCCGACGCGGGACGCGTTTCCGAGGCGATATGCGGCGTCACGGTGACCTGCGGATGGGTCCAGAACGGGTGCTCGGGCGGTAATGGCTCGGTGCGGAAGGTATCGAGCGTGGCATGGCCCACCTGGCCCGCGTCCAGTGCCGCGAGCAGCGCGTCGTCGTCGATCAGCGCCCCGCGTCCGGGGTTGAGGACCACCGCCCCGCGTGGCAGCAGCGCCAGCCGCGCGGCGTTCAGCAGGCTCTCGGTCTCGGGTGTGTGCGGCAGCAGCAGCACCAGGATATGCGCGCGGGCAAGCGCCGTCTTCAGCCCCTCGGGCCCGTGCAGGCAGGTGATACCGGGCACTTCGTGGGCACTGCGCGCCCATCCGGTGACCGGAAAGCCGAACTCCGCCAGCGCCGCGCCGCAGGCCCGGCCCAGCGCCCCCAGCCCGAGGATCGTCACCGGCCGGTCTGCGGCCAGCGGCGGCGGATCGTGGCGCCAGGTGCCGTCCTGGTGCAGGATGTGGGTATCGAGCCCCAGGTGGTGGCGCAGGCAGTGCCCGGCGACCCATTCGACCATGCCCTGCGTCAGCCCTTCGTCGACCATCCGCGCCAGCGGCTGCGTCAGCGTCGGGTTGTGGGCGACGTTTTCCACCCCGGCCCAGAGGTTGAGAACCGCCTTGCAGCGCGTGAAGGGGGTGAAATCCTGCACCTCGCTGCCCGGCGAGTAGACGATGTAATCGACCTGCGCGGCGGGGATGTCGGTGGCCAGGTGGGCATCGACGCCGGCCTCGGCCAGCGCCGTGCGCAGCGGCTCGTGGTAGTTGTGCCAGAGCCGGTCGTCGGCGGCGAAAAGGACGTTCACACTCATTGGTCACCTCGGTTTGTGGACATGGGCGCTTTGCACCAGGCCGAAAGCCAGCATCAGCACCAGCATCGCCGAGCCGCCGTAGCTGACCAGCGGCAACGGCACGCCGACGACCGGCGCCAGCCCCATTACCATCGACATGTTGACGGCGAAATACAGGAAAAAGGTCAGCGTCACTCCCAGCGTGAGCAGCGCCGAGAAGCGGTCGCGCATGCTCAGCGCGGTGGCGATGCAGAACGCTATGATCAGCGCGTAGAGCAGCAGCAGCGATATGCCTCCGACAAAGCCGAATTCCTCGGCCAGGGTGGTGAAGATGAAATCGGTATGTTTCTCGGGCAGGAAGTTGAGCCGGCTCTGCGTGCCCTGCATGTAGCCGCGCCCGGTCCAGCCGCCCGAGCCCAGCGCGATCTTGGATTGCGTGATGTGGTAGCCCGCGCCCAGCGGGTCGCTGGCCGGGTCGAGAAACACGTCGATGCGGCGATATTGGTAATCCTTGAGGATCTGCCAGTCGGTGCCGCGCGATTGCAGCACCGCCGTAAGCGCCCCCGCGCCCGATGCGATCACGGCGACGAAGTAGCCCCAGTGCACCCCGGCCAGGAACATCAGGCCGCTGCCGGCCATCAGCAGCAGCAACGCGGTGCCCAGGTCGGGCTGCTTGAGCACCAGTGCCGCAGGCAGCGCGATGATCAGCGCCGGTACCGCCACCCAGAACGGGTGCGACACCTTGCGGATCGGCAGCCAGTCGTAATAGGCCGCCAGCAGCATCACCAGCGCGACCTTCATCATTTCGGAGGGTTGCAGCCGCATGAAGCCCAGTTCGATCCAGCGTTGCGCACCCATGCCCATGGTACCGAACAGTTCGACCGCGACCAGCAGCAGCATCGATGCCCCGTAGGCCAGCGCCGCCATGTTGCGCCAGAACCAGATCGGCACCATGGCCACGACCAGCATGCCCGCCATGCCGGCGGCGAAGCGTTTCATCTGCGGTTCGGCCCAGCGGGCGAGGTCGCCGCCGGCCACCGAGTAGAGCATCAGGAACCCCACGCTGGCCACCGCCGTCAAGAGCAGCACCAGCGGCCAGTTGAGGTAGAGGATCTTGCGCGGCCCGGCGGGCACGTTGCGCACCGTGTATTCGAGATAGCTCATGCGCGGCCCCGCCCGGGTTGCCGGTCATTGCGGCGCTCGCGTTCCAGCCGCTCCTGCAACGCCTTGATCCGGTCGCGGTCGCCGGAGGGGTAGGCCGACAGCGGCGGGGTGTCGCCGTATAGCGCCTGCAAGGTGATGTCGCGCGCTACCGGCGCTGCCGCGGAAGAGCCGCCGCCGCCGTGTTCGATCACCACCGCGACGGCGATTTGAGGCGCCTCGAAGGGGGCGAAGTTGACGAACAGCGCGTGATCGCGCCGATCCCACGGCAGATCCTCGTTGCTGGTCACGCCCTCGGCGCGTTCGGCGGCGGTGATGTTGCGTACCTGGCTGGTGCCGGTTTTGCCGGCCATGCGCATGCCTTCAGCGGTGATGCGCGAGCGGAAGGCGGTGCCGCGGCGGTTGTTCGACACCGCGAACATGCCCTGCCGGATCTGGCGCAGGTGGTTCTCGTTGAGGCCCAGCGGCGCGGCCTCGGGGGCGGGCTGTTCCACCCCGTCCATGGTTTTCACCAGGCGCGGCACCACCGCCCGGCCGGTGGCCAGCCGGGCGCTCATCACCGCCAGTTGCAACGGTGAGGTCAGGACAAAGCCCTGCCCGATGGCGGCGTTGACGCTGTCGCCCAGCACCCAGTCCTTGCCGAAACGCTGCAGTTTCCAGTCCTTGGTCGGCACCCGGCCCGCGGCCACCGCCGACATAGGCACGTTGAACGCCTCGCCCAAGCCAAGGCGGTGGCCCATCGCGGCGATCTTCTCGATTCCGACCTTCAGCGCCAGGTCATAGAAATACACGTCGCAGCTTTCGGTCAGCGCCGCCTCCAGGGTCATGTGTCCGTGGCCCCAGGTTTTCCAGCAGTGGAACTTGCGGCCCGACACTTCGAGGTAACCGGGGCACCAGACCGTGTCCTCGGCGGTGATCAGCCCCTCGTCGAGCGCCGCCAGCGCGGTGACCATCTTGAAGGTCGAGCCCGGCGGGTACAGCCCCTGGACCGACTTGCTGGCCAGGGGGCGGTACTTGTTGTCTGTCAGTGCCTTGTAGTCGGCGACCGAGATGCCGCGCACGAACAGGTTGGGGTCGTAGGAGGGCGTCGAGGCGATAGCCAGAAGATCGCCGCTGGCGAGGTCAATCACCACCGCCGAGGCGCTCTGTTCGCCCAGCCGCGCCTGCACGTAATTCTGAAGCCGGTTATCCACGGTCAGTTGCAGGTTGGCGCCGGGCGTGCCGTCGCGGCGGTCGAGCTCGCGCATGACGCGGCCGGCGGCGTTGACCTCGAGGCGCCGGCTGCCGGCCTTGCCGCGCAGGGCGAATTCGTATTTCGCCTCGACACCGACCTTGCCGATCTGGAACCGCGGGATCAGCAGCAGCGGCGGTGGTGATTCGATCCGCGACAGGTCGTAATCGCTGACCGGGCCGACATAGCCGACGACATGGGCGAAATCCTCGCGCATCGGATAGTAGCGCGACAGGCCCACGTCGGGGTGCACGCCGGGCAGGGCGGGGGCGTTGACCGACACGCGCGCGATGGCCTGCCAATCGACGCGGTCGGCCACCGTTACGTGAACGTCGGGGCGCGCCTGTTCCAGTTCCTCCAATGCCGCCTCGATTGCCGCATCGTCGATCCCGATCAGCCGCGCCAGCCGCGTCAGCACCGCCCGGGGGTCGGTCACCTCCTCGCGGATCATGGTGATGCGGTAGCTGGGCTCGTTGACGGCGATGGCGCGGCCGGTGCGGTCGAATATCTCGCCGCGTTCGGGCGGAATGAGGCGCACGCTGACGCGGTTTTCCTCGGCCAGAAGGCGGAACTGGTCAGCCTGGTCGACCTGCAGGTAATGCATCCTGACCCCGAGCGCGCCCATGAATCCCAGTTGCAGACCGCCCAGCAGCAGCCCGCGGCGGGTGAAGCGGCGAACGCCATCGGCGTTATCGCGTGGGGGCCGTCTCATGCGCCTTGCCCCGTGGCATCGACCTCGCCCGGGGCGGCCTTGCGCACCCCGAAGACCAGCGCCGAGAAGGCGACCGCCAGCGGATAGACCAGGACTGTCATGAAGGCGCGGATCGCGGTCAGCCCGATCGGCGCCTGCGGCACCATCGCCAGCGACAGGATCAGCCGATAGCCCAGTACCGTGGCGACGATCATGATCGCGACGTTGAGCCACTCCATCGCGAAGGTCTGGTCACGCAGCCCCCGGGCGCGCGCCTTGAGCATCGCCGTGGCAATCACCGCCAGCGCCGCCCACAGGCCCGGTGGCCGCTGGAACAGCAGGTCGGCCATCAGCATCACCAGCGCCACCGACAGCGCCGGCACGTAATCGGGCCGGCGCAACGCCCAGGCGAAGGTGATCGCCAGCAGCAGATCGGGGCCCGCCCAGGTCGGCGGCGTCATGTTCAGTGGCAGCAGCCGAAACGCGAAGATCACCAGCGCCAGCCCGACATAGGCCCCGCGCATGAGCCACAGGCGCGCCGCTGCGGAATGGCCGATCATGGCGCGCCCCCGTCACCGCGGCCCGGCCCGGCCGCGGTGGCGTCGGTGGGTGCGACCATCGACACCGGGCCGGTGAGGCGTTCAAGCTCGGGCGAGCGCAGCACCCTGAGAAACTCCAGCCGTTCGAAATCGGCGGCCAGGCGCACCCGCAACTGGCCATCGGGGCTTTTGGCGACTTGCCCGATCAGCAGCCCGGCGGGAAACACGCCGCCGTCGCCCGACGACACCACCCTGTCGCCGGGGCGCGCATCGTCGGGGTTTTCCACGAAGGCCAGTTGCGGCGCCACGGTGTTGTCGCCGCGCACGATGGCAGGTTGGCCCGAGGGCTGCACCGTGGCTGGCACGCGGCTGGAGCTGTCGGTCAGCAGGATCACCCGGCTGGTGTTTTTTCCCACGCCCGAGACCCGCCCGACCAGTCCGATCCCGTCCATGGTGGCCCAGCCATCGCGGATGCCGTCGCGGGCGCCCACGTTGAGCAGCACCGATTGCCGGAACGGCGACCCGCTGTCGGCCATGACCACGCCGGTGACGTGCGTCAGCCGCGGGTCGAGCCGCACCTTGTTGAGGTCCAGCAGCCGGGCGTTTTCCTGTTCGAGTTGCAGCGCCGCCTCTTTCCATGCCTTCATCTGCTGCAACTCGCGCCGCAACTGGCGGTTCTGTTGTACGAGTTGGCGATAGCTCTGGAAATCGCGGCCCAGGCTCACCGCCGTGGTGATCGGGGTCATCGCCCAGTCGAAGCTGGGCACGACGTGGTCGGTGACCTGGGCGCGGAACCGTTCGACGCGTGGGTTGTCGATACGCCACAATACGAAGATTCCCAGCAATACAAGCACCAGGATCGCCGTCAGCAACCGCCGCAGCGGGGCGATGTAGTCGTCGCCTTGTGATCCGTTTCGTGCCAACGTGGCCCCCTCGTCGGAAGGTGGGTGCCTTAGCTGTCGTAGTCAATCGCGTGGCGAAGCTGCTTTTCGTATTCCAGCGCCTTGCCGGTGCCCAGCGCCACGCAATTGAGCGACTCGTCGGCGATCGACACCGCCAGCCCGGTCTGTTCGCGCAGCGCCAGGTCGAGATCGCCCAGCAGCGCGCCGCCCCCGGTCAGCATCACGCCACGGTCGACGATGTCGGCGGCCAGGTCGGGGGGCGTGGCCTCGAGCGCGGTCATCACCGCCTCGCAGATCTGTTGCACCGGCTCGCTGAGCGCCTCGGCCACCTGGGCCTGGCTGACCTCGGTTTCCTTGGGCACGCCGTTCAGCAGGTCGCGCCCGCGGATCTGCATTGAGGCGCCGCGCCCGTCGTCGGGCATGCGCGCGGTACCGATCGAGGTCTTGATGCGTTCGGCGGTGGATTCGCCTACCAGCAGGTTCTGCTGGCGGCGCAGGTAGTTGATGATCGCCTCGTCCATGCGGTCGCCGCCGACCCGCACCGATCGCGCGTAGACGATGTCGCCCAATGACAGCACGGCCACCTCGGTGGTGCCGCCGCCGATATCGACGACCATCGAGCCGGTCGGGTCGGTGATCGGCATGCCCGCACCTATGGCCGCCGCGATGGGCTCTGCGATCAGCCCCGCGCGCCGGGCGCCGGCCGACAGCACCGACTGGCGGATGGCGCGCTTTTCCACCGGGGTGGCGCCCTGGGGCACGCAGACGATGATCTTGGGCTTGGAGAAGGTCGAGCGCTTGTGCACCTTGCGGATGAAATGCTTGATCATCTCCTCGGCGGTGTCGAAATCGGCGATGACCCCGTCGCGCATCGGGCGGATGGCCTCGATGCTGCCCGGCGTGCGGCCCAGCATCAGCTTGGCGTCCTCGCCCACCGCGAGCACCTTCTTGACCCCGTCCTTGACGTGGTAGGCGACCACGGAAGGCTCCGACAGGATAATGCCGCGGCCCTTGACGTAGACCAGCGTGTTGGCGGTGCCGAGGTCAATCGCCATGTCCGACGAGAACAGGCCCGGCATCTTATCGAAGATCGACATGGAGTCTCCATCCCGTGTGCAAATCGCAAGGCCCGCGCGCGCTGCGCCGGGGCCGGATGTCCTTATAGGGCTGACACGCGCAGAGCGAAAGGGGCGTGGTGGGGCAAATAGGCGCCATTCCGCGCAGACGCGGGCGAGCGCCGGACCTTTGGTCGGGTGATCCCGGCGGTGATATTTGCCTTCTCCTCAGCCCGGCGGAATCACCCCCCTGGTAGTTGTGCTGCGCGTTGCGTATCGGCCAGACCCTGCGTAATGAGGCGGGATGCTGTCCTATCAACATATCTACCACGCGGGTAACCCGGCCGATGTGCACAAGCACGCCTTGCTGTGCTGGATGCTGGGCTACATGACCGCCAAGCCCAAGCCGATGACCTACCTCGAAACCCATGCCGGGCGCGGGCTATACGACCTCGATGCGCCCGAGGCACGGCGCACCGGCGAGGCGGCGGCCGGGGTGAGCCGGGCGCTGGATGCCGGCGTGGTGAACCCCGAGCACCCCTACAGGGCGGCGCTGTCGGCGGTGCGCGCTGCGCACGGGGGGCGTGCCTATGCCGGGTCTCCGCTGCTGGCGGCGACCCTGCTGCGCCAGGGCGACCGGGCAGAGCTGGCCGAACTGCACCCGCAGGAACACGCCGCGCTGGCCCATGCGATGTCGCCCCATGACGTGCGCGTGCATCGGCGCGATGGGTTCGACATGGTGCACAGCCTGTGCCCACCGACACCGCGGCGCGGGCTGATGCTGATCGACCCGAGCTACGAGGTGAAGGCCGATTACGACACCATCCCGGGGCAGATCGCGCGGCTCAATCGCAAGTGGAACGTTGGCGTCATATGCCTGTGGTACCCGATCCTGACCGGGGCGCCGCATGGCCCGATGCTGACTGCGCTGGAGGCCCTCGGCCTGCCCGGCGCGGTGCGTCACGAACTGCGGTTTCCGCCGGTGCGCGCCGGGCACCGCATGGTTGGATCGGGGCTGTTCGTGGTCAATGCGCCCTACGGGCTGGCGGCGGAAGCCGCGCGCCTGGCCGCGCGCTGGCGCGACGCGGGGTTTGCGGCATGAAGCGGTGAGACCCGGCGCAGTGACACGCGAGGGCGCCGGGGCCTGACGATAGAGCTGCCTGCGTCAGTTATTCGTATTGCCTGCCGGCGGTTGCGCGAGTTAGACAAGAATCATGGAAGTGGACAAGGCAGACGCCCCCGAGACAGATCGCTCGCTCCCCATCGCGCTGCTGCGCGCGTGCGAACGGGTGATGGGCCCGATCCGGCAGATGCTGGCCGATGTCGGCGTCACCGAGCAGCAGTGGCGGGTGCTTCGGGTGCTTGACGAATGCGGCACGCTCGATCCGACCGAGATCGCGGATCGCTCCTGCCTGTTGCTGCCCAGCCTGACGCGGATCATGCACACGCTGGTGGCCAAGGGGCTGATCACGCGCGCGCCGCATCCCACCGACCGGCGCAAGCAGTGCATTTCCATCACCGAGGCCGGGCGCAAGGTTATCCGCGACAACCTGGAGGAAAGCCGCCGCCTGAACCGCTGGATGCGCGAGAATTTCGGCTCCGAGCGGCTGGACATGCTGCTTGACCTGCTCAACGAGCTGGACCGGATGAAGCGCGACGACGGCCACGACCCCGCCGCAACGCCGCCCAAGGAACGGGCCTGACCCCGGCCCGGCGCCGGTGCGCCGGGCGGGTGTGGGCGCCTCAGATGACCAGTACCGGAACCGCCGACAGCCCCGTCACCTTGTGCGACACGCTGCCCAGCAGGTAGCCCTCGACCGAGCCCATGCCGCGACTGCCGATGACGATCAGGTCGGCGCCGTGCTCCTTGGCGAAGCCGACGATGGTGCGCGCCGGCTGGCCGGGCTTGACGAAGGCGCGGCATTTGTCGGCACCCGCCTCCAGGACAAGCTTCTTGCCGTGTTCGGCCACTTCGCGGGCGTGCTCGCGCATGATGTCGTCCATGTTGCCCGGCTCGCTGGCACGGACCATGGAAAACGACGCCTCCAGCATCGAGTGATGGCGGAACACCGTCAGCACGAGGACCTCGGCCTTGCACAGCTTGGCAAGTTCGGCCGCTTTCAAGAGCGCCTGTTCGCCGCCCACGGACCCGTCGAAGGGAACGAGAATGTTCTTGAACATCAGGTGCTCCTATCTATTTGGCGAAGGCCAGATCACGCAGGAACAGGGCGATCTGCGGGAAGTAGATCAGTGCCACAGACACCGACAGCAGGATGAAGATGAACGGCGGCGTGCCGCGGATCACGTCCATGTAGGGCCGCTTGAACACCGCGATTGCGGTGAAGATGTCGCAACCGAACGGCGGCGTTGCCGATCCGATGGCAACCTGCAGCGTGATCACCACGCCGACAAGCACAGGGTCCAGCCCCACCGCGTTGACCACCGGCGCGAAGATCGGCACCATCACCAGGATCACCACGATCGGGTCGACGAACATGCACCCGATGAAGAAGGCGATCGAGATCACGAACAGCACCCCGATCTGACCCATCTGATCGATGCCGATGCCGCTCAGGATGGCTTGCGGGATCTGCGCGAACGATATCACCCAGGAAAACGCCGCGCCGGCGCCCACCAGGATGAACACCACCGCAGTGATCAGACCGGTGGATTTCGCGGTGTCGTAGACGTCGCCCCAGTTCAGGGTACGGAACACGATGGTCTCCAGCACCAGCGCGTAAAGCACGCAGGCCGCCGCCGCCTCGGTGGGCGAGAAGATGCCGCCGTAGATGCCGCCGATGATGATCAGCGGAAAGCCCAGCGGCCACAGCGCCTTGCGCAGTGCGGTCAGGCGCTCGGACCAGCTTGTCTTGGGTTCGGTGGGCACGTTGTTGCGTACCGCGTAGATCCACGAATAGAACGAGAACAGCACCAGGATCAGCAGCCCTGGCCCGACCCCGGCGATGAACAGTTCAGAAATCGAGGTGTTCGAGACGACGCCGTAGATGATCATCCCGATCGACGGCGGGATCAGAAAGGCGATATCCGACGAGTTCACGATCAGCGCCAGAACGAAGCTGTCCTTGTAGCCGGCCTTGAGCATGCGCGGGCGCAGCGGCGTGCCGACGGCGACGACGGTGGCCTGGGTCGAGCCCGAGACGGCGCCGAACATGGTGCAGGCCGCGGCGGTCGAGATCGCAAGGCCGCCGCGCAGGTGGCCGACGAAGCTCATGACGAGGTCGATCAGCCGGCCCGCCGACTGGCCGCGGGTCATGATGTCGGCGGCGAAGATGAACATGGGAACGGCGATCAGCGAGGCCGGCCGGATGCCGGCCACCATCTGCTGCACCATGGTCTCGAGCTGCCCGAAGCCGCCGAACATCCAGTAGAAGCCGACAAAAGCGCCGACGATGAGCGGGATCATCATCGGGAATCCGAGCAGCAGAAGGATGATCATGACGGAGAAGATTGTCCATGCCATGGCTTGGCCTCAGACCTCCGTCTCGTCGTCGCTGTAGCCCTCGAGCACGTTGGTCGAGAGGTAGATGTCCTTCTCGATCATGTTCTTGATGGCGGTCAGCGCGTATTGCAAACCGGTCATGAAGAAGCCGACCGGCACCCATACGAGGATGATCCACACCGGAAGCTGCAGCGACGACAGCACCCGGCCGCGGCCATACTGCGTCAGCATGTACTGGAGCGAATACCAGGCGAGCCCGAACATGAAGACCGCCGTTG